>NZ_JABWQW010000021.1:0-106091 GCF_014268645.1 Pseudomonas sp. SWRI154
GTAAATACCTCGGTCAGGCCGCCCGCCTGATGGTCGGCATGCCCGACTACGACAACTACGTCGAGCACATGCAAACCAAGCACCCCGACAAACCGCTGATGGACTACGAGGCGTTCTTCCGCGAACGCCAGGAGGCCCGTTACGGTGGCAAGGGTGGGCCCAAGTGTTGTTGAGTTGAGGTAAATCCTGTGGGAGCGAACTGTTCGCTCCCACAGTTGTTTTGTGCGCCTTCCTTCATTTCAAAACAGGAGATCCAGTTTGTCCTCTCCCATCCCGGTCACGATCCTCAGCGGCTTCCTCGGTGCGGGCAAGACCACGTTGCTGCGCCACCTGCTCAAGGCCGAGCACGGCCTGAAAATCGCTGTGATCGAAAACGAATTCAGCGACGCCGGGATCGACACCCAGCTACTGGGTGACGAGCCGGTGCAAGTCATGACCCTGGCCAACGGTTGTGTCTGCTGCACGATTCACACCGACCTGACCAAGGCCCTTTATCTACTGCTGGAACGGCTGGACAGCGGAGAAATCCACTTTGATCGCCTGGTGATCGAATGCACGGGACTGGCCGACCCGGCACCCGTGGCCCAGACCTTTTTCATCGACGAGGATCTGCGCGAGCGCTATATCCTCGACGGCATTCTGACCTTGGTAGACGCGGCCCACGCCGAAATCCACCTGACCCAGGCCATCGCCCAGGCCCAGGTCGGATTTGCCGACCGGTTGCTCCTGAGCAAGACCGATCTGGTGGATGCGGCTCAGGTCAAGGCACTGGGCGAGCGGTTGACGCGCATTAACCGACGGGCGCCGATCCGGGTCGTAGAACACGGCAACATCGACTTGGCCGAACTGCTCGACATCCGAGGATTCAATCTCAACGCGGACCTGGGCGCCGGGTTCAGTCTTCGTCCGGTTGGCAAGGCAACCACAGGCGATCGAATCAGCAGCCTCGTGCTGCGCACCGACAAGGCGCTGAATATCGACAAGCTCAGCGAGTTCATGAACCAGCTGCTGGAAGAGCACGGCAAACAGCTGCTGCGCTACAAGGGTGTGCTGAACATTGCTGGTGAACCCCGTCGACTCGTCTTCCAAGGGGTACTCAAGCTGTACGGTTTCGACTGGGACACCGAATGGGCCCCAGGCGAAACCCGGGAGAGCGTGATCGTATTCATTGCCGATGAGCTGCCCGAAGAGAAAATTCGCGCGGGTTTCGAAGCCGTGCTGCTTTAACTGGAGATGTCCCACGGACTTGCCTTGATACAGCAGCTGGGCGGCCACACGTCGCCGCTGTACCACCTTTGTTAAAGAAGACTCAGGATAAACGTTATCTTGGATTTTCCTTCTGACTCAGCCAGATAAAGATAAGGCGAACCGCGTACCTTTAATGCGCCTATATAGTTATTGTTTTGTGTCCTTAACGAGACTGGTAAGTGCACGGCGGTGATGCTTTCCCGAGTGATCGTTCGGTTCTGATGATCCAAGAGGGTAAACACTGTTGGAGTCTTGGTATCTGGGCCCTTGGCACCAAATACTTCCGACCAGCTTTGGCTGATGAATTTGTCGTAATGCTTGCCGGTATTTTTTATAACCAGATTATAGCCACCCGCGGTGGGGCGAAACTGTAACGTCAGGGCTGCGGCGGTAATGCCTTGGCCTTTGGGCCTCATGCCAAGCAGGTTGGAGTGGTCATGGGTTTGCGGCCTGCCGCTGTAGAAACCACCGCTGAATGCGCTGACGGTGGCCAGGGTCGGTTGACCGTGCAGTATTTCAAGCAAGTTGACGTGAGCATCAAACATCCTGAGTGTTGCTTCAAAAGATTTATTGTCCATTGGCCATCGATTCCTTTCTGGCTATTTGAAGGGGAATCGAATGTTAATGGGTTTTCTTTAAGTAGCGAGGGTGTGTGTATTGCAAGTCGTAAGTTGCCAATAGATGTTCGGTTTGGATTAAATAATAGGGGCGTTAAAACAGAACTAATAAAAAAGCCCGCGTCTTTCGACGCGGGCCCTTTTTATGGCAAGTTGAATTAAGCGCCGTACACCGGCAGCTTCTTGCAGATAGCCTTGACCTTCTCACGCACGGCGTCGATCACCGCTTCGTTGTTCAGGTCAGCCAGGATGTCGCAGATCCAGCCGGCCAGTTCCTTGCACTCGGCTTCCTTGAAGCCGCGAGTGGTCACGGCCGGGGTGCCGAAGCGCAGGCCCGAGGTGACGAACGGGGAGCGCGGATCGTTTGGCACCGAGTTCTTGTTCACGGTGATGAACGCCTTGCCCAGCGCCGCATCGGCGTCTTTGCCGGAGATGTCCTGCTTGATCAGCGACAGCAGGAACAAGTGGTTCTCGGTACCACCGGACACCACGTCAAAGCCGCGTTCGATGAATACACCGGCCATGGCCTTGGCGTTTTTCACCACTTGCTGCTGGTAAGTCTTGAACTCAGGCTGCAGGGCCTCTTTGAAGCAGATCGCCTTGGCTGCGATCACGTGTTCCAGCGGACCACCTTGCGCGCCTGGGAAGACAGCGGAGTTCAGCTTCTTCTCGATGTCGGCGTTGGCACGAGCAAGGATCAGGCCGCCACGTGGACCGCGCAGGGTCTTGTGGGTGGTAGTGGTGACCACGTCGGCGAACGGTACGGGGTTCGGGTAGACGCCCGCGGCGACCAGACCGGCAACGTGAGCCATGTCGACGAACAGGTAGGCACCGACTTTATCGGCGATTTCGCGAAAGCGCGGGAAGTCGAGGATCTGCGAGTAGGCGGAGAAGCCGGCCACGATCATTTTCGGCTTGTGCTCGAGGGCCAGGCGCTCGACTTCGTCGTAGTCGATCAGGCCGTTGCCGTCGATACCGTACTGGATCGCGTTGTACAGCTTGCCGGAGGACGAAACGCTGGCGCCGTGGGTCAGGTGACCGCCGTGGGCCAGGCTCATGCCCAGGATGGTATCGCCGGCCGACAACAGCGCCAGGTACACCGCGGCGTTGGCTTGGGAGCCGGCGTGGGGCTGGACGTTGGCGTAATCGGCGCCGAACAGTTGCTTGGCACGGTCGATGGCCAGTTGCTCGACCACGTCGACGTACTCGCAGCCACCGTAGTAGCGCTTGCCTGGGTAGCCTTCGGCGTACTTGTTGGTCAGTACCGAGCCTTGAGCTTCCATCACCGCGGGGCTGGTGTAGTTTTCCGAAGCGATCAGCTCAATGTGCTCTTCCTGGCGCTGAGCTTCTTGCTCCATGGCGGCAAAGAGATCGGCGTCGTACTTGGCAATAGTCAAATCACGGCTGAACATGGCGGTCCTCAAGGATCGGGGCAGAAAAGGGGGGCATTCTAACCCAACCGGTTTTGGAAGGCATATGAAAGGAATTCAGCTTCAAGCTGCAAGCGACAAGCTGCAAGTGGAAGCCGATTCGCGTTAGCTTGAAGCTTGCCGCTTGAAGCTCGCAGCTGCTTCAATCAATCTGCAAGCCAACGCAGACCGGCTTCTGCCTTTAGCTTGAAGCTTACCGCTTGAAGCTCATAGCTGCGTCAATCCAACATAAACAACGCATCATTGCTGAACTGCGCTTCAAACCGATTGGCCGGCATCGGCCGACCGAACAGATAGCCCTGGACTTCGTCGCAGCCATGCTCACGCAAAAATTCCAATTGCTCGTGGGTCTCGACGCCCTCGGCGATCACCGCCAGGTTGAGGCTGTGGGCCATGGCGATGATTGCCCGGGCGATCTGCGCGTCCTGTTCGCCGGACGGCAGGCCATCGACGAAGGTACGGTCGATCTTCAGCACGTCGATCGGGAATTGCTTGAGGTAGTTGAGCGATGAATAACCGGTGCCGAAGTCATCCACCGCGATGCTCAGCCCGAGGTTTTTCAAACTGGCCAGGATCTGCATCGCTTCGCTGACCTCACGCATCAGGATGCTTTCCGTCAGCTCCAATTCCAGGCATGCCGGCGGCAGGCCGGTGCTGCGCAGGATATTGGCGATGCGCGTGCCCAGTTGACCATCGGAGAACTGCCTGGCCGAGATATTGACCGAGACTTTCGGCACCCTGACCTTGGTCTGGTGCCAGGTCTTGAGTTGGCGACAGGCCTCGCTGATCACCCAGTCGCCGACGTCCACCACCAGCCCAAGCTCTTCGAGCACCGGGATGAAATCCCCCGGCGGCACCAATCCGCGACGCGGATGACGCCAGCGCAGCAAGGCTTCGGCACCGGTCAGGCGCTTACCGTCGCCGCTGAACTGGGGCTGGTAATACAACACGAATTCGTTTTGCTCCAGCGCATGGCGCAGGTCGCTCTCCAGTTCCAGGCGCTCCAGGGCGCTGGCGTTCATGTCGGCCTGGTAGAACTGGAAATTGTTCTTGCCGCGCTCTTTGGCGTGATACATGGCCGTGTCGGCGTTTTTCATCAATTGGCTCAGTTCGTTGCCGTCCTGGGGGCTCAGAGCGATGCCGATACTGGCGGTAACGAAAAACTCCCGGCCTTCGAGCACGAATGGCCGGACCAGGCTGGCAAGAATCTGTTCGGCCACGGTAATCGCCCGGTTCAGCGCCATTTCCCGACTGGCTCTTGGTTGCAGCAGCAAGGTGAATTCGTCGCCGCCCATGCGCGCCACGGTGTCGTCGTCAGCCACGCAGCCGAGCAGGCGCGTGGCCATTTCCTTGAGCATCCGATCGCCAGCGGCATGGCCCAGGGAGTCGTTGATCGGCTTGAAACGGTCGAGGTCGAGGAACATCAGCACGACCCAGGTTTTCTGCCGCTCGGCCGATTGCAGTGCAGTGTGCAGGCGGTCCTGGAACAGCGTGCGGTTGGGCAGGTGGGTCAGGGCGTCGTAGTAGGCCAGGCGATGAATGCGCTGTTCGCTGGCCTTGCGTTCGCTGATGTCGCTGAAGAAGCACACATAGCTGGCCAGGTCGCCCTCGTCATCCAGCACGGCGGTGATGCCGACCCAGGCCGGATAGTGTTCGCCGTTGCGGCGCTTGAGCCAGACTTCGCCTTCCCAGGTGCTGTGCTGTTGCAGTTGCTTGAGCACGTAGCGCAGGTGGGCTTCCTGCTGGTCGTCCACGGTCAGCATGTTGGGCAACTGATCCAGCACTTGCGACACGGCGTAACCGCTGACGCGACTGAACGCTTCGTTGGCCTGGACGATGTAGCCGGCCGGGTCGGTGATCAGGATCGCCGAGGTCGAGTGCTCGAATACCGTCGCGGCCATGCGCAGGTCCTTTTCGGCGCGACGCTGCTGGCTGATGTCCCGGCCTACGCCCAGTACGCCTTCGAACGCGCCATTGTCATCCCAGACCAGCACCAGCCGCAGCTCGATGGGAATCTTGCGCCCGTCGGCACGCAGGCAGTCGAACAGGAACAACTGGGTCTGCATCTGATTGCGCAGCTCGGCCAGTTGTTCGGGCTTGTCGAGGGCCTTGCTGACCCGGTCCATGAGGGAATGGATACCGGTCAGTTGGGCCGGATTGGCGATGGTCGATTGCCAGCCGCTCTGGAAGATCCAATCGGCGGTATAGCCCAGCACCGCCTGGACCGACGGACTGACGTAGTTGAGCGACAGCTTGCTGTCGGTGGAGAAAATCACGTCGCTGATGCTTTCGGCGAGCATCCGGTAGCGTTGCTCGCTGTCGCGCAGCGATTCGCTGGCCTCGATCTGCTCGGTGATGTCCTTGGCCACGCCGATGATCCGGGTTACCTGATCGTAGCGGTCACGCGCGAGGGCCTGTTCGCGAACTTCGAAGCGTCGCCATTTGCCGTCGCGATGACGAAAGCGCAACTGGCATTGAAGCAGTTGCGTATACCCACCCCGTCGCTGCTCCTGCCGCAGGTTGTGGTAGTGATCGGCATCGTCGCTGTGCAGCAGGATTTCCCAGAAATATTCGCCCATCTGGTGCAGTTCGGTACGGTCGTAACCGAGCGTCTGGCCCAGGTGATGGTTGCTGAAAATCATCCGCTGGCTGATGACGTCCTGCACATAAAGATGATCCGGGACGGTGCGTACCACGTCGGACCAGAAACCCTCGCGCTCAAGCAGCGACAGCTCGATCAGCTTGCGACTGGTGATATCGCTGATGCTCAGGATGACGGCGTTGTAGTCGTCCTGTGTTTCGGGCAGGCGCAGCACCAGCCACAAGTGCTGATCCCGCCCATGGGCGTCCTGAAGCCGGATTTCCAGTTCCAGTTGCTTGTGCTGGTCAAGCAACGCTTCGAGCAGTTTCGAGCCGATCGGGTTGTTGTCCTTCGGGGCGTTGCCGACCAGCAATTGCCACGCTTGCCCACAGGAGTCGACATTGAGCAGCTTCAAGGCCATCTGGTTGACTTCGGTGACGTGCACTTGCTGTTGCAGCTGTTCGAGCTGTTGCCCAATCTGCAGCCAGGCCCGCAGTTGCTCCCCGTCATGCAGGCCGGCCTTGGCGAAGAACGCCTTGAGTCCGGACAGGTCAAGCACGCAGAGGGCCACGCCGGTGCCCTCGAAGATGTCCTGGTAGCGACGACGTCCTTCATGCAATTGACGCTGGCGCCGACGCATGTTCAGCAACGCAATCACCGGCAGCATCGAAAACGCCAGGCCCAGCAAGCATTTGCCGATAAAGGCGGGCAGCAGTTGCTCAAGCACCTGGCTTCGATCGAACAGCCCGCGCAGCTGCCAGTCGCTGCTGCTCAGCGGTACGGTCAACACGGTGTTGCTGAGGTCCTGCGTGGTCAACTGGGCGCGGCTGGACGTCGGCAGGCTTTCGTCGCGGCTGATGATTTGCTGGTTGAGACGGTTCTCCACCAGCCACAACGGACGCAGGCCCGTATCGGCCTGCTTGGTCAAGGTCGAAAAGAAGCTCGGGTTCAGGCGCAACGCCCAATAGCCACGAGTGCTGCCGCTGGCCTGGTGCAACAACAGATGCACGACGGAGCCGTCTTCGGCGTTGCTGAAATAGTGCGCCTGGGCGCGGCTGCGCCGTACGAGTTCGCTCAGGTACTCGGCGTCGTGGCTGTTGGCGTCGCTGTCACTGAGTACCCTGCCGGAGGGGCTCAGCAAGGCGAGGCTGCGCAACTCGGGCAGCGATTGCTGGAGCTTGCGCAACAGCGACTGCTGTTCGTCGGCGCTTTGCGGTTGTTCGACGATCGGTAACAGATTGAGGGCGATTTGCGCATTCAGGGCCATGTTCAGGCTGACTTGCGCGGCCAGGTCGGCGGTGTAGTCAATGGTGTATTGGCGCTGTTGCTGCTGGGTTTCGCGCAGTTGATCGAGCAACTGCCAGAAAAGCAGGCCCAGTAGCAACAGCACAAGCGAGGCCAGTCCGCCCTTCAATGTCCCGCGCAGGGGCAGGCCAGGCACAGCAGTCGGTGCACGTGGGGACGAGGGCGGCGTGACATTGGACAAGCTGTAATCCTGCGGTTTGCTGGACTGGCGCGACGTGCACTATAAGCCGGACGCCCAAAGGGCGGCTAGCATGCCTCGGCTTGTGGCAAAGTGCCAGCCCTGGGCGGCTGGACCTTGACCGACGGTTGAGGTAGCTTTGCCGGTCAAACAAGAGCGTTCCAGCTCCAGATTCCCAGGCTCTATCCGTCCGCAGGCATTGATGATCGTCAAGAGCCCGCGCCGCGCATGGCCTGGCTCGTTCTTTTCACCTGTCACTGACGCTAGGTTCACCATGGCTCAATACGTCTTCACCATGCATCGGCTGAGCAAAGTTGTTCCGCCGAAGCGGGAAATCCTGAAAAACATTTCTCTGTCCTTCTTCCCTGGCGCCAAGATCGGCGTGCTGGGCCTCAACGGTTCGGGTAAGTCCACGCTGTTGAAAATCATGGCCGGCGTCGATAACGAATTCGACGGCGAAGCCCGTCCGATGCCGGACCTGAACATTGGCTACTTGCCGCAAGAGCCGCAGTTGGACCCAACCAAGACCGTCCGTGAAGTGGTCGAGGAAGCGGTCAGTGTGATCAAGGACGCCCAGGCGCGTCTCGACGAGGTCTACGCCGCCTACGCCGACCCGGATGCCGACTTCGACAAGCTGGCCGCCGAACAGGCCAAGCTCGAAGCGATCCTGCAGGCCAGCGACGGCCACAACCTCGACCGTCAGCTGGAAGTGGCTGCCGATGCACTGCGCCTGCCGGCCTGGGACGCCAAGGTCGAGCACCTCTCCGGTGGTGAGAAGCGCCGCGTGGCCTTGTGCCGCCTGCTGTTGTCGGCCCCGGACATGCTGCTGCTCGACGAACCGACCAACCACCTGGACGCCGATTCCGTCGCCTGGCTCGAACACTTCCTGCACGACTTCCCAGGCACCGTGGTTGCGATCACGCACGACCGGTACTTCCTGGACAACGTCGCCGGCTGGATCCTGGAACTCGACCGCGGCGCGGGCATTCCGTACGAGGGCAACTATTCGGGTTGGCTGGAAGCCAAGTCCGATCGTCTGGCCCAGGAATCCAAGCAGCAGTCGGCCCATGAAAAAGCCATGAAGGAAGAGCTGGAGTGGGTGCGCAAAGGCGCCAAGGCCCGCCAGTCGAAATCCAAGGCACGCCTGCAACGCTTCGAGGAAATGCAGTCCCAGGAATTCCAGAAGCGCAGCGAAACCAACGAAATCTACATCCCGGCCGGCCCGCGCCTGGGTGACAAGGTCATCGAGTTCAAGAACGTCAGCAAGGGCTACGGCGACCGCGTGTTGATCGACAACCTGTCGTTCTCCATGCCCAAAGGTGCCATCGTCGGTGTGATCGGTGGTAACGGCGCGGGTAAATCCACGCTGTTCCGCATGCTGATGGGCAAGGAAACCCCGGATTCGGGCAGCATCGAGATCGGTGAAACCGTGCAACTGGCCTGCGTCGACCAGAGCCGCGAGGACCTGGACGGCAGCAAGACCGTGTTCCAGCAGATCTCCGATGGTTCCGACCAGATCCGCATCGGCAACTATGAAATCCCGTCGCGCACTTATGTGGGCCGCTTCAACTTCAAGGGCGGTGACCAGCAGAAGTTCGTCAAGGACCTCTCCGGTGGTGAGCGCGGTCGCTTGCACCTGGCGTTGACCTTGAAAGAGGGCGGCAACGTCCTGCTGCTCGACGAACCGTCCAACGACCTCGACGTTGAAACCCTGCGTTCCTTGGAAGAAGCGCTGCTGGACTTCCCAGGCGCCGCCATTGTGATCTCCCACGATCGGTGGTTCCTCGACCGTGTGGCGACCCACATCCTGGCGTACGAAGACGACTCGCAAGCGGTGTTCTTCGAAGGCAACTACACCGAGTACGAAGCCGATCGCAAGAAACGCCTCGGCGAAGCGGCCGCCCAGCCGCATCGTGTACGCCACAAGAAGCTGGCTTGATAAGGTTGGTTGCATAAAAAAAACGGAGCCCTTCAAAGCTCCGTTTTTTTATGCGCGCAATTTGCCGGGCCGTCTAAATGGGGGCCGCGAAATCGAGCGAGAGTATGTTGGGGATCGTTGGATCGATCTCATACAGCAAGGCATAACCTGCACCCGTAATGCCCGTCAGCAGGCTGACGTCGGGAACACGATCGCTGTCGAGAAAGGGGCCTTCGAAAAACCGCCGGGCGACTTCGCCAAGGGCCTGTTTGACCCTGCTGATGCCCTCGGGATTGTTAGCGTGTCGATACAAGTCATACAGGCAGATCAGATTGCCAAAATCGCCATGGCACAGGTTATATCCGTCGCTCAGGCCGTGCTGCCAGAGATTGTCCTCGCAGCGCTGGATGTCGTCGAGCACCGTCTGCCGGGTCGTTTCGTCCAAGACATCGCCCATCGACTTCATGAGTTGCTGCCTGGCGATGAGGATACCGCCATCTCCGTGGCACCACTTGGAGGCATGGTCAATGGGGCCCAGGTCCCTCAGGTCGAGCCAGAAACCGTCTCGACTCAAGCGGTTTTCACCCTCCAATACCTGGATGGCCAAGGTCACCAATGTCACATCGCCGGTCACGTCATAGGCTTTGCACAATGCGTGAATCACGCCGGAGAGCCCGTGGGAGAGGCCCGTCAGAATGACGGAGCGGTCATCGCGTCGCAGAAGCTGGCCGTCTTCAACCAGGACCTGATCCTTTATGTAGTCAACCATACGCCGTATGGTCGGCAGCACGTCCGCTTGCGTCGAGAGCGCATGGATGTTGGCCAGCAGCGTCACCGCGCCACAACAGCCGCCCAGGAAGTCGAAATCGTAGTTTTCCAGTGGGACTTCAGTCAGTTGGGTCAGCAAACTGGCAATTTTTTCATCGTATTTCGCATCGCCCGTTATTTGGCGACGATTGATGAGTAAATAAAGATAAGAGCCGAGGCCGTGATAAACACTGACGGTCAGGTCGGCTTTGAAGAAGCCAAAATGTTGTTCCAGTGAGTCCAGTACCTGGTCCACGAGCGACAGCACGTGTGGTTGACCGCTTACCTTGAACAAGCTCAGATAAAACAACCCAATCCCGGCGATACCGGAGTACAGCCCGTGATCCATGGGGGAAGGGTATTTTCCATGAGTCGTTGGGTGCGTATGAAAAGCCAACCAGCGGATATCCGTGGCCGTTCCCTTGAACGCAAGCGCTTCGAGGCGGGAGCTGATGCGCAGTACGGCGTCGAGTTGATCCGCTTGGAGCGCTTTGTTGGCGATGGCATGTGATGGCGGCTGTTCATTGGGCTCTGGAAACAAGCACATTTCGAGTAACGTGAGTTGTAATGCCCTGTCGGCTGTAGACAGGTCGGCTAGTTTTTGTAGGCAGCTTTTTATCGGGGGTTGTATTTGCGTCATGTCTATCGTTTCACCTTGTGCGCTCTTCAGAGCGTTGGAGTTGAGCGGCATGGTGAAACACGGAATGCTGGATCTTTGCAGGTCGTCTATTTCATAACGCGGGATGCCCTTTGCTCGATAGGGCTCCTTCAAGTCTTTCCACAGGGTTGCAAGTAGAAGCTCCCGGTCCAACATGTTTTTCATGAAGCGTGGATGGCGGCTCAGCCCGATAAAGTCAGCATAGCGTTGAGAATTTTTGAGTAATACACGGGTTGATAGTTCGCCTGCGGATAGCTCAAGCATCTGCATTATCGTTCGCCGATGTGTGATCAATTCGCCATAGGCATATTCAAAGCCGTGGATAAGTTCGGCTTTATGAATTTCATGCCCCTGGTGTTTTCCGTGAAAGAGCGGCAAATGCTTTTGCACCAGAAGGTGTTCGAACTCGACCTTACGTAAATGATAAAAGCCCTCTTCGAAAACCAGGGAATGGCGGGTGGAAGTGAATAACTCCTGACGAGTCAGCCCGCTCTGGTCGTTATTGGAGTTTTGTGAAAAGGGCACAAAACCGCTGGAACACACCGACTGCTGGATCAATTTAAAGGTGTTGGACAATGCACTGTTGGCGGGCAGGTTGATCAGCAGTTCACTGGTGGACGCGGTGAACAAGCACTCCAGGTCAATCATGACCGGGCTGTTGCCACAGGCGATGATGTTCTCGTAATGGAAGTCGATGCCATTAAGTGCATGAATGACGGCGATTTGTGAGCCCATTTTTTTATAGAACAGCGCCACGTCCGCTGCGCTGGCACAAGGCGTGTTGTCGATCTTTTCTATCCAGCTGTGTCGCTCACGGCTGAGAATTTTAGGCGCGTGGATGGCAAAACAATCCGCGCCTGTCCACTCGTGTAGTTGTTCAAGCAGTTGATTGTAAAAAAGTGCTTCGCGGCTTGCTCTTGGCTTGTAGACCAATGAAGTTGCGCAGACCTTGACCTGGCAGACCGTTTCGCCGCGACCGTGGGGGTCACCCAGGCCGAACTCGATAGCCTCGATTTTCCGAGAAGGGATCGAGAATTCCGCTTCCAGCGCTTCAACATCGTTGGCGAAGTCGAGAATGACCGCATAAAGGTAGTTGAGGGTGTCTTCCAGCAAATCCAGCAGCAATGTCGCCAGCACGGGATAGGATTCAAAATACTTCAGCAACGACAATGTGCGCAGGTGTTCGTTGAATCCGCTCAGGTCAATGTCGTTGCCTTCCGCGATCCGCGTATTCAGATAATGAACCAGGCTTTGTTCCGACGTGCGTCCGACTCGGGCCAAGACATAGCGCTCAAGGCTTGCCAGCAGGCCGGGTTCGTCAATGTACCTTGAGGCGTTGTTGTAGCGCTCATCTGTCTTGAACATGTCGACGAAATAAAGAAAAAAACGGTAGCCGAACCAATAAAAATTGTCTTTGCTGTTCAAGGCTTCAGTGTCGACCTGAATGCTGTCAAGCCGAGTGAGCTTTCCCTGCAAGGCCATCAAGACGGTTTCGCCGTCGTCAGGCAGGCGCTGTGGCTTGATGGGGTTCTTGGCGTACGACGCTAGTTGTTGCCTGTTCAACCCGAAATGATCCAGCAAGGCCTGGTCATCAGCATGCAAACGGGTCAGGTTGTTTTCAAAAAGGGCGATGTCGCCGTCGGAAGAGAATCTGTACCGGCCTCGCTGATCCAACTTCAAAGCATTAACAAGCATGCCGTTGCTCCTGACATGGATAGAGCAGGCGATGCCTGCTCTATGTTGATAGGTGTTGCGACGATTGGTTAGCCGTGGTTAAAAACCCAAAGCCGAACATCCAATGTTGGTACACGTACCAAAGGTGTTGCATTCCATCGTGGTTATCAGGATCGACCCCGTGTTATTGGCGGGCGCTTGATAAGCATCGAACTCGCCAAAGAAATCGCCGGACATGTTCAGGATCTGTTCGCTCATGGTGTTTTCCTCATCGGTTACCCAACATCAAGTGCAGTCGATTGGGCGCAAGTAAGCGCATTCGAGCTGTAGAATGTAGAGGGATCTTTATAGGTGGGATTAGGGCGTATCAAGGACCCGTTGTGCAGGTCTACCTTGATGGGAAAGGATTTAGCATAAAATAGCGGTACAGTTTACGGTGCCGCATTCGACGATGGATACTACTGCTGACTCGAAGCCGAGGTCAGAGACCTGTTGGTACGACTTGAAGTCGCTGTCGAAGTCGCCTGACATCGCCAGAATTTGTTCGCTCATTAGTGCATCTCCTTTGTTGTTGTGGTGCACCGAATATGGCGCGGGAAAAACAGTAGCATGGTCCTGTTTTAATGCAAATTTGTTGTTATTAGCTTATGTTGCGGTTACCTATGGCTACAGGTAAGTAACCGATTGTTGTTGTATCTGGATATTAGAGGCTTTAATTGTGTTTAAGGAGGCCGGCAATATTATTGGAGATCTATCGCAACGACCTCGATGGTGAGATCTCCCAGGGGGCGCTTCCATGTCACTTCATCCCCAACCTTCGCCCCCAACAACGCCCGTCCCAGCGGCGAGCCCCAGTTGATCAAGCCACTGGCCGCATCGGCCTGGTCTTCACCCACTAACTGCACTCGTTGTTCGTGATCATGTCCATCGACAAAGGTCACCCAATGCCCGATCCGCACTTGATCGGACGGCGTCGGTGCAACGACCTGGGCGCTTTGCAGGCGCTGCTTGAAATAGCGCAGATCCCGTTCAAGGTCGGCGATCCGTTGTTTGTCCGCCAGGTCCCCTTGGGCCGCCTGCTGGCCGTGCAACGCCTGCAACTCGGCGACCCGCGCCTGAAGCTGGGAAAGCCCGGTGGGCGTGACGTAATTGGGTTGCGTGCTGACCTGGCGTTCGACCGGCTGGTCGGCCTGGGCGGCGGCGTTGTCTTCGTTGACGAAAGCGCGGCTCATGGCATGTGCTCCTCTGTTGGAGTTTGGGCCATGGTCGCAAGGTTTTGGTTTCGACGAATGTCTCTGAGCGACTCACTGCGAGCGATAAGCCCGGGCGGCGTCGCGATCTTTCTCTTGTCGCCAGGCCCGTTCGCGCTCGTCCCAATGACGTTCACGGTAGGCGTCGCGCTCTTCGCTCTCGCGCATGGCCTGGCACTGACGAAAGCCGTCGCCCCAGCCTTCTGCGTATTGCGCGTCCTTGAGATAACGCGGCACATCTTTCCTGAACTGGCCGGTGATGACGCCAGCCGCTTGCCGGCCACTGCTGCAACCATCGTCGTAGCCGTCGGCGAACGCTGGTGGATAACCCCGGGCGATCAAGTCTTGGTGGGTGGTTTCACAACCGCTGATCAGCAACGTCACAGCCAACATCATTACCACGCGCCACATGCCTGTCTCCCTGCCGCATTGGCGGCCTGACAGGAAGTCTAGAGGCGAGGTTGTTGACGAGTGGTGAAATAATGATCAAAAAGTCTGCTGTTACAGGCCAATGGGCCTGCTTTCAGAGGGCCGCTTTTTCAACGGCATCCGCAATCAGCGGAGCAACTTCACGGAGCCCTTCGAGGGTCAGTCTTTTTTGTTTGTACATGTTGTACCAGCTCTGGCGCCAGCGAATGATGCGCTCACCGTCACGCAACTTAAGTCGCTTGAGTGTGTACTCGGCTTTTTCGCGATAAGCCGCAGGTATCGCTTCCGTGGTGCGCATCTGAAGCGACGGCAAAATGATTTCAAACCAGCCTGGGCCCACATCGTAGGGGTCGAGCACCGTGTCATCAGCCGTTTTCTTGCTGGAATTCAAAGTGCCGGAGGCGAAGCGGTAATTGCTCCATTCATAGGTCAGGCCTGGGAAGTTCTTGTAGCTGAGGTAGTGGTCGACCGTTCCGCCGGTAGGATCAAGCATGGCCGCGTAGGCACATAGGTTGGCGTAGTGGTCGGCCAGCGCTTGCGAGCATTTGTTCCAGAGTGGCGAGGGACGAGGAGCGCCCGGATTATCCTTGAGCCATTGCGTTCCCGGGGTTCTGACCTTTTTACCAAAGTCGGCGGGTTCCTTTGGTCTGGTCACCGGAATCATCGATTGCTCTCGCCATTGAGCGTCAGCAGGCCGCTCTCGATCAGCCAGCGTGGCCAGAATTCATCGTGGGCAGGAAGCAGCTTTTGTAGCGACCTGTGGATGGATGCACGGGTCTTGAGTCCTTCAGGTAGTTGCTTTTCGCCACGCATGAACGCTTCGGCGGCCTCGATAGCTTTTTCTGCCTCCAGCGAGCGCGCCTGTTCCAGTCCGAACGTGTCGGAGACCAACCAACTGCTGGCGTCACCCTGGGCCGCCCAGTGCCCTTGTGTCAGTGTGACTTTATGGTCCTGGATCGACAATTGAATCTGATCGTCCTGTTCTTCATCGAATACTGGCTCAAGGGAGGCGGCGACAAGCGGCGAGTGCGTAGCGATCAGGAGTTGGGGAGGCGCGGCGCCGTGGTTCCCGCGCAAGGTCTTGATAGCTTGCAACAGGCTGGGCATCAGCGTGCGTTGCCACCTCGGATGTAAATGAGTCTCGGGTTCGTCGAACAGGATGACAAACCGGCGCTCGGGTTTTTTATCGAGCAGCGCGGCAGCTGCCTGGTGTTCATACCAGGCCCACACAAGAAAATAAGCGAGCCCCAATATTCGTCTTACGCCTGCCGAGGCCAGCGTGACAGGCACGTTCTGATTGCCGATGGTGAGTGTCGGTCGTTCTCGACCCTCGCCCAGATAAACTCTTCTGGGCGCTCCGACGCATAACGGTTCAGTGGTGGGGGAGAGGTCGCGCAACGCATTTTCCAACGCATTGAATTGGGGTTTGCGGCCGTTTTGCCAGTTGACCCAGTCACGCTCCAAACCTTCACAAACTCTTTGCCCGTTGACATCGAGGCCATCCCATACGGCCTCGGCAGAGAAGTGATACGCCGCGGGTCGATCCTTATCGGAGCGCCAGTAATTGCGGGCTGGATCCCAGACGGAAAAACCGCCGTCGATGCGTACGTAAACCACGATGCCGGGCATGGTGGGACGGCTTTGTTTCAAGGGCCAGGAGCTGTCTTCGCGCTTATAAGTCGATACAACGGGCTGAGCGACGCCGGATTTACCTTGTACAACGTATTCGATTGAGGACTTGCCTGGATTTACAGGAAGCGCTGGCGTATTGGCCCAAGTGCGCGTCAGTGCCCACCAGGCCAGGTCCAGCAAAAAACTTTTTCCCAGCCCATTGTCACCCGTGATCAGATTGATTCGTGGCGCCCAGTTTACTTCGAGCTCAGGAGCGGGCCCCACGTTTTTCATGTGCAGATAATCAAGCATCGCAGCATTCAATTCCGATTAAAGGTTTATCCAAGCCAATCTACTTGATTTTGGCTGACTTCGAAATGAGCCCGGACTCTCGCCTGATTCGACTTGAGGTTGTGCTTCGTTTCCTCCTTATCTCGCTCAGATTCAATAGTGGTACCACTTCACTTCGAGCATCACCTCGTTCTCCGGCGAGGCCAGTTGGCTGAACTCCCGCTGGGCGCTCAGGCGCAAGCCGAGGTTACGGGACAATTCCCACTGCTGATTCAGACTCATGCTACGGCGGACCTCGCCGTTGACGAAGTAATCGCCCTTGGCTTCCAGGCTCAGGTTGCCCAGCGGGTTTTTCCACAGCACGCCGCTATTGAAGCCAGCGGCCGGGGCGATGAATTGGGCGAAGTCGTTGTTGTGCTCGACGCGCACCGTGCCCAGGGCAAAGCCCAGCAGATCCTCGCCCAACGCCCAGGTGCCGCCAGCGCCGCCGTTGACGTGACTGACCAGGGTTTCATCGTCGTGCTTGCCCGGCACCCGTTCCAGCCCGCCCGTCACCTGCCAGGACAACGGTTGCAGCAGCTCGTTGCGCGGGGTCAGCGAGCGAATCGTCGCCAGATCCAGTTGCTGTAGCTGCCAGTCATTGCCTTCGTATTGGCGCAATTTCAGTTGCAGGATTTCAATCTGCGCACCCAGCGGGAAGCTCTCGGCGTTGTCATTGAGGTCGTGATAGGCCATGCGCAGGCCGTATTCACCGAACGCCCGGTCGCCGCGTGTGCCAAGGCCGGCCTGCCAGGTGCGCGATTCGTGGCCATCTTCGGGCAGGCCCGGCTGCGGGATATCCAGTTCCGGCGCGGGGTTCTGGTTGATTGCCCGCAGCAATTCGAAGCTGCGCTGGGAGCGTTTCGGGTCCCGCTCCTGACCGTTGGCGCGGTAGCGTTCCAGTCGATAGGCAGCGTCTATGATCAGCGCCTGGCGGTCGCGCGGCAGCGCCTTGAAAGCGGGTACTTGAAGCTGTTGCTGATCGGCGCTGACCTTCAGTACCCATTGTTGTTCGTCGTCACTGAGGGGGGCGGCACGGCTTAGCAACTCCCGCTCACGGGACGGCCGATACTGGATGCTTTCCACCAGTCCGGCTTCCTTCACGGCCTTGACGGTGTCGGTGGGAATTGCCGTCAGGGGGAATTGTTCGGTCAGCCGCAGGCTGGGGCGAGCGACTTGCAGCAGTTCGAGTAATCGATAGGAGCAGTTTTCATCGAAGAAGAAATAATCAAACTGGATCTGTTTGAGCTCCCAGACGTGCTCGACCATGCGCTCGGTTTCCGCCTGGCTGAGGTTGAGGCGGTATTCCCACAGGTCGCGGTTCTCCAGGCTACGGTACTCGGAGAGTTTTTCCTGGTACGGCACCAGGGCGAACAGGCCAGGATAGCCGCCCATCAAGCCCTTCCAGGCATAGAGAATGCTGTTGTCCGAACCTTCGATGTAGGCGCCAAAGTTAATCGCATAGCTGAGCAGGGCGGTCTTGTCGCTTTGCACGTCGGCCTGGTCGATGCGCAGCAAGGTATGACCAAACATCGATGACGGGCTGTTCAGGTACGCGGCGGGGAAAATCATTACCGCGCTGTGGG
Source organism: Pseudomonas sp. SWRI154 (assembly GCF_014268645.1). Taxonomy (NCBI): domain Bacteria; kingdom Pseudomonadati; phylum Pseudomonadota; class Gammaproteobacteria; order Pseudomonadales; family Pseudomonadaceae; genus Pseudomonas; species Pseudomonas sp. SWRI154. The sequence continues at coordinate 17,623 of NZ_JABWQW010000021.1, forward strand.
GCGATACGTCCTTGAACCATTGGGTGAATTCGCTGCAATCAACGGCTGGCAGATCGGTGAGATTGAGCTGCGCCTTCAGCCAGCGGGTTCGCGCCGGGTAGACGCATTGGGCGTGTTGCTGGCCGGCGCTGGCCGGACCATAGAGCGCTTGCAGCGTGGCGCTCAGCTCGCGGTCGGGGTGTTCGTTGCCGTCCGGGGCGAGGAAGAATTTCTTGTCGCTGATGTAGCTGCGCCAGCCGCCGAGCTTGGCGGTTTCGTAGTGGCCCAGGGAAATCCAGAAGCGGTCGTTGGACAATTGCTGCAAACGTTGAGTGTCGACATGAGGTGCGGCGGACAGCGGGGCGCACACACAGAGCGCCAGCCAGGCAAGGCGTTTGAGCATAGTCGGCTACTTTTGAAGTCGAAAAAAAAGACCAACAGGGGCCCAGGAAAGAAAACCCGCTCCCCGAGAGGAGCGAGTGGTGTCGAGATTAAGCTTGAGTTGCGTACTTGGCCAGACGTGGATCGTTTTTCAGTACCGACAGGGTATTGGTATGCACGTCCTCTGCGGTCACGTCAGCTTTGCTGAAGATCTGCTGGAAGTGCTCGTGGGTGACAGCGGAGAAATGCGCGCGATCTTCCGGCGCAACGCCCAGTACCACGGCATAAGTGGTCAGCGCTTCGCCCTGACCCTTGGCCATGTCTTCGGACAGCTCGTTCATCATGCCATTCATGGCCAGCCACGACTTGCCACCGTAGGTCAGTGCCGCGTTGGTCGAGCAGCCGTTGGTGCCGGAGGTCATGCCAAAGGTGGCGTTGCCGGAAGTGCCGTTGGTGGTGGATGCCAGGAAGTGAGCCGGAGTGCCACGCTGACCTTCGAACAGCATGTTGCCCCAACCGCAATCCGGACCGCCCGGGGCCTGAGCCATGGCGTTGATGGATACAGCGGTGAAGAGAGTACCGAGAAGAATCCGTTTCATAGCTATGTTCTCTTTATGTGCATACCAATGGACAGGGTCTGGCCCCTACTGGCGCCAGTGGGCCGGTTATTGTTCCAGCCGCGCAGTTTGGAGTTTAGGCACGATCCGAGGGTTCCGTGACATTTTGCAAAAACATTAATTGAAATCACCTGTTTACAGGCTCCCTTGCGCGGTTTTTCCATCAACTATGCTTTGGCTCAAGGCGCTCCTTGCCAGTCAGGTGTAGGCAGCGCCAGAATGCCGCTATCTGCCCCGCCTGATGTAAGGAAGCCCGATGCCTGATCCTGTTGCTGCCAGCTTGCGTCTAGCGCCTGAAGCGCTGACCCGTCCGTTTTCCGCTGAACAGTTCAGCTTCTCTACCACCAATGATCTGGAGCCCTTCCGCGGTGTGCTTGGCCAGGAACGTGCGGTCGAAGCCTTGCAGTTTGGTGTGGCGATGCCACGCCCCGGCTACAACGTATTCGTCATGGGCGAGCCCGGCACTGGCCGGTTTTCGTTCGTCAAACGCTACCTCAAGGCCGAGGGCAAGCGCATGCAGACCCCGGCGGACTGGGTCTACGTCAACAATTTCGATGAGCCCCGCGAACCCCGTGCCCTGGAACTGCCGTCAGGCACGGCGGGTGCTTTCATCGGCGACATCAACGGCCTGATCGACAATCTGCTGGCGACGTTTCCGGCGGTATTCGAGCATCCGTCCTACCAACAGAAAAAAAGCGCCATCGACCGCGCCTTCAACCAGCGCTACGACCGCGCCCTCGATGTGATCGAGCGCCTGGCGCTGGAAAAGGATGTCGCGCTGTACCGCGACAGCAGCAACATCGCCTTCACGCCGATGAGCGAAGGCAAGGCCCTGGATGAGGCGGAGTTCGCCCAGTTGCCGGAAGCCGACCGCGAGCGCTTCCATGAGGACATTTCCAGTCTCGAAGAGCGTCTGAACGAAGAGCTCGCCAGCCTGCCGCAGTGGAAGCGCGAGTCCAACAACCAGCTGCGCCAGCTCAACGAAGAAACCATCACCCTGGCGTTGCAGCCCTTGCTCTCGCCGCTCTCGGAAAAATACGCCGAGAACGCTGCCGTCTGCGGTTATCTGCAGGCCATGCAGGTCTACCTGCTCAAGACCGTGGTCGAGCAATTGGTCGACGACAGCAAGACCGACGCCGTCGCCCGCAAACTGTTGGAAGAACAATACGCCCCGAGCCTGGTCGTCGGGCATCCGGCCAGCGGTGGCGCGCCAGTGGTATTCGAACCGCACCCGACCTACGACAACCTGTTCGGGCGTATCGAGTACAGCACCGACCAGGGCGCGCTTTACACCACGTATCGGCAATTGCGACCGGGCGCCCTGCACCGGGCCAATGGCGGCTTCCTGATTCTCGAAGCGGAAAAAATGCTCAGCGAGCCGTTCGTGTGGGACGCCCTCAAGCGCGCCCTGCAATCGCGCAAGCTGAAAATGGAGTCGCCGTTGGGTGAGCTGGGCCGGCTGGCGACGGTGACCCTGACGCCGCAGCACATCCCGTTGCAGGTGAAAGTGGTGATCATCGGCGCGCGCCAGCTCTACTACGCCTTGCAGGACCTGGATTCGGATTTCCAGGAAATGTTTCGCGTGCTGGTGGACTTCGACGAAGACATCCCGATGGGGGACGAGAGCCTGGAGCAGTTCGCCCAGTTGCTCAAGACCCGCACTTCAGAGGAGGGCATGGCGCCGCTGACCGCCGATGCAGTGGCGCGCCTGGCGACCTACAGTGCGCGCCTGGCCGAACATCAGGGACGCTTGTCGGCCCGTATTGGCGACCTGTTCCAACTGGTCAGCGAGGCGGATTTCATCCGTCAGTTGGCCGGCGATGACATGACCGACGCCGGCCACATCGAGCGTGCCCTCAAGGCCAAGGCCACACGCACCGGGCGCGTCTCGGCGCGGATTCTCGATGACATGCTGGCGGGGATCATCCTGATCGACACCGATGGCGCGGCCGTGGGCAAGTGCAACGGGTTGACGGTGCTGGAAGTCGGCGATTCGGCGTTTGGCGTGCCGGCGCGAATCTCCGCCACGGTGTATCCGGGCGGCAGCGGCATCGTCGACATCGAGCGCGAGGTTAACCTCGGCCAGCCGATCCATTCCAAGGGAGTGATGATCCTTACCGGTTACCTGGGCAGCCGTTATGCCCAGGAATTCCCGCTGGCGATCTCGGCCAGCATCGCCCTGGAGCAATCCTACGGTTACGTGGATGGGGACAGTGCGTCCCTCGGAGAGGCTTGCACGCTGATCTCGGCCCTGTCGAAGACACCGTTGAAACAATGCTTCGCCATCACCGGCTCGATCAACCAGTTTGGCGAAGTGCAGGCGGTAGGCGGGGTCAACGAGAAGATCGAAGGCTTCTTCCGCCTCTGCGAAGCGCGCGGGCTGACCGGGGAGCAAGGGGCGATCATTCCCCAGGCAAACGTCGCGACCCTGATGCTCGACGAGAAGGTGCTGGCGGCCGTGCGCGCGGGGCAGTTCCATGTCTACGCTGTGCGCCAGGCCGACGAGGCATTGAGCCTGCTGGTGGGCGAACCCGCGGGCGAGCCGGACGAGAACGGCGAGTTCCCGGAGGGCAGCGTCAATGCTCGCGTGGTAGAGCGGCTGCGGGTCATCGCGGAAATGATCAGCGACGAAGATATCAAGGAAGCGGAAAAGGAACTGGCACAGCAGGCGCTGGTGGAGGCCAAGCCGGCTTGAGCTGTCGTGGCGAGGGAGCAAACTCTCTCGCCACTAAGTCGCAAAAGAGTCACGAATCTGGCGTCAATATTCACACTATGACCGCTCGGCGTATTCTGGTTCCGAAATCCTTCGGCGCCGGAACTTTTCACCTATCCTCAGCTCAAGGATAAACGAGAGCCATCATTGGATCGAAACAGCCCCTTCCTGGAGCTGAATACCGGATCTACCGAGGGGCGCCGCCATGTCGCGCAACCTTTGTCTTACTCGTCATTGCCTAGGCCTTGTGACCCGTATCGAATGCGCCGTCCGTCCCCTGGCTGGAGATACTGGCATGTGGACCGTGCTCTTCGCCGCCGGAATGGCCGGCGAACAACCTTCGGCCATCAAAGCCCAAGGGCCATTTCCCGGCCCGACCGCTGCTGAAACCATTCTTGACACCATCGTCCAGAACCTGACATCCCATGGCTATGAGCTGGCCGACGATCCGCAGATCTGGTCCTTGCACATGCAGGCGCAACTGCGGGAAATCAACGGCGGCCGCTGTCGCAACGTCGGCGGCTTCGAGTTTCGCCCGCTTCACTGAGCCAGCGTCGAGCGTGCTCCGCAAGTAAAGTTTTGACACAACGGCCGGGGCCCAGGACGGGGCCGGCGTTTGTGGGGCAGGTCGCGACTGATATACTCGCCGCGTTTTTACAGCCCTGGTGTGAGACTCAATGGAACGCTTTATCGAAAATGCAATGTACGCCTCCCGTTGGCTGCTGGCGCCGATCTACTTCGGGCTGTCACTGGGCTTACTGGCCTTGGCGTTGAAATTCTTCCAGGAAGTCTTTCACGTCATTCCCAACGTGTTTGCCATGGCCGAATCCGAACTGATCCTGGTGCTGCTCTCGCTGATCGACATGGCGCTGGTGGGCGGCCTGCTGGTGATGGTGATGATTTCCGGCTACGAGAACTTCGTTTCGCAATTGGATATCGATTCCGACAAGGAAAAGCTCAACTGGCTGGGCACCATGGATTCCTCGTCGCTGAAGATGAAAGTCGCAGCGTCGATCGTTGCGATCTCGTCAATCCACTTGCTGCGCATCTTCATGGACGCCAAGAACGTCGATCCCGAACACCTGATGTGGTACGTGATCATCCACATGACCTTTGTGGTGTCGGCATTCGCCATGGGTTACCTGGATAAACTGACCAAGCACTGAGTCCCGTTCATCGTTGAGATGCAGCGCCCGTCTGTCGAGAGTCAGCCGGGCGCTGTCGCTTCTGGCAAGGCGCGCGGATACGCGGCTCGTCACCCGCCACGGCATCTGTGCTAGTCTGCTCGCCCTTTTGGTTCCGGGCGCTCCGGGAGGCGCTGTGTCACGCACGGCATTTCTCGAGCCGTCCGCACAGCGGAGCAGCATCATGTCCGAAGTTAACCTGTCCACCGACGAAACCCGCGTCAGCTACGGCATTGGCCGTCAGTTGGGCGACCAATTGCGCGACAACCCGCCACCGGGCGTGAGCCTTGACGCGATCCTGGCCGGCCTGACCGACGCCTTCGCCGGCAAGCCGAGCCGTGTGGGCCAGGACGAGATGTCCGCCAGCTTCAAAGTCATCCGTGAAATCATGCAAGCCGAAGCTGCCGCCAAGGCTGAGGCCGCTGCTGGCGAAGGCCGTGCGTTCCTGGCTGAAAACGCCAAGCGCGAAGGCATTACCACTTTGGCCTCCGGCCTGCAGTTCGAAGTGCTGACTCAAGGCGAAGGCGCCAAGCCGACGCGTGAAGACCAGGTGCGCACTCATTACCACGGCACACTGATCGACGGCACTGTATTCGACAGCTCCTACGATCGTGGCCAGCCAGCCGAATTCCCGGTGGGCGGTGTAATCCCAGGTTGGACCGAAGCGCTGCAACTGATGAGCGCTGGCAGCAAATGGCGCCTGTACGTGCCGAGCGAGCTGGCCTACGGCGCTCAAGGCGTTGGCAGCATCCCGCCGCACAGCGTGTTGGTGTTTGACGTCGAGCTGTTGGACGTCCTGTAACGCATCGACGCTTGAGCAGACTTTTGTGGGAGCGAGGTTGCTCGCTCTCACATAGTCTGTACGTCGTTATCCATGGAACCTGCCATTGAAATCGCCAGTGGGGCGCAACGCCCGGGCGTAGCAGAACAGGAACAGGTTTCGCACCAGCTCCTTGAGCACCAGCGGTTCGCTGGAGTTGAGGCTGTTAAGGTCCAGATCGCCCTGGTCCTGTAGCTCGTTCAACGCTTCTTCTTCAAGCACCGCGCAGACTTCCCCGGTTTCCCGATGCAGGATCCTGAGGTAGGGATGTGGGCGGTCCAGCCAGGCATCGATCAAATAAGTCATGGGTCTCATCTCCTTGATGGGGTTCGATGAGAATAATTCTTATTCGCTAAATAGCAAGTCTCTATTGGCGTGCCGATTGTTTTTCTGACGATGGGTTGCATCAGCTCGATGCGGCTGGCAAAAGGCGGGGCGTGTGGAATGGGGCGCGTGCCAGGGATGGTTAAGCGCCATCCCACGCAAGGCGCGGGATGGGAATACGGCTTTTTCAGACTTTTCTGACGAACTCGGATTTGAGCTTCATCGGTCCGATGCCGTCGATCTTGCAGTCGATGTCGTGATCGCCATCGCACAAGCGGATGTTCTTGACCTTGGTTCCGACCTTGACCACCAACGACGTGCCCTTGACCTTGAGATCTTTGATCACGGTGATGGTATCGCCGTCCTGTAGGACATTGCCGACCGAATCTTTCTTCACGGTGTCATCGGACGCCGCTTCAGCTTCGCCGCTGGCGGACCATTCGTGGGCGCACTCCGGGCAGACCAGTTGAGTACCGTCTTCGTAGGTGTATTCGGAATTGCAGGCAGGGCAGGGAGGCAACGTGCTCACTGGGGTTCCTTGAGTATCAGGAGGTCAAAAGGGCGCACATTGTATAGGGTTTTGTTGCGAGGAGGGTGATGCGGGGCTTCTGTGGCGAGGGAGCTTGCTCCCGCTGGGTTGAAGCAGCCCCAATTGGATTGCTGCGATCATTCAGAAGGATCGCGTCAGCCGGTTTTACGACGGCTGCGCCGCCGAGCGGGAGCAAGCTCCCTCGCCACAAAAATCCGCTGTGGATCAGTGCGTACGCGCCACCGCAAACTCGCTCAATTCCACCAGCGCGTCGCGATACTCGCTGGCAGGCAGGGCGTCGAGGCATTTGATTGCCCGAGCCACATAATCCCGGGCCAGGTTTGCGGTGTATTCCAGCGAGCCGGAAGCTTCGACTGCGGCGCGGATGCTTTCCAGGTCTTCGATTCCGCCTTTCTGGATCGCCTGGCGCACCAGGGCGGCCTGTTCAGGCGTGCCTTCGCGCATGGTGTAGATCAGCGGCAGGGTCGGCTTGCCTTCGGCGAGGTCGTCACCGACGTTCTTGCCCAGGGTCTCTGCGTCGCCCTTGTAGTCCAACAGGTCGTCCACCAACTGGAAGGCCACGCCCAAGTGATCGCCGAAGGTGCGCAGGGCTTCGCTCTGCTCGGCGCTGGCGCCGGCCAATGCCGCTGCGCTGTGGGTCGAGGCTTCGAAAAGCATCGCGGTCTTGCCGCGGATGACTTCCATGTAGGTTTCTTCGGTGGTGCTGGCGTCGCGGACCTTGGACAGTTGCAACACTTCGCCTTCGGCGATGATGCGAGTGGCCTGGGACAGGATCTTCATCACCGGCATCGAGCCCAGTTCGACCATCATTTCGAACGAGCGCGAATACAGGAAGTCACCCACCAGCACGCTCGGGGCGTTGCCCCACATTGCATTGGCGGTCGAGCGGCCACGGCGCATGCCGGACATGTCGACCACGTCGTCGTGCAGCAGCGTCGCGGTGTGCAGGAATTCGATGGTGGCGGCCAGCAGGCGCATATCGTCGCCTTCGCGACCCAGGGCCTTGCCGCACAAAAGCACCAATAAAGGACGCAGGCGCTTGCCCCCGGCCGAAGTGATGTAGTCGCCGATTTTCGACACCAGCGGCACTCGGGAAGTCAGCTGCTTCTTGATGATACCGTCGACGGCGCTAAAATCGTCCGCCACAGCGCGGTAGAAAGCTTGGGGTTGCATCAGCGACAGGCGCTCCAGAAGGGTTGCGCGGCATGCTAGGACCCACGTCCGCAGGTGTCAAGGCGCATGCTCTTGCAGTGCGAGCGGCTACTTGCAAGGCTCGACGGGCTTGCGTACAATCGCGCACCCTGAACTTCCTGGGCAGCACCTGCCTTACGCAATTGCATCCGGGCCTTCCAGCCCATGCAGCCATGCCAGCCAATACCTCTTCTTATAAAGCGCTGGGTGAGCAGGATTATCGGAGAAATACCATGTCGTACGCAGTAATTGTTACTGGTGGCAAGCAATACAAGGTCGCCCCAGGTGAATACCTGAAGATCGAAAAACTGGAAATCGCTACCGGCGAATCCGTGACTTTTGATCGCGTTCTGTTGGTCGCCAATGGCGATGACGTGAATATCGGCGCTCCAGTCGTTGCTGGCGCTACCGTTGTGGCTGAAGTGATCTCCCAAGGTCGTCACGATAAAGTCCGCATCATCAAGTTCCGTCGTCGTAAGCACCACATGAAGCGTATGGGCCACCGCCAGTGGTACACCGAGATCAAAATCACCGGTATTCAGGCTTAATTTTCAGCCTAATTCCTCACTAGGAGAATTGAACTCATGGCACACAAAAAAGCTGGTGGTAGTACCCGTAACGGTCGCGACTCAGAAGCCAAACGCCTTGGCGTGAAGATGTATGGCGGCCAGAAAATTATTCCGGGCAACATCATCGTGCGTCAGCGCGGCACCCAATTCCACGCCGGTTACGGTGTTGGCATGGGTAAGGATCACACCCTCTTCGCGAAAATCGAAGGCGTGATCAAGTTCGAAGTAAAGGGCGCGTTCAACCGCCGTTACGTGAGCGTTGTCGCAGCTTAATTGCGAGATCGCTGGAAAAGCCCTGTCTTGCGACGGGGCTTTTTCGTTTGTGGGGTGAGTCTCTTGCAAAACTGTTTGTATGGGCTGTCGGCGCTGCGGTTGGGCGTGTTTTCAGGTCGCTGCGCTCATTTTTGCAAGAGTCTTATGTCTTGTTTTTTTCGGCTCGTCCGTACGGCGAGAGGCGTGTGTCATGAAGTTTGTTGATGAAGTATCGATTCGAGTAAAGGCTGGCGACGGCGGTAACGGTTGCATGAGTTTCCGTCGGGAAAAATTCATTGAAAACGGTGGTCCGAACGGTGGTGACGGGGGCGATGGTGGCTCGATCTACATGCTCGCCGACGAAAACCTCAACACCTTGGTCGACTACCGTTACACCCGGCACTTCGATGCCGAGCGTGGCTCCAACGGCGGCAGCACCGACTGCACCGGCAAGAAGGGCGAAGACCTGATCCTGCGTGTGCCGGTCGGCACCACGGTGATCGATTCGGCCACCCAGGAAGTCATTGGTGACCTGACCAAGGCTGGCCAGCGCCTGCTGGTCGCCCACGGCGGTTGGCACGGCCTGGGTAATACCCGTTTCAAGTCGAGTACCAACCGTGCGCCGCGCCAGACCACGCCAGGCAAGCCAGGCGAGCAGCGCGACCTGAAGCTGGAAATGAAAGTGTTGGCCGACGTGGGCCTGCTGGGCCTGCCGAACGCCGGTAAAAGTACGTTCATTCGCTCGGTGTCGGCAGCCAAGCCGAAAGTGGCCGACTACCCGTTCACCACCTTGGTGCCGAACCTGGGTGTGGTCAGTGTCGACCGCTGGAAGAGCTTCGTCATCGCCGACATCCCGGGGTTGATCGAAGGCGCTTCCGAAGGGGCTGGCCTGGGGATTCGCTTCCTCAAGCACTTGTCCCGTACCCGCCTGTTGCTGCACCTCGTCGACATGGCGCCGCTGGATGAAACCAGTGCTGCCGATGCCGCCGAAGTCATCGTCAACGAGCTGACCAAGTTCAGCCCGGCCCTGGCCGAGCGTGACCGCTGGCTGGTGCTGAACAAATGCGACCAGATTCTCGAAGAAGAGCATGAGGAGCGGGTCAAGGAAATCGTCGATCGCCTGGAGTGGGAAGGTCCGGTCTATGTGATCTCGGCTATCGCTAAGGAAAACACCGAGCGCCTGTGCCACGACATCATGCGGTACCTGGAAGATCGTGCCGACCGCCTGGCCAACGACCCGGCCTATAAGGAAGAACTGGCCGAGCTCGACCAGCGCATCGAAGACGAGGCGCGCGCCCAGTTGCAGGCGCTGGACGACCAGCGTGCGTTGCGCCGCAGCGGCGTCAAGTCGGTCCATGACATCGGCGACGACGATTGGGACGAAGAAGACGTGGATGACGAAGACGGTCCGGAAATCATCTACGTCCGCGACTGATCGTTGCTGATCCCGCTCCCGCAGGTTTAAGTGGTCGGGCGCGGTGTTATCATCGCAGCCAGCCGGTTTCCAAGGCGCCGCTCATTCGAGCGGCGTTTTGGTGTCTGCAGAACGCAAATACGAATAATCCCATGGGCGGCGCTGGGTCGCGCCGTTCGCTGGCAAAGGTTGAAGAACATGCGGAGCAAGGTGACGGGTGCGCAGCGCTGGGTCGTGAAGATCGGCAGCGCATTGCTGACAGCGGATGGCAAGGGCCTGGATCGCACGGCGATGGCGGTGTGGGTCGAGCAAATGGTGGCCTTGCATGAAGCCGGCGTCGAGCTGGTATTGGTTTCTTCCGGGGCCGTGGCCGCCGGTATGAGCCGTCTGGGCTGGACGTCGCGACCCAGTGCGATGCATGAGCTGCAGGCCGCCGCCGCCATCGGCCAGATGGGCCTGGTGCAAGCCTGGGAATCAAGCTTTGCCGAGCACGGTCGCCATACGGCGCAGATCCTGCTGACCCACGACGACTTGTCCGATCGCAAGCGCTACCTCAACGCCCGCAGCACATTACGAGCGTTGGTGGAGCTCAAGGTCATCCCGGTGATCAACGAGAATGACACGGTGGTTACTGACGAGATCCGTTTCGGCGACAACGACACCCTTGCGGCATTGGTGGCGAACCTCGTGGAGGCGGACCTGCTGGTCATTCTCACGGATCGCGACGGCATGTTCGATGCCGATCCGCGCAACAACCCTGACGCCAGGCTTATCTACGAGGCGCGCGCCGATGACCCGGCGCTGGATGCGGTTGCCGGAGGTACTGGCGGAGCGCTGGGCCGTGGCGGCATGCAGACCAAGCTGCGCGCAGCGCGTCTGGCTGCTCGTTCCGGGGCTCATACCATTATTGTTGGCGGGCGCTTGGAGCGAGTGCTGGATCGCCTGAAGGCCGGCGAGCGTATTGGCACCTTGCTGTCGCCCGAGCGCGGCATGCTCGCGGCGCGCAAGCAATGGCTGGCCGGGCATCTGCAAACTCGTGGCACGCTGGTGCTGGACGCCGGCGCTGTGTCGGCCTTGTCCCAGGGCAACAAGAGCCTGCTGCCGGTGGGTGTTAAGTTGGTCCAGGGTAGTTTTCGTCGGGGTGAAATGGTGGTGTGCGTGGCGCCAGACGGTCGCGAGATCGCCCGGGGCCTGGCCAATTACAGCGCGCTGGAGGCGCAAAAGATCATCGGTCAATCGTCTGATGCGATTGTCGGTCTGTTGGGTTACATGGCTGAACCTGAATTGGTGCACCGTGACAACCTGATCCTCGTCTAAGGAAAAATCATGAGTTTGGCAAAAGGATTGATCGGCTTGCTGGTGGCGTTGCCGCTGCTGGCTTCGGCCGAGGAAATCGGTCAGGTATCGACCGTATTCAAGTTTGTCGGACCGAACGACCGGATCGTCGTCGAAGCGTTCGACGACCCCAAGGTGGACGGGGTGACGTGCTACCTGTCGCGCGCCAAGACGGGTGGTGTGAAGGGCGGTCTGGGCTTGGCCGAGGATCGCGCCGAGGCATCCATTGCCTGTCGTCAAGTGGGGCCGATCAGCTTCAAGGGCGAGCTAAAGGACGGTGACGAGGTTTTCAGGGAGCGCACTTCGCTGGTGTTCAAGACCATGCAGGTGGTGCGTTTCCTCGACAAGAAGCGCAATACGCTGGTGTACCTGGTCTATAGCGATCGGGTGATCGAGGGTAGCCCGCAGAATGCGGTGACGGCCATTCCGATTCTGCCGTGGGCGAATGCCCAGTAAAAAGTGTGGGCGGGCCTGCTCGCCCTCATGGTTGCGGTGCTTGAATCGCAGGCAATAAAAAACCGACCCTGGGGTCGGTTTTTTAATGAGCGTGTCGCTTAGGCAGCAGCGGCAACGTTCAGGGCCTTTACGTGGCCATTCAGGCGGCTCTTATGGCGAGCAGCCTTGTTCTTGTGGATGATGCCTTTATCGGCCATGCGGTCGATAACTGGCACAGCCAGAACGTAAGCAGCTTGAGCTTTTTCAGCGTCTTTTGCGTCGATGGCCTTGACTACGTTCTTGATGTAGGTACGGACCATGGAACGCAGGCTGGCGTTGTGGCTGCGACGCTTCTCAGCCTGTTTTGCACGTTTTTTGGCGGAAGGTGTGTTGGCCACCGTCGAGCTCCTCGAAAGACTTTTTGGGAAATAGCAAACAAAATAGGCCGCGAATCATGCCGATGAGTTGAAGTCTTGTCAAGGGCGGGTGACGCGTTCCGCTGAATGGCAGGTGCGGCGCACCGAAGGATTTCTTTCCGGCGTGCGACCTGTAAACTCGCGGGCTTTGGCTCTGCACTGTTTAGCGGCGCGGAGTATCGCACAAGTGGGCGCGTTGTTCGCCTGCTGTTTATCGACAGGCAAAAACTCTTTTCATGAATCTGCTCAAATCGTTGGCCGCCGTCAGCTCTATCACGATGCTTTCCCGGGTCCTGGGGTTCGTTCGCGATACGTTGATCGCACGGATATTCGGCGCCGGGATGGCCACCGACGCCTTCTTCATCGCCTTCAAGTTGCCCAACCTGTTGCGACGGATCTTCGCCGAAGGGGCATTTTCCCAAGCCTTCGTACCGATCCTGGCTGAATATAAAAGCCAGAAAGGCGACGAGGCGACCCGCACATTCATTGCCTACGTCACCGGCCTGCTGACCTTGGTGCTGGCGCTGGTCACCGCCGCCGGCATGCTCGCCGCGCCCTGGGTGATCTGGGCCACCGCGCCGGGCTTCACTGATACGCCGGAAAAATTCCAGCTCACCTCCGACCTCTTACGGGTGACCTTTCCTTATATATTGCTGATTTCCCTGTCATCCCTGGCCGGAGCGATCCTCAATACCTGGAACCGCTTCTCGGTACCGGCCTTTGTGCCAACGCTGCTCAACGTCAGCATGATCGTCTTTGCGGTGTTCCTGACGCCTTACTTCGATCCTCCGGTAATGGCCCTTGGCTGGGCCGTGCTGGTAGGCGGTCTGGCGCAACTGTTGTATCAACTGCCGCACCTGAAAAAGATCGGCATGCTGGTGCTGCCGCGGCTGAACCTGCGCGACAGCGGCGTATGGCGGGTGATGAAGCAAATGCTGCCGGCGATCCTGGGGGTGTCGGTGAGCCAGATTTCCTTGATCATCAACACCATTTTCGCCTCGTTCCTGGTGGCCGGCTCGGTGTCGTGGATGTACTACGCCGACCGCCTGATGGAGTTGCCGTCCGGCGTGCTGGGCGTGGCCCTGGGCACGATCCTGCTGCCGACCCTGGCCAAGACCTACGCCAGCCAGGACCGCCATGAATATTCGCGGATCCTCGATTGGGGCCTGCGCCTGTGCTTCGTGCTGGTGTTGCCTTGCGCCCTGGCGCTGGGAATCCTGGCGGAGCCGTTGACCGTTTCGCTGTTCCAGTACGGCCAATTCAATGCCTTCGATGCCCTGATGACCCAGCGGGCGCTGATCGCCTATTCGGTGGGTTTGCTCGGAATTATCGTGATCAAGGTCCTGGCGCCGGGCTTCTATGCCCAGCAGAACATTCGAACGCCGGTGAAAATCGCTATTTTCACCCTGGTGATGACGCAGTTGTTCAACCTGTTGCTCATCGGCCCGCTGGCCCATGCCGGCCTCGCGCTGGCGATCAGCGCCGGCGCCTGCCTCAACGCCGGGCTGCTGTTCTACCAATTGCGCAAACAAAAGATGTATCAACCGCAGCCTGGCTGGGCCAGGTTCGGTTTCAAGCTGTTGGTCGCCGTGACGGTGATGTCGGCGGTATTGCTGGCCGGGATGCATTTCATGCCGCCCTGGGGCGAGGGGCAAATGCTCGAGCGTTTCCTGCGCCTGGGCGCGCTGGTTGTTGCGGGCGTGGTGGCGTATTTCGGCATGTTGCTGCTGATGGGGTTCCGTCTGCGCGACTTCAATCGCAAGGCCTTGAGCTGAGCGTTAGCCTTCGATAATCCCGGGGCGGGCTGCGGTTTTGTCGGTTCGATCACTTTGGGTTACGGTGTTGCCTGTCACCGACCGCCGGGTGTGGTTATAATCGGCCACTTTATGAGCAAGAAGCGCGTTATGCAGCTGGTTCGAGGCCTCCACAACCTGCGTCCCCGGCATCGGGGCTGTGTCGCCACTATTGGCAACTTTGACGGTGTTCACCGTGGCCACCAGGCTATCCTGGCGCGGCTGCGCGAGCGTGCGTTGGAGTTGGGCCTGCCCAGTTGCGTGGTGATCTTCGAGCCGCAGCCCCGGGAGTTTTTCGCCCCGGACACCGCCCCGGCCCGTCTGGCCCGGCTGCGGGACAAGCTGCAACTGCTGGCCGCCGAAGGCGTCGATCGGGTCCTCTGCCTGGCCTTCAACCAGCGCCTGAGCAAGCTCAGTGCCGCCGAATTCGTCGATACCATCCTGGTGGACGGTCTCGACGTGAAGCATTTGGAAGTCGGCGACGATTTCCGTTTCGGTTGTGACCGGGCAGGTGATTTCGATTACCTGCAACAGGCTGGCATCGCCCAAGGGTTCACCGTCGAAGCCGCTCAGACCGTCGAGATGGACGGCCTGCGAGTCAGTAGTACGCAGGTTCGCAATGCCTTGGCCGCTGGCGACTTCGAACTGGCCGAGCGCTTGCTTGGCCGGCCATACCGGATTGCTGGACGGATCCTGCACGGGCAGAAACTGGCGCGCCAATTGGGCACGCCGACGGCCAACGTGCAACTCAAGCGCCGTCGTGTGCCGCTGACCGGGGTGTTCCTGGTGAGTGTCGAGACCGACGGCAAGACCTGGCCCGGCGTCGCCAATATCGGCGTACGGCCCACGGTGCAAGGAGATGGCAAGGCCCATCTCGAAGTACACATTCTGGATTTTGCCGGCGATCTGTATGACCGGCGTTTGACGGTGGTTTTCCACCAGAAGCTGCGTGAAGAGCAGCGTTTTGCCTCTCTGGAGGCGCTCAAGACGGCGATCCATGCAGATATCGCCGCCGCCCGTGCCCTTGTCGCAACCAGCGCCAATCGCTAATGAAGAGCCTTAAATGACCGACTATAAAGCCACGCTAAACCTTCCGGACACCGCCTTCCCAATGAAGGCCGGCCTGCCTCAGCGCGAACCACAGATTCTGCAGCGTTGGGACAGCATTGGCCTGTACGGAAAGTTGCGCGAAATTGGCAAGGATCGTCCGAAGTTCGTCCTGCACGACGGCCCTCCGTACGCCAACGGCACCATCCACATCGGTCACGCGCTGAACAAGATTCTCAAGGACATGATCATCCGCTCCAAGACCCTGTCGGGTTTTGACGCGCCGTATGTGCCGGGCTGGGACTGCCACGGCCTGCCGATCGAACACAAGGTCGAAGTGACCCACGGCAAGAACCTGGGCGCCGACAAGACCCGCGAGCTGTGCCGCGCCTATGCCACCGAGCAGATCGAAGGGCAGAAATCCGAATTCATCCGTCTCGGCGTGCTGGGCGACTTCGCCAACCCGTACAAGACCATGGATTTCAAGAACGAAGCCGGCGAAATCCGTGCCCTGGCGAAAATCGTCGAGGGCGGCTTCGTATTCAAGGGCCTGAAGCCGGTGAACTGGTGCTTCGACTGCGGTTCGGCCCTGGCCGAGGCGGAAGTCGAATACGAGAACAAGAAGTCCTCGACCATCGACGTCGCGTTCCCGATCGCCGATGAAGACAAGCTCGCCGCCGCTTTCGGCCTGGGCAAGCTCGCCAAGCCCGCCTCGATCGTGATCTGGACCACCACGCCGTGGACCATCCCGGCCAACCAGGCGCTGAACGTTCACCCGGAATTCAACTACGCCCTGGTCGATGTCGGCGACAAGCTGCTGGTATTGGCCGAAGAATTGGTCGAGTCCTGCCTGGCCCGCTACAACCTCGAAGGTTCAGTGATCGCCACCGCCCCGGGGTCGGCGCTGGAGCTGATCAACTTCCGTCATCCGTTCTATGACCGCCTGTCGCCGGTGTACCTGGCCGACTACGTGGAGCTGGGCGCAGGCACTGGGGTGGTTCACTCCGCGCCGGCCTATGGCGTCGACGACTTCGTGACTTGCAAGAAGTACGGCATGGTCAACGACGACATCCTCAACCCGGTGCAGAGCAATGGCGTGTACGTGCCATCGCTGGAGTTTTTTGGCGGCCAGTTCATCTGGAAAGCCAACCCGGCCATCGTCGACAAGTTGACCGAAGTCGGCGCGCTGCTGCACACCACCGTCATCGAACACAGCTACATGCACTGCTGGCGTCACAAGACCCCGCTGATCTACCGCGCCACCGCGCAGTGGTTCATCGGCATGGACAAGCAGCCAACCAGCGGCGACACCCTGCGCCAGCGTTCGCTCAAGGCCATTGGAGAAACCCAGTTCGTGCCGGCCTGGGGCCAGGCGCGCCTGCATTCGATGATCGCTAACCGTCCAGACTGGTGCATCTCCCGCCAGCGCAACTGGGGCGTGCCGATCCCGTTCTTCCTGAACAAGGAAAGCGGCGAACTGCACCCGCGCACCGTCGAACTGATGGAAGACGTTGCCAAGCGCGTCGAAGTCGAAGGCATCGAAGCCTGGTTCAAGATGGACGCCGCCGAGCTGTTGGGCGACGAAGCGCCGCTGTACGACAAGATCAGCGACACCCTGGACGTCTGGTTCGATTCCGGCACTACCCACTGGCACGTGCTGCGCGGCTCGCACCCGATGGGCCACGAGAGCGGCCCGCGCGCCGACTTGTACCTGGAAGGTTCGGACCAGCACCGTGGCTGGTTCCACTCGTCGTTGCTGACCGGTTGCGCCATCGACAACCATGCGCCGTACCGTGAACTGCTGACCCACGGTTTCACCGTCGACGAGTCCGGCCGCAAGATGTCCAAGTCCCTGGGCAACGTGATTGCGCCGCAGAAAGTCAACGACACCCTGGGCGCCGACATCATGCGCCTGTGGGTCGCGTCCACCGATTATTCCGGCGAGATGGCCGTTTCCGAGCAGATCCTGCAGCGCAGTGCGGACGCCTACCGGCGTATTCGCAATACCGCGCGCTTCCTGCTCTCGAACCTGACCGGTTTCAATCCGGCCACCGACCTGCTGCCAGCCGAAGACATGCTCGCGCTGGACCGCTGGGCCGTGGACCGGACCCTGTTGCTGCAACGCGAATTGCAGGAGCACTACGGCGAATACCGCTTCTGGAACGTCTACTCCAAGATCCACAACTTCTGCGTGCAGGAGCTCGGTGGTTTCTACCTCGACATCATCAAGGACCGCCAGTACACCACCGGCGCCAACAGCAAGGCGCGCCGTTCGTGCCAGACCGCGCTGTTCCACATCAGCGAAGCGCTGGTGCGCTGGATCGCGCCGATCCTGGCGTTCACCGCCGACGAACTGTGGGAGTACCTGCCGGGCGAGCGCAACGAATCGGTGATGCTCAACACCTGGTACGAAGGCCTGACCGAACTGCCACAAGGCTTCGAACTGGACCGTGCATATTGGGACCGGATCATGGCGGTCAAGGCTGCGGTCAACAAGGAGATGGAGATCCAGCGCGCGGCCAAGGCCGTCGGCGGCAACCTCCAGGCCGAAGTGACCTTGTACGCCGAAGAGGCGTTGAGTGCCGACCTGGCCAAGCTGGGCAACGAGCTGCGCTTCGTGCTGATCACCTCTACCGCCAGTGTCGCCCCGTTTGCGCAGGCGCCGACCGATGCGGTGACCACTGAAGTCAGCGGCCTGAAGCTGAAGATCGTCAAGTCGAACCACACCAAATGCGCCCGTTGCTGGCACTGCCGCGAAGACGTCGGCGTGAACCCGGAGCATCCGGAAATCTGCGGCCGTTGCGTCGACAACATCAGCGGCACCGGCGAGGTTCGTCACTATGCCTAATGTGGCGGGCCGCTTCGGGCGGCTGGGCTGGCTCTGGTTGAGCGTGCTGGTTCTGGTCATTGACCAGGCCAGCAAGCACTACTTCGAAGGCTCGCTCACGATGTACCAGCAGATCGTGGTCATTCCCGACTACTTCAGCTGGACGTTGGCATACAACACCGGTGCGGCGTTCAGCTTCCTGGCCGACAGTTCGGGCTGGCAGCGTTGGCTGTTCGCGCTGATCGCCATCGTTGTCAGCGCCGTGCTGGTGGTCTGGCTCAAGCGCCTGGGGCGTGACGAGACCTGGCTTGCCGTGGCGTTGGCGTTGGTCCTGGGTGGCGCGCTGGGCAATCTCTATGATCGGATTGCCCTGGGCCACGTGATCGATTTCATCCTGGTGCATTGGCAGAACCGCTGGTATTTCCCGGCGTTCAACTTTGCCGACAGCGCCATCAGCGTGGGCGCCGTGATGCTCGCACTGGACATGTTCAAGAGCAAGAAAACCGGAGAAGCCGTCCATGACTGAGCAGCGTATCGCTCAAAACACCGAAGTGAAGCTTCACTTCGCCCTGCACCTGGAAAACGGCGACACCGTCGATAGCACCTTCGACAAGGCGCCGGCGGTGTTCAAGGTCGGTGATGGCAACCTGCTTCCGGGCTTCGAAGCGGCGATCTTCGGCTTCAAGGCCGGCGACAAGCGCACCGTGATCGTGCCACCGGAAAACGCCTTTGGTCAGCCCAACCCGCAAAACGTGCAGACCATGCCACGCTCCCAGTTCCAGGACATGGAATTGTCCGAGGGCCTGCTGGTGATTTTCAATGACGCGGCCAACGCCGAGCTGCCGGGCGTGGTGAAGGCTTTCGACGATGCCCAGGTGACCGTTGACTTCAACCACCCTTTGGCGGGCAAGACCTTGAATTTCGAAGTGGAAATTCTCGAGGTCAAAGCGGTTTGACGCTTGATGGGCAGTTCTGCTGCCACCCGGTTCACTGATTCAATTCTTGCGCGCAAGACACGAGGCACAGCATGCAAATCAAACTCGCCAACCCCCGTGGCTTTTGCGCCGGCGTGGACCGGGCGATCGAAATCGTCAATCGCGCCCTGGAAGTCTTCGGGCCGCCGATCTATGTCCGCCATGAAGTGGTGCACAACAAGTTCGTCGTCGAAGACCTGCGCAGCCGCGGGGCCATTTTCGTCGAGGAACTGGACCAGGTTCCGGACGACGTCATCGTGATCTTCAGCGCCCACGGGGTTTCCCAGGCGGTACGGACCGAAGCCGCCGGCCGTGGCCTGAAAGTGTTCGATGCCACCTGTCCGCTGGTGACCAAAGTGCACATCGAAGTGGCGCGCTACAGCCGCGACGGTCGCGAGTGCATCCTGATCGGCCACGCGGGCCATCCGGAAGTCGAAGGCACCATGGGGCAGTATGACGCCAGTAACGGCGGCGCGATCTACCTGGTCGAGGACGAGGAAGACGTGGCGGCCTTGCAGGTGCGCAATCCGGAAAAGCTCGCTTTTGTCACCCAGACCACATTATCGATGGACGACACCAGCCGGGTCATTGACGCCCTGCGTACGCGTTTTCCGGCCATCGGCGGGCCGCGCAAGGACGACATCTGCTACGCGACCCAGAACCGCCAGGACGCGGTCAAGCAATTGGCCGACGAGTGCGATGTGGTCCTGGTGGTCGGCAGCCCGAACAGCTCAAACTCCAATCGCTTGCGCGAACTGGCCGAACGCATGGCCACCCCGGCGTACCTGATCGACGGTGCCGAGGACATGCAGCGCAGCTGGTTCGACGGTGTCGAGCGGATCGGCATTACCGCCGGTGCCTCCGCGCCGGAAGTACTGGTACGCGGTGTGATCCAGCAGTTGCAAGCCTGGGGGGCGACGGGGGCGGATGAGTTGTCCGGCCGCGAGGAGAACATCACGTTCTCGATGCCGAAGGAGTTGCGCGTCCGCTCGCTGCTTTGAGTCCTTTTTCGCAAAGGGCCTGCTCGGCTTTGATACTTTCCAGGCGGACGCGGCCGGAGGGCGCCAGTATCACTTGATGGTGGCTGACCGGCCCGCGTTTGGCGCAGACATGCAGCGTGCCGGCCTGGAAAGAGCCATTGGCGTGTAATGCCGCCCCATGGCTACCGAACCTTACCCGGCGTTTCACCGGCGAGTTGCCAGCCACTCGAGCGCGACTGCTGCGCTCCATCAGCAAGGTTTTCTCCTTGTTGTCCAGCATGATCCGCCAGCCGTTGCCCCAATCATTGTCTATCCCTTGTATCAACACCCTTCGGTTGCGCGTGATGGCTTCGCTGCGGGCGCTGCGCAAACCGCTGATGAGCAACTGCGCGGCGTCCTTGCGTTCGATGGATTCGATCAGCTCTTTGTAGCCTGTACCGGCCCACGGCAGAACAATTGCGGCGATTGCCAGTCCCATGAGCAGTTCGATCAGGCTGAAACCCTGTTGGCGCATGATGTCTCCTCCCTGGAGTACGAAAAACGACGCGATCCGTGCGCCGTCAAACCGAAACAACTGCACACACGGCGGTTGTTTGTTCTAGCGTGTAGAAGCAGGTATAGCTGACGGCAACGGAGGGCATCGATGGATCTTCGTACAAAAGGTTTCACGCTGATCGAGGTGTTGGTGGCCCTCGGCGTGCTGCTGATCCTGATCACCATGGCGGTGCCGGCATTCACCGGGGCGATGCAGGCCACCAAGGCCGATACCGAGGTCGGCGACCTGCGCCGGGCACTGAACTTTGCCCGGATGACGGCGATTGACCGTGGCATCACGGTACGGATTTGCCCGACGGCGGGGGGCAGCGCCTGGGGTGGCGAACTGGCGGTATATGCCGGTGCTTGCATTGCGCCCAATGTATTGCGGGTTGTTCCAGCCATGGGCAGCGGAGCGACTCTGACGCTACCCTCGGAAGTGACCAGCATCGACTTCAACAACCTGGGCGGATTATCGGCACCGGCGACGCCGGTGAGCTTCACTTACGTAAGAGGGGCGCAGAGCAGGACGCTCAGTGTTTGCCTCAATGGACGAATCGTATTGGGTGGAAATTGCGGATGAAGGGTTGCAGTAAAAGCGCACAGGAGGGCATGACACTTATCGAAGTGCTGGTGGCGGTGCTGATTCTCGGCGTGGGCCTGCTGGGCGCGGCGATGATTCAACTCAATGCCCTCAAGTACACCGACAGCTCGCGCATGACCAGCCAGGCCAGCTTCATCGCCTACGACATGCTCGACCGCATCCGCGCCAATTCCGGTGCCGACTACACCGGTACCCCGCCCAGTTCGCCCAACCTCAGCGTGACCCGGGACCAGGACCTGTACGATTTCAAGACCAACATCGTCGCCTTCGGCGGAGCCACGGCCACCGGCACGATTGCGTTGAACCAGCGGGTCTACACCATCACCATTGCCTGGGACGATGCCCGGGCCGCCAACACGATCGACCCGGCCGAGGCGCGGCGCACCTTCGTGCTGACCAGCCGTGTCGCCGTCGATCCATTGGCGACGACGCCATGAATAGACATAGCCGGGGCTTCGGCCTGATCGAACTGATGATCGCGCTGGTGATCAGCCTGGTCGTCGTGCTGGGCGTGGTGCAGATATTCATCGCCGCCAAAAATACCTACGCCAGCCAGAGCGCCGCCGCAGTGATGCAGGAGGACGCGCGGTTTGCCATGAGCAAGATGGTCCAGGAAATTCGCATGGTCGGCATGTTCGGTTGCCTGGCGACCATTACGGATGCCTCGACGGATAACAGTTTCGCGGCCAGCCAGATCACCCCGATCCGCTGGGACAATGCGAACCGGAGATTGACCCTGGTGACGGCGGACATCGGCAGCGGCGGTAACGCACCGACCTGGACCGTCGTCTCCGATTGCCGCACCTTGGCGACCGCCTACTCGGAAGCGCGGGCGCCCGCGGCGGGACAGTTGGCCTTCCCGATCCGCCGACTGGTCTATGGCTTCAGCAACAATCAACTGCTACTGGGCAGCGGCGTCGGCAATCCGCCGACCCTGTCGGTGCTGGTGGACAACGTGCGGGAGTTCGAGGTGACGTTCGGCGTGGCCGCCAGCGCGACGGACATCGCGGCCACCAGCTACACCGGTAATCCGGGCGACCCGGCGCTGATCCGCAGCGTGCGCCTGACGCTGACGCTGTTCGATCCGAAGGACGCCGTGCGCGAGCAGACCTTCAACGTGGTTGCCGCCTTGCGCAACCGGCTGCTATGAGGAGGCGATTGATGACTTCGACAGGTCTCAAGCACCGCCAGCGGGGCATGGCATTGCTGGTGAGCCTGGTGTTCTTGTTGTTGCTGACGCTGATCGGCCTGTCGTCGATGCAGAGCGCCACCCTCCAGGAAAAAATGACCAGCAGCGTCATGCAGCGCAACCAGTCGTTCCAGATGGCCGAGGCTGCGCTGAGGGTCGGTGAAAGCGCGGTGCAGGCCGAGAGCTACTCGCTGCCGGTGTGCAACACCACGGCCCAATGCGCGCCGCCGGCCGAGTCGGCGACGGTGACGGCGGCCGGGCGCAATTCATCATCAGGAGTGCTCTGGGTGGCCGCCGCTGGCGGGTTTTACGGCGTGCAGAACATTGGCACCACGCTGGCGGCGGTCAATGTACCCGTCAATACCTCGGCGACGCTGTATCGGATCACGGCGGTGGCGGTGGTGGGCAATAACCAGCGCAGCGTGGTGGAGAGCATCTATGCGAAGTATTAATGGGCTGCGAGGCTGGCGACAGGCGTTTTGCGGGGCGTTGCTCAGCCTGTATCTGGCGGCTCCGGTCTACGGCTTCACGCCTTCGGAATCGCCGTTGCTGAGCGCGGCGGCGGTGACGCCCAACGTGATGCTGCTGATTGATGATTCGGGGAGTATGAACAACATTATCTGGGCGGCGGGGTTTGATCCGGCGGCGGCGCAGACGCGCACGTTTGCCTGCAATTCCAGTAGCAACTGCAATGACAGGTATGAGCTGGACCTGGACGATTCGAACATCCTCTTGATGAGTCTTTTGCGCGGCGGCTGCTCGTCTGGCTGGCACGGCTTCTATCGATCCGGCATCGGGCGGATCTGCCTGCGTTTGCCGGATCCCGTGGGCGACGGTAATACCCGTTACACCGCCAGGTACCTGGCCTATCTGGTGACCCTGGCCAATGGCGCCAGTCGGGACTTCACCACGGGTACGATTCCCAACGACTTTCGAATCAACGTCGCACGGGATGTCTCGACTGACCTGGTCTCCAACAACCGCGCCCTGCGCATCGGCCTCGCCACCTTCAACCCGCCCAACAGCAGCAACTCCGGCCCAGGGGGTTACATCGCCCGTGCCATCAGCGATTTATCGCCAGTCAGCGGCAGCGTCACCCAGACTCAAGCCAATACCAACTACAGCGCCCTGATTAGCGCCATCAACGGCCTGGGCGCCGTCGCAAACACCCCATTGGCCGAAAGTTACTACGAAGTCACTCGCTATTTCCGTGGCATGGCGCCGTACTACAACGGCACCCCCAGCACCTACACCAGTCCGATCCAATACCGATGCCAGAAGAATTTCGGTGTCGTGATCACCGACGGGCTGCCCACTTACGACCGAACGTTTCCGACCAATGACCCTCAAGGCACATCCCGCTTGCCTAATTGGGACGGTATCAGCAGCAACGACGGCGCCGACCCCTTCGGCAATGCGGAGGGCGACACGCTTTACCTGGACGACATCGCCAAGTTCGCCTTCGACATCGACATGCGCTCCACCGGCACTGACGTCACCGGGAAAAGCTGGGACGGGGCTGAGTTTCGTCGGCAGTATCTCAATACCTACACCGTAGGTTTTGCCGTCACTAACCAGATGCTTTCCGACGCTGCCCGCTACGGTGCAGGCAGGTATTATCCGGCGGCCGACAGCGAAGGCCTTAACTCAGCCCTGTCATCGGCCCTCAGCGACATCACCTCCAAGGCCGGCTCGGGGGGCGGCGGCACCAGCAATGGCGCCACGCTGTCCAGCACCTCCAGTTACTATCAGACGACGTACGATCCCAAGGACTGGCGTGGCACCATCAAGGCGTTCGGTTTCACCTCGACCGGAACGGTCAACACGGCGGCAGTGCAATGGACCACCGATACCGCCATCGTGCCTGGCGCCACGGCGCCGATCTATCAGTCCTGGAACACCGCGACCAACGTGCCGGTGACCCTGGCCTACGGCAACTTTTCACCGGCCCAGCAAACCAGCCTGGCCCAGGGCTTGCCCACCGGGATTACTGGCATCGATCTGGTGGAGTGGAGCAAGGGCGTCAACAAGACCGGGCTGAAGGTGCGCAGCGTCTTGCTCGGGGACATCATCAATTCGCCGCTGGCGCTGGCCTCGCCCAACGACCAGACCGCCTCGGACCTGTTGAACGACACCAGCTACAGCACGTACCTGACCACCAAGGCGGCGAACATGAGCAGCAGCCTGGTGGTGAACGGCAACGACGGTTTTTTCAGCGTCATCAACAGCACAAACGGCACCCGGCGCTACGCCTACATGCCGTCGAACGTGCTGCCTTCGTTGCGGCTCATCGCCGATCCCAACTACATCAACGGTGTGACCCACAAGTTTCTGGTGGACGGACAGGTCGGTGTATTTGACGCGCAAATGGGCAGCGCCTGGAAAACCCTTGCCTTGGGTGGCACCGGGGCGGGTGGCCGGGCGTTTTATGCGGTGCAATTGTTCGACGCATCGGTCGGTAACGCGATCCGCGCGCTGTGGGAAATCAGCGCGCCGACAGTCGCCAACACAGCCCATGCCTTCAATGATCTCGGTTACGCCTACGCGCGCCCCGAAGTCGCGCGTCTGTCGGACGGTCGCTGGGCGGCGTTCATTTCCAATGGCTACGGCAGCAACACCGGCGTGGCGGCGTTGTACGTGGTGGATATTCGCGACGGCTCGCTGATCCGCAAGATCGTCATCAACAGCAGTGAGACCGATAACGGCCTCTCGTCGGTCAAGCTGCGGGTCAACTCGCAGAACGTGGTGCAAGCGGCCTATGGCGGAGACTTGAAAGGACGGATGTGGAAATTCGACCTCAGCGGCGCGTCTCCCAACACTTGGGGGCTGGCGTTTGCCGGTCAGCCATTGTTCACCGCCCCAGGCGGAGCGACCCAGCCGATCACCGCCCAGCCCCTGCTGGCGGAGAATCCCCAAGGCGGCATCCAGGTGTTTTTCGGCACGGGCAAGTTCAACGAATCGGTGGACAAGCTCAACAAGGACTTGCAGGGGTTCTATTCAATCTGGGACGCCACGGGTGGCGCCGGACAAATCACCGTGTCGAGCCTGCAGGCGCAATCGATCACCGGCATTTTTTCAGGCGCCACGGGGCAATTCGTGACCACCAGCCAGAACGACGTGGCTTATCCCGCGAAGAAGGGCTGGTATTTGCCGCTGATCTACAATAATGCGCTGACCGGCGAGAGGGTGATCAATCCAGCCAACCTGGTGCTCGGGCGCGTTGTCTTCACCACCGCCGCCGTCGACACCACCGACCCTTGCGCCAGCTTCGGTACGGGCAAACTCATCGAAGTGGATGCGTTCAACGGTAAGATGCTCAACTATGCGGTACTCGATACCAACAACGATGGCGCGCTCAACAGTCTCGACACGATCTCCGCCGGCGTGGTGTTCACGGGCGGTATCCCAACCCTGAGCGCCGTCGTCAATGCCAACGGGGCCACTAACATGATCGTGAACGACTCCGGTGGCGGTATCACCGACCTGTTGGGCAAATCCGTGGGCGGCAGTCGCCGTATCATGTGGCGGCAAATACAGTGAGAGGTTAGGCATGCGTAGATCCAACCGGGGTTTCACCTTGATCGAAATCATGATCGTGATCGCGATCGTCGGTATCGTGATCACCATCGGATATCCGAGCCTGAGCGAATACATGAAGAAAGGTCGGCGTACCGAAATCGCCGGGCTCTTGTCGGAGCAGGCGCAGATCCTCGAGCGTCACTACTCGAAGGCCAACGCCTACACCAATGCAACCGGCCTGAGCGGCGGCAACGACTTCTACAGCATTACCGCGACGACGCTGACGGAACAGGCCTTTACCCTGACCGCCATGCGCAGGAGCGGTTCGTCCATGGCGACCGATAAGTGCGGTGATTTCACGATCGACAACACGGGCAAGCGGGACAATGTCAACGCCGCTGCCGGCGTGACCGCCAAGGACTGCTGGGGCCGCTGAGTTTTATTTTTCGGGCGCAGTCTTGCGCCTCTGTCTTGAGAGTCGAAACAGAACATGACCAGGCAACAGCAAGTGGTGATTGTCGGCGGCGGGGTCATCGGCCTGCTGACCGCATTCAATCTCGCCTCGGAAGGGCAGCGCGTCATGCTGCTGGATCGCTCCGGCGTTGGCCAGGAGTCGTCCTGGGCCGGTGGCGGTATCGTTTCGCCGTTGTATCCGTGGCGCTATAGCCCGGCGGTCACCGCGTTGGCCCATTGGTCGCAGGATTTTTATCCACAGCTGGGCGAGCGTTTGTTCGCCGCGACCGGGATCGACCCGCAAGTACACGTCACCGGTCTGTATTGGCTGGACCTGGATGATCAAGACGAAGCACTGGCCTGGGCCGAGCGGGAAGGGCGTCCGCTGCGGGCTGTGGATATCAGCGCGGTGCATGACGCTGTACCGGTGCTCGGTTCGGGTTTTTCCCGGGCCATCTACATGGCCGATGTGGCTAACGTGCGCAATCCTCGGCTGGTCAAGTCCCTCAAGGCTGCCTTGCTGGCGATGCCAAACGTCACGCTTCACGAGCGTTGCGAAGTCAGCGGTTTTATCCGTGACGGTGGGCGTGTCGTTGGCGTTGAGAGTTCGGCGGGGGAGGTTCGCGGTGATCAAGTGGTACTGGCCGCCGGCGCCTGGAGCGGCGAGTTGCTTGGAACGCTGGGGCTGAAGTTGCCGGTTGAGCCGGTGAAGGGCCAGATGATTCTGTACAAATGCGCTGAGGATTTTCTGTCGAGCATGGTCCTGGCCAGGGGCCGTTACGCAATTCCCCGTCGTGACGGGCATATTCTGATTGGCAGTACGCTGGAGCGTGAAGGCTTCGACAAAACGCCGACCGATGCGGCGCTGGAGAGTCTCAAGACTTCGGCGGTGGCGCTGGTTCCGGCGCTGGCCGATGCCGAGGTGGTGGGGCATTGGGCCGGGTTGCGGCCGGGGTCGCCGGAAGGTATTCCCTTTATCGGCGAGGTGCCGGGGTTCGAGGGTTTGTGGTTGAACTGCGGGCATTATCGCAATGGGCTGGTGCTGGCGCCGGCTTCGTGTCGGTTGTTTGTCGATCTGATGTTGGGGCGTGAGGCGGTGATTGATCCTGCGCCTTATGCGCCTGTTGGGCGGTTGTAGGTTTGGCTTTGGATTGAAGCGCCTTTGCCCCACCACTCGGTGCCTCGCCTAGGCTCGGCATGCCCGCACTCCGGCATTGTTTCGTGGGCCCGCCGCGAAGGGCCATCCATGGCCCAGCGCGGCTATCCCGGCATCCATGCCGGGATACCCACTCCACAATGCCTGCGTGCGGCCATCGTGGTTAACGGGGCGCCGAGATCAACGTCCGCCGCGAGGCGGCCTGATAGCCGACCTGGTTTTGGGTGGGATTGCGTTTCTCCTGTGCGAGCCTGCTCGCTGCGGCACTCAAGAAAAACGATACCCCCGTGGCGAGGGAGCTTGCTCCCGCTGGGCTGCGCAGCAGACCCAGAACCATTCAGCAAGGTGTATCTGGATAATCGCAGGGTGGTTTTTTACGACTGCTTCGCAGCCGAGCGGGAGCAAGCTCCCTCGCCACGGTTTCACCGTTTCCTTAAGAAAAACGGTACTTCCTTGGGGGAGTGAAGGCTTCGCACATTCGATGAAAGCAGACCCACCGCTATTGCGAGCAAACCCGCACTCATAGGAAAAACGCGGTCCTACCCAAAACCAGGTCGGCTATCAGGCCGCCTCGCGGTGGACGTTGATCTCGCCGTCAGGGCGAAACCCTAAGTGGCCGTTGCCCGCAGAAACGGATATACACACCGCCCTAACAGCCAACCAGGCTTTGTGGGAATGGTCGGACAAGATCCTGATTCGAACCGAATTTTCCGACGCGTTCTGGCGGTTGCCGGGTGGGAAGAGCTCCGGCTAACCTTTTCCCGTCGCTGCCAATTCAGCGACCGGGCGTCGCGGCCCGCTAACTTGGTAATCCATTTTTCCTTTGGAGTACCGCAATGAGTGAAAAACCTCCATCACCTTCAGAGCCTAACCCGAACGGGCTCGATGAAGCCGCCAAACGCGTCATCGATTCTTACCTCGCCCCAAAACCTGAAACCAAAAAGAAACCAGCCCCGTACCAGCTGTTCACCGTCGTGGACGGCATCGACGTCGAATGCCTGCTGACCAACCTCAGCGAAACCCTAGCCTCTGCCAACGCAACGATCAGCGACCTGGCCTTCGAACTTGAAGGCTTCCGAAGGCATGTCGCCTTGGGGGTACAGCAGCTGATTGAACTGTGTGCATTACTGGCCAATCGAGTGCTGGACGAACGGGTGCCGGTGGCGGAAGGCTAGAAGAGCTGCGAAAGCGAACGCCGAACCTGTGGCGAGGGAGCTTGCTCCCGCTGGGTTGCGAAGGGGCCGCCAACCTGAGACCTCGGTGCATCAGGTTGATCGAGTCGCTGCTTTTGGGGCTGCTGCACAGCCCAGCGGGAGTAAGCTCCCTCGCCACAGGGGAATACATGGGCTTCGAAACCGCGGCTCAATCCAGTCCGAGTTTCTTCAACCGATACCGCATCGACCGAAACGACAACTTCAATCGCTGCGCCGCCGCCGTGCGGTTCCAGCGGGTTTCTTCCAATGCCTGGAGAATCACCTTGCGCTCGACCTCTTCGAGATAGCCGTCCAGATTGTCGACCTGCATCAAATCGGGACTGCCCGAGTCGCCAGCGCTACTGCCCTCGGCCAGTCGCAGATCTTCGGCCTCGATCTGTTGGTGTTCGCAGAGGGTGTAGGCCCGCTCGAGCATGTTTTCCAGCTCCCGCACGTTGCCTGGGAAGCGGTAATTGCGCAGGGCGTCCAGCGCGCGTGGGTGCAGCTTGGCCGCAGGGCTGCCGGTGCTGGTGGCCAGGCGCTGGAGCATGTGGTTCGCCAGCGGTTCGATGTCTTCTCGGCGTTCACGTAATGGCGGGACACGGAGTTCGATGACGTTCAGTCGGTAATACAAATCCTGGCGAAAGCGCCCGGCGGCAACTTCGGCGTCGAGGTCCTTGTGAGTGGCGCAGAGGATTCGCACGTCCACCACCTCTTCCTGCTGGCCGCCGACGGCGCGCACGGCTTTTTCCTGGATGGCACGCAGGAGTTTGACCTGCATCGCCAGCGGCAGGTCGGCCACTTCGTCTAGGAACAGTGTCCCGCCGTGGGCAGCCTGGAACAATCCGGGTTTGTTTTCGATGGCACCGCTGAAGCTGCCTTTTCGGTGACCGAAGAACTCGCTTTCCATCAGCTCCGTAGGAATCGCCCCACAATTGACAGGTACAAAGCCCTGGCTGGCGCGGGGGCCTTGTTCGTGGATCAGACGGGCGACCAGTTCCTTGCCGCAACCCGACTCGCCACTGATGTACACCGGCGCCTGGCTGCGGGCGAGTTTTTCGATCTGTTTGCGCACGTTGCGCATGGGCGGGGAGTCGCCCAGCAGGCAGCGCTCGACGGTCGCTCCCGGTGAAGCGACGGGCGGCATGCGCAAGGCGCTACCGACCAACTCCCGCAGGCGGGCCAGGTCGACGGGCTTGGTCAGGAAGTCGAAGGCACCGGCCTTGAGGGCGTCGATGGCGACTTCCAGGCTGCCATAGGCGGTGATCATCGCCACCGGCAGTTGGGGCTGACGTTGCTGGATGTGTTGCACCAGTTCCAGCCCGGTGCCGTCGGGCAGGCGCATGTCGGTCAGGCACAGGTCGAAGGCTTCGCCCGCCAGCAGCGACTGGGCCTCGGCAAGGTTCTTGGCGCTGCGGGTGTCGAGTTTCATCCGTCCCAGGGTGATTTCCAGGAGTTCGCGGATGTCCGGCTCGTCGTCGACGATCAGGATTCGTTGCCGTGAGCGTGTATTCAAATCTGTTTCCGTCCGTGAGCAAAAGTGATGCGAAAGCAGCCGCCGCCTTGGCGTGGTTTGAAGTCTAGGCGGGCCTGGTTGCTTTCGCACAGCTCACGGGACAGATAAAGCCCAAGGCCGGTGCCCTGGCTGCTGGTAGTGAAGAAAGGCTCGAACAAGTGCACCTGTTGATCGGGTGTTACACCGGGGCCGTTGTCGATGATGTCCAGCGTGGCCAGTTGGCTGTGGGGGTCGACGAACAGTTTCAGCCAGGCCTCGGCCTGCCCGTGAACCATGGCGCTGTGGCGCCAGGCATTGCGCAGCAGGTTGTCGAGCACTTGGGTCAGTTGGTCGGGATCCATCAGCGTGACGTACTCGCCCGGGTCGATGCTCAGGTGCAGATGCTGCTGTTCGGTCACGCTTTCGCGGGCCTGTTGGACGTACTGCTCCAGCCATGTGCGCAAATCCAGGCGTTGGGGCGCGGTTTGCTGGCGGCGTGACAGTTGCAGGACGTTTTCGATGATGCGATTCATTCGTTGGGAGTGATCTTGAATAATCTGCGTCAGACGCCGGTCCGCGTCGTTCAGTTCCTCGGATTCGCGCAGCAATTGCGCGGCGTGGCTGATCGCCCCCAAGGGATTGCGGATTTCATGGGCGATACCGGCAGTGAGGCGCCCGAGGGAGGCGAGCTTCAGTTGCTGGGCGTGCTGGGCTACCTGGGCCAGGTCTTCGAGAAAAACCAGGATCTGTTGCTGGTCCTGCGGCCCCAGGACGATGAAGCTGGGTTGCAGCGTCAGGCCCGTGCCGCTGATGGTCAGGCTTTGCGGCCGCAGGCTGGGATTGTTCAGCCATCCTTGCAGCCGTTCGACCAGCGCGTTGGAATAGTCGTCGATCCGCTGGCCGATCAAGTCGTGCATGCCCAGCAGGTTCAGGGCGCTTTCGTTGGCCAGTTGCACCTTGCGCTGGCGATCCAGCACGAGGATGCCCGTGCGCATGCGTTGCAGGATCAGCGCGTTGAGCGCTTCGAGGCTGAGGACTTCGCTGGCTCGTTGCTCGGCCAGGCTTTCGCTGGCTTCCAGACGTCGGGTCAGGCCTTGCACCAGCAACGCGGCGGCAAAGCACAAGGCGCCCAGGGTGCCGGCCTGCAAATAACTGCTGGGGCGGCTCGAATCGCTGAGGCCGAGGAACAAGCTTGAACCGACGATACCAATCGTCGCGACGGCGGCGAGCAACAGGCCGATCCGACCGCGCAACAAGGTATTGCCAATCGCCACTGAGACAATGATCAGGTTGCCGATGGCGCTGGGAGCACCGCCTGCGACAAAGAACAGCCACGACAGCAGCAGGACGTCGGTCAGTGCCAGGCCGAACAGCCGGGCAGGGCGGCGGGTATTCTCAAGAAACACCACCAGCAGGATATTCAGCACCAGATACAACCAACTGCCACTGCGCAGCAGGTCGTCGTTGGCAAACTCCAACAAGCGGTTGTCCATGTTGCTGGAGATCAATAGCACCAGGGTGATGCCGATGCTCAGGCGGTACAGGTGATAAAGGCGCAGCAGGCGCTGC
The DNA here is from genome assembly GCF_014268645.1 of Pseudomonas sp. SWRI154. Classification (NCBI taxonomy): domain Bacteria; kingdom Pseudomonadati; phylum Pseudomonadota; class Gammaproteobacteria; order Pseudomonadales; family Pseudomonadaceae; genus Pseudomonas; species Pseudomonas sp. SWRI154. Next base: position 49,136 of record NZ_JABWQW010000021.1, read on the forward strand.
GCCTGTTTGACGCGAGGGCGTGAAACCTCAGCGATCACGAGTGCCCGGGCCTTGCTCAAGGTGAGCCTGGCTGCAATACCACTGTTGCTGGAGCGTCAGCGCCCGGTCCCGCGGCAGATGGACGCCGCAATGAGCACAACGAACCATGGGCGGTGCGTCCTGTTCCCGGTGCGAGTTCGGTGCGGAGGTGGCCCCCTTGAATTTGCGCCACAACCATATCGCGGCGGCAATCAGGACAATCCAGAACAGTAAACGAAGCATGATGGGCGGCTTTTCGGCTAGAGATCAGGCAGTTTAGCCAAGGACTGGAACGGCGCACAGCGCAATAAAACCCAGGCACAAAAAAGGAGACTCGCAGGTCTCCTTTTTCGTCAGGCCTTGTCTCAGTCGAACATGCCGAAGGTCATGTAGCTGAACCAGGAGCGGTCGCTGGATTCGCCCTCAGGCTCTTCTTCTTCGATCACGTCGCCATTTTCGTCCTTGGGCTTGAGCTCGTTCGGAATGGCTTCCTTGGCATCCTGGAACTGGCGCTGGACGTCCTGGTTGGCGCGGGTTTCGCCCGGCGGCAGCGGTGGACGGGATTCGATCAGGCCCAGGGTGGCCTTGCTCAACCACGAACGGTTGTCGGCTTCGTCGACGCGCGGGTTGAACTGGCCGTCGGCCAGCGAAGGGTGGTCCGGATAGTTCAGCTTCAGGGTTTCCAGGCTGGTGGCCGCGAGGTCATCCAGGTGCAAACGCTGGTACGCCTCGGTCATGACTGCCAGGCCGTCGCCCACCGAAGGGGTTTCCTGGAAGTTTTCCACCACGTAGCGGCCGCGGTTGGCGGCTGCGACGTAGGCCTGGCGGGTCAGGTAGTAGTCCGCCACGTGGATTTCGTAGGACGCCAGCAGGTTGCGCAGGTAGATCATGCGCTGCTTGGCATCTGGCGAATAACGGCTGTTGGGGAAGCGGCTGGTCAGCTGGGCGAACTCGTTGTAGGAGTCGCGCGCGGCACCCGGGTCACGCTTGGTCATGTCCAGCGGCAGGAAGCGCGCCAGCAGGCCGACATCCTGGTCGAAGGAGGTCAGGCCCTTGAGGTAGTAAGCGTAATCGACGTTGGGGTGCTGCGGGTGCAGACGAATGAAGCGCTCGGCGGCGGACTTCGCGGCTTCCGGCTCGGCGTTCTTGTAGTTGGCGTAGATCAACTCCAGCTGGGCCTGGTCGGCGTAGCGACCGAACGGATACCGCGACTCCAGCGCCTTCAGCTTGGCGGTGGCGCTGGTATAGCTGTTGTTATCCAGGTCGTTCTGCGCCTGTTGGTACAGTTCGACTTCGCTCAGGTTTTCGTCTACGACTTCCTTCGACGAGCAAGCAGCAGTCAATGCGAGGATGGCGATCAGCAGCAGGTGTTTCACTTGCATGGCGGCTTGCGTCCCTATGACGGCCGCTGTCTTGGGCGGGGCCGTCCTGTTATGATGAGCGCCCCGTTGAAAGCCTCGGGGCAAAAGACGCCGTATTTAACCACAAGCGCGCAGCCGAAACCAAAGGCTGTGCCGACGCCCAGTCCGAGCATGTCCGATAAAATAGAACTTCGCGCAGAGGTGCCGTCCGAATTGGGCGGCCAACGCCTCGATCAAGTCGCCGCCCAACTCTTCGCAGAGCACTCGCGCTCGCGCCTTTCCGCCTGGATCAAGGACGGTCGCCTGACGGTGGACGGCGCGGTGATCCGCCCGCGGGACATTGTCCATGGCGGTGCCATCCTCGAACTCACCGCCGAGCAGGAGGCCCAGGGAGAATGGGTCGCCCAGGACATCGCCCTGGACATCGTCTATGAAGACGATGACATCCTGGTGATCAACAAGCCTGCCGGCCTGGTGGTCCATCCGGCGGCCGGTCATGCCGATGGCACCCTGCTCAACGCCTTGCTGCACCACGTGCCGGACATCATCAATGTGCCACGCGCCGGTATTGTGCATCGCCTCGACAAGGACACCACCGGCCTGATGGTGGTGGCCAAGACCATCCAGGCGCAGACACAGCTGGTCACACAGCTGCAGAGCCGCAGTGTCAGCCGCATTTATGAATGCATCGTCATCGGGGTCGTCACCGCCGGTGGCAAGATCAACGCCCCGATCGGTCGTCACGGCCAGCAGCGCCAACGCATGGCGGTGATGGAAGGCGGCAAGCAGGCGGTCAGTCATTACCGCGTGCTGGAGCGTTTCCGTTCCCACACACATGTGCGGGTCAAGCTGGAAACCGGTCGTACCCACCAGATCCGCGTGCACATGGCCCACATCAACTTCCCGTTGGTGGGCGACCCGGCTTATGGCGGTCGTTTCCGCATTCCGCCGGCCGCCAACCAGACCATGGTCGAATCGCTGAAGAATTTCCCGCGCCAAGCGCTGCATGCGCGTTTCCTGGAGCTGGATCACCCGACGACCGGCAAGCGCATGAGCTGGGAATCGCCGTTGCCGGATGACTTCGTCTGGCTGCTGACGTTGCTCAAGCAGGATCGCGAGGCGTTCATCGGATGAATGACTGGCTGACACCCGACTGGCCCGCGCCGGCCTGGGTCAAGGCCTGCGTCACCACCCGGGAGGGCGGCGTCAGCCTGGCGCCGTTCGACAGCCTCAACCTGGGCGATCACGTGGGCGACGACCCCACCGCTGTTGCCGAAAACCGTCGCCGTCTCACTGATCGCTTCGCCATGCGTCCGGCCTGGTTGCAGCAAGTCCACGGCACCGACGTGGTCGAGGCCGATCCGGTCCAGGTCGTCACCGCCGATGCCAGTTGGACTGCCACGCCGGGCATTGCGTGCACCTCGATGACGGCCGACTGCCTGCCCGTATTGTTCTGCAATCGCGCCGGCACCCGTGTCGCGGCGGCCCATGCCGGTTGGCGTGGGTTGGCGAATGGTGTGCTGGAAGCCACCCTTGATTGCCTTGAAGGACCCGCCGATGAAATCCTCGCCTGGCTCGGCCCGGCCATCGGTCCGCAAGCCTTCGAAGTCGGACCGGAGGTGCGTGAAGCTTTTATCGCGCACCTGCCCGAAGCAGAGCAAGCCTTCACGCCCAGTCACAACGCCGGCAAGTTCCTGGCGGATATCTACGCGCTGGCACGACTGCGCCTGGCGGTACGTGGCGTAACGGCCGTGTACGGTGGCGGCCTGTGCACCGTGACCGACCCGCGCTTCTTTTCCTACCGCCGCAATTCGCGTACCGGTCGCTTCGCTTCCCTGATCTGGCTCGAACGCTAGACTCCCCTGATCTGTATCAACAGCGCGCTGCTTGAATCTTCCAGAATCGACCACATCTATAGCGGTATCTGGCAGGTTTCTTCATTCAGGACGTTTCAAAGGTCCGGCCTGCTCAAAAGGAAGGTGACCCATGCGTATTGATCGTTTAACCAGCAAATTACAGTTGGCCCTCTCCGACGCCCAGTCCCTGGCCGTCGGCCTGGACCATCCCGGTATCGAACCGGCGCACTTGATGCAAGCGATGCTCGAGCAGCAAGGCGGTTCGATCAAGCCCCTGTTGATGCAGGTGGGCTTTGACGTCGGCAGCCTGCGCAAGGAGCTGGCCAAAGAACTCGACCAGTTGCCAAAAATCCAGAATCCGACCGGTGACGTGAACATGTCCCAGGATCTGGCGCGGCTGCTCAACCAGGCCGACCGCTTGGCCCAGCAGAAGGGCGATCAGTTCATCTCCAGCGAGTTGGTGCTGCTTGCCGCGATGGACGAAAACAGCAAGCTTGGCAAGTTGTTGCTCGGCCAGGGTGTCAGCAAGAAAGCCCTGGAAAACGCCATCAACAACCTGCGTGGCGGTGGTGCGGTCAATGACCCCAACCACGAGGAGGCACGCCAGGCGCTGGACAAATACACCGTCGACCTGACCAAGCGCGCCGAAGAGGGCAAGCTCGACCCGGTGATTGGCCGTGACGATGAAATTCGCCGCACTATTCAGGTCCTGCAACGCCGCACCAAGAACAACCCGGTGTTGATTGGTGAGCCTGGCGTGGGCAAGACCGCCATCGCCGAGGGCCTGGCCCAGCGCATCATCAATGGCGAAGTGCCGGATGGCCTGCGGGGCAAGCGCTTGCTGTCCCTCGACATGGGGGCCCTGATTGCCGGCGCCAAGTACCGCGGCGAATTCGAGGAACGGCTCAAGGCCTTGCTCAATGAACTGTCGAAGCAGGAAGGGCAGATCATTCTGTTCATCGACGAATTGCACACCATGGTCGGGGCCGGCAAGGGCGAGGGCTCGATGGACGCCGGCAATATGCTCAAGCCTGCGCTGGCCCGTGGCGAGTTGCATTGCGTCGGCGCCACGACGCTCAACGAATACCGCCAGTACATCGAGAAAGACGCGGCCCTGGAGCGGCGTTTCCAGAAAGTCCTGGTGGAGGAACCGAGCGAAGAAGACACCATCGCGATCTTGCGCGGCCTGAAGGAGCGCTACGAGGTCCACCACAAGGTGGCGATCACCGACGGCGCGATCATCGCGGCGGCGAAGCTCAGCCACCGCTATATCACTGACCGGCAATTGCCGGACAAGGCCATCGATCTGATTGACGAGGCCGCCAGCCGCATCCGCATGGAAATCGACTCCAAGCCTGAAGTGCTGGATCGTCTGGAGCGGCGTCTGATTCAGCTCAAGGTCGAGTCCCAGGCCCTGAAGAAAGAAAGCGACGAAGCGGCGAAGAAGCGTCTGGAAAGGTTGCAGGAGGAAATCGTCCGGCACGAGCGCGAATATTCCGATCTCGAAGAAATCTGGAATTCGGAGAAAGCCGAAGTCCAGGGCTCGGCGCAGATTCAGCAGAAGATCGAGCAGTCTCGCCAGGAACTGGAAGCGGCCCGCCGAAAGGGCGATCTCAACCGCATGGCCGAGCTGCAATATGGGGTGATCCCGGATCTTGAGCGCAGCCTGCAGATGGTCGACCAGCACGGCAAGAGCGAAAACCAGCTGTTGCGTAGCAAGGTCACTGAGGAGGAAATCGCCGAGGTGGTTTCCAAGTGGACCGGTATTCCGGTCTCGAAGATGCTCGAAGGCGAGCGCGACAAGCTGCTTAAGATGGAAAGCCTGTTGCACCAGCGCGTGATCGGCCAGGAAGAAGCCGTGGTGGCGGTCTCCAACGCCGTGCGCCGGTCCCGCGCCGGTTTGTCTGACCCTAACCGCCCGAGCGGTTCGTTCATGTTCCTCGGTCCGACCGGTGTGGGGAAGACCGAGCTGTGCAAGGCCTTGGCCGAATTCCTCTTCGATACCGAAGAGGCCATGGTGCGCATCGATATGTCCGAATTCATGGAGAAACACTCCGTGGCCCGGCTGATCGGTGCTCCGCCGGGATATGTCGGCTATGAAGAGGGTGGCTACCTGACCGAGGCTGTGCGGCGCAAGCCGTACTCGGTGATCCTGCTCGATGAGGTCGAGAAGGCCCACCCGGACGTGTTCAACATTCTGTTGCAGGTGCTTGAGGACGGTCGCTTGACGGACAGTCACGGGCGGACGGTGGACTTTCGCAACACCGTGATCGTGATGACCTCCAACCTGGGCTCGACGCAGATCCAGGAACTGGTGGGTGACCGCGAGGCGCAACGTGCTGCGGTGATGGACGCAATCTCTACCCACTTCCGGCCGGAGTTCATCAACCGGGTCGACGAAGTGGTGATCTTCGAGCCGTTGGCCCGGGACCAGATTGCCGGCATTACCGAGATCCAGTTGGGCCGCCTGCGCAGCCGCCTCACCGAGCGCGAGCTGAAGCTGCAACTGAGCGATGAGGCATTGGACAAGCTGATCGCCGTGGGTTACGACCCGGTCTACGGCGCACGGCCGCTGAAGCGGGCGATCCAGCGCTGGATCGAAAACCCGCTGGCGCAGTTGATCCTGTCCGGTCGCTTCATGCCGGGCGAAACCGTGACCGGCACCGTGGAAAACGACGAAATCGTCTTCAACTGAAAGCCCTAATAGCCTGTGATTGGAATGGCCTCGTTTTGCGAGGCCATTTTTTTCGTCAGGCCGTTGAACTCAAAGGAAAAGGCTTGTAAAGTGCGCCCCGCAGTACGTCACCCCCAAGGGCGACTTCTCGTTGAGAGGGAACCCAAAATAAGTTGCAAATCATTGTCTTGAAAGCAATTTAAGGGGTTGACAGAGGTTTTGAAGATTGTAGAATAGCGCGCCTCAGACACACGAACGCAGCGATGCAGACGGGTCGAAGAGGTTGAAGCTAGCTTCAATGCAGTAACTTGAAATATCAGTTCCGTGATAGCTCAGTCGGTAGAGCAAATGACTGTTAATCATTGGGTCCCAGGTTCGAGTCCTGGTCACGGAGCCATTTCAATCGGGGTATAGCGCAGTCCGGTAGCGCGCCTGCTTTGGGAGCAGGATGTCAGGAGTTCGAATCCCCTTACCCCGACCATATTTGGGTCGTTAGCTCAGTTGGTAGAGCAGTTGGCTTTTAACCAATTGGTCGTAGGTTCGAATCCCACACGACCCACCATTTTTGAAACCAGCTCGCTGGAATCGAATCTTAAGATCAGAGGCCAAAAGCGCTGATCGAAGAAGGCGACTTGCGAAGGTCGCCTTTTTTTTACCGGGGTATAGCGCAGTCCGGTAGCGCGCCTGCTTTGGGAGCAGGATGTCAGGAGTTCGAATCCCCTTACCCCGACCATATTAAAAATCCTCGTATCGAAAGATACGGGGATTTTTTTTTGCGTGCGAAAAAGCGGATTGACTTAAGTCATCGTACAACCCGCCGATAACCCACCGACAGGGGCATGGCCCCACTTCAGGCCAACAATAAAAAAAGGCACTCCCTATGGTTCTTCGTCAGTTGAATATCGCCCCCCGTGCCGCGTTGGGTTTTGCCTTGATCGCCGTGCTGGTGGCGCTGCTTGGCGTATTTGCGCTGGGGCAGATGTCGAGTATTCGCGACAGCGAGGTCGCGGTGGAAACCCAATGGTTGCCGAGCATCCGGGGCGGCGACGAGATCCGCGAATTGATGTTGCGCATTCGCACCATTTCCCTGCGCATGGCCTTGGATGAAGACCCGAAGAATATCCCGGTGTATCGCGGGCAGATGGATACCCGCGACAAGGAACTGAGCGAGAAAATCGCCAGTTACGACAAGCTTGTAGTGACACCGGAAGGCAAGGCGCTCTACGAGCAGTTCAAGCAGACCTTTACCGCCTACCGCGCGGGGATCGCCCAGTCGTTCACCCTGGCGGAGCAGGGGCGACGGGATGAATTGATCAAGCTGTTGCTGGTGGACATGAAAACCGTGGTGGATGGTTCCGGCAAGCAACTCAACGACCTTGCGCAACTGTTCTCCCAACAGGTGTCCATCGAGAGCCAGAAATCCCAGGAGCACTACGTCAACTCGCGGATGATCGTCAGCCTGTTCGTGGTGCTGGCGGCCCTGGCCACGGTAGTCCTGGCAATGCTACTGACCCGCAGCATCGTCAAACCGCTGGGTGAGGCGCTGACTGCCGCGGAGAGCGTCGCCCGCGGTGACCTGACTCGGCCGATCGAGACCCAGGGCAACGACGAGGTTAGCCGCTTGCTCAACGCGCTGGCGACGATGCAGCACAATCTGCGCGATACGTTGCAGGGCATCAGCGGCTCGGCGACGCAATTGGCCACCGCCGCCGATGAACTCAACGCGGTGACCCTCGACAGCACCCACAGCTTGCAACAGCAGAATAACGAAATCGAACAGGCCGCCACGGCGGTTACGCAGATGACCACTGCCGTGGAAGAGGTCGCGCGCAATGCGGTTTCCACCTCCGATGCTACGCGTCAGTCCAGCGAGTCGGCTTCCCTTGGGCAACAACGGGTCAGCGATACGGTCGATGCCATCGGCGCCTTGGCTAACGATGTGCAGGTGACCGGCGGCTTGGTGCAGTCTTTGGCCAACCAGTCGCAGGATATCGGCAAGGTACTGGACGTGATCCGCGCCATTGCCGAGCAAACCAACCTGCTGGCCCTCAATGCGGCCATCGAAGCCGCCCGTGCCGGCGAGAGCGGGCGCGGGTTTGCGGTGGTGGCTGACGAAGTTCGTGCGCTGGCTTATCGTACGCAACAATCGACCCAGGAAATCGAGCAGATGGTCCAAGGCATGCGCAGCGGCGCGACCCAGGCGCTGGACTCCATGCAGGCGAGCTCCACGCGCGCTGCCAGCACCTTGGCAATGGCGGAGCGGGCGGGGGAAGCGCTGCAGACGATCACGTCGTCGGTCAATGAAATCCACGAACGCAACCTGGTGATCGCCAGCGCCGCCGAAGAGCAGGCGCAGGTGGCCCGCGAGGTGGACCGCAACCTGGTCAATATTCGTGATTTGTCCGTGCGCTCGGCCACTGGCGCCGACCAGACCAGCGCGTCCAGCCATGAACTGTCGCAGTTGGCGAACTCGCTGCGCACGATGGTGCAGCGGTTTCAGGTTTGATCGGGCTGTGTTCCCACGCGCCGCGATGATCGCTCCCACGCAGAGCGTGGGAACGATCGTCAGTAAGGCTCAGTGCAGCTTCAACCGAGGCTCGGTCCCGCGCCCGATCTTGCTGCCAAGCATCAACATCGCCGTGCGGAACATGCCGTATAGCGCCATCTGGTGCATGCGGTACAGCGACACGTAGAACATCCGCGCCAGCCAACCTTCGAGCATCACGCTGCCGGTGAGGTTGCCCATCAGGTTGCCGACCGCCGAGAAACGCGACAGCGAGATCAGCGAGCCGTAGTCGGTGTACTTGTAGTGAGGCAGGGCCTTGCCCTCGATCCGCAGCTTCAGGGATTTGGCTAGCAGCGAGGCTTGCTGATGCGCGGCCTGGGCGCGGGGTGGGACGTTGCGGTCGCTGTCGGGTTGCGGGCAGGCGGCGCAATCGCCGAAGGCGAAAATGTTCTCGTCGCGGGTGGTCTGTAGCGTCGGCAGCACTTGCAGCTGATTGATCCGGTTGGTTTCCAGCCCGTCGATATCCTTGAGGAAGTCCGGCGCGCGGATCCCGGCGGCCCAGACCTTCAGGCTCGCATCGATCACCTTGCCATCCGCAGTGATCAGGCTGTCGGCGGTCACCTGGCTGACGGCGGCGTTGGTCATGACATTCACCCCGAGTTTTTCCAGGGTCTTGTGCACCGGCCCGCCGATCCGCTCCGGCAGCGCCGGCAGGACCCGTGGCCCAGCCTCGATCAGGGTGATTTGCATGTTTTCCGGCTTGATCCGGTCCAGGCCGTAAGCGTGCAATTCATGGGCGGCATTGTGCAGTTCCGCCGCCAGCTCGACGCCGGTAGCGCCCGCGCCGACAATCGCAACGCTGATGCGCTCGACGATATCGGTCTGCCCGGCGTGGGCACGCAGATAATGATGGAGCAATTGCTGATGGAAGCGCTCGGCCTGCTTGCGGGTGTCGAGGAACAGGCAGTGTTGCGCCGCGCCTTCGGTGCCGAAATCGTTGGTGGTACTGCCGACGGCAATCACCAGGCTGTCGTAGCCCAATTCCCGGGCCGGCAGCAGCTCGATGCCCGCCTCGTCATAGGTGGCGGCCAGTTGGATTCTCTTGCGCTCGCGATCCAGGCCGCTCATGCGCCCCAGTTGGAACTCGAAGTGGTTCCATTTCGCCTGGGCAACGTAGTTGAGTTCGTCTTCAGAAGAGTTCAGGGATCCGGCGGCCACTTCGTGCAGCAGGGGTTTCCAGATGTGGGTCAGGTTCGCGTCGACCAGCATTACGCTGGCCGTACCGCGCTTGCCCAGAGTCTTACCCAGACGGGTAGCCAACTCCAGACCGCCGGCGCCGCCGCCAACGATGACAATACGATGAGTCATGGGGATATCTCGCAAGGCTAAAGGAATTCGGTGCCGTTACCTGCGCGAGCATCAATCGGCTCACAGCGTCAGGTAACTGATCAGTCGGCTCAACAGGCCCAGGCCAATCGTGATGGCCAGTACCACCACCAGGAGCATCCACGGCCGGAAAGGCCGGCGCTCGACTCGGTGCTGGGACAGTTGCAGGTACTCTTCGACATGCTTCTGGTCATCTGGGTTCAGGCGGCTGGTCATAAAGGCCTCGTCAGGTAGACGTTGCGAAATGTGAAGACGTTACAGCGTCCGGCTATCCGGCATTGAAAGCAGAGTAGCCGCTCGTCAGTCCAACGTACACTGCGGGCTCACAAGCTGATCCCGACGTCGAAGACGATGCTGCGACCCAGATTGCCCCGCAGGAAATCCGGTGCGTCGGGATGGGCGAACAACACCCGGGCAAACGTCGGCCCTACCAAAGACAGCGAACGCCAGCCCTGGCGCAGATATTCGGTGGGCGGTGGAAAGTGGCTGTTGAGGTCCAGCACTTCGCGTTTGAGGCTGGCGAAGGCGATGATGTCCAGTTCCCCCAAGTCCATGCCGCGCTCGGTGTAGTTATGGGCTTTCTTGCGCAAGGTCGGTGCCAGTCTCAGCAGGAATTCATTGGCCGGGATGCGCCGGGGCTTGGCTTCACGGCGCACCAGTTGGCTCAGGGAAAAGGCGCTGCGGCGACGTTGCAACTCGTCGCGCCATTCATCGTTGAGGCGCCGGCCTTCATCGAGCACAAAAAATACCTCGAAATTGGCATCGCGAAACAACACGTCTGGAGGCTCCCCGGCGGGCGCGAACTCATCGGCGCGATAAGGCACGTTCAGCCCTTGCAACAGGCGCTGGCAGACCCAACGCTCACGCTCCCATTTGCGGGCGTTGGAGAGAAAGGCGTTGGCTTGCTCGGCCGCGATGGTCAGCAAGCGTAAATAATCGGAATCATCCATGGGCCCTAGCTTAGCGTTCAATTACGACAAGCCCAAAGCGTTGCGTTGATAAATGGCGGTCGGGTGGGGTGTAGACTGCCGGCTTGAATCCCAGGCTTATCACAGGGTCTTTTGATGCAAGGGCAAATCAAAGGAGTCGCTCAATGATCGGTGCCCAATTGCTCTCGTCCCAGACCCTGGCGGCCGGCTGGCTGATTTATCTGCCGGTTTTGGTCTGGGCCGTGCTGCGTGCGCCGTGGGTCGAGTTGTTTACCGACAGCCGTCGCCAGCATTTGCTGTTCGGCACGGTGTTCGCGCTGTTCATGTTGTGGCTGGTACGCCGCGACTTCGACACGGGTGTCTCGTATCACTTCATCGGCATGACGGCCGTGACCCTGCTGCTGGACTGGCCGCTGGCGATCCTCGGCGGGCTCCTGGCCCAGCTCGCGCTGGTGCTGCTGGGGCGTCAGGACTTGGCGGCGGTGGGGATCAATGGCGCGTTGCTGGTCTTGCTGCCGGTGCTGATCACCGAATGCTGCGCGATCCTGGTGGAGCGTGCCCAGCCGCGCAATCTGTTCGTGTACATCTTTTGTTCGGGGTTCCTCGCAGCTGCGCTTTCGGCCTTGATATGCCTGCTGGTGGGGCTCGGCCTGTTGTGGCACGACGGCCTGTTCGCGATGCCTTACTGGCTGGAGGATTTCATTGGCTACCTCTGGCTGATTATTTTTCCCGAGGCCTTCATCAACGGCATGGTGGTCAGCGCACTGGTGGTATTCAGTCCCGAATGGCTGGAGACCTTCAACCGCACGCGCTACCTGTCGGCTCCCTGGAATGACGACGACCAGCCTTGATTCACGTCAAGGCCGGCCCAGCGGGGCCCCGGCATGCTCTAAAAAATTTCCAGGAGTACCGTCATGAGTGTTTATGAGTGGGCGAGACAAGAGATTCGGCGCAGCCACGATGCCGCCATGGAAATCGGTTTCGACCCGGGCTTGAGCCTGCGGGCCTTGCTCAGTGCAATCGTGCAACAGAGCAAGACCGTGCGCAGCGTTGATGATTTGGCCGATGAGTTGAGTTTCCTGGCGGAAAATCTCGACGACAGCCAGGACTACGGTTTCATGCGTCCTTAACGACCTTAATGATGGGAGCGAGGATTGAAGTCTTCGCTGAACAGCTCATCCTCGGCGTCTGGGGCAACGGGAATCTTGTGCTCCTCCGACGCCCAGGCGCCCAGGTCGATCAGCTTGCAACGATCGGAACAGAACGGCCGGAATTTATTCTCCGGGGTCCATTCCACAGGGGCGCCACAAGTTGGGCAATCAACGGTTGGGGCTTGGCTCATGATTGGCCTCCACGCAAAGTCAGGTAAAAGTGATGCAGGCGCTCGACCTCGCTATGCAGCCATGCGAGGTCGCGGTCGTTGACCAATACGTCGTCGGCATGGCTCAGGCGGTCCTGGCGGCTGGATTGGGCCTTGAGAATCGCCTGGACCTGCTGCTCGCTGGTCTGGTCACGCTGCAAGGTGCGCTCGATCTGCAACTGCTCCGGCGCATCGATCACCAGGATCCGCTGGGTCATGGCGTACTGGCCTGACTCGATCAGCAGCGGCGAGACCAGGATCGCGTAGGACGATTTTGCCTGGGCTAGATGAAGGGCGATTTCCTCACCAATCAACGGGTGCAACAGCGCCTCGAGCCAGCGGCGCTCTTCGGCATTTTCAAAGATCAGTTTACGCAGCGCCGCGCGGTCCAGCGCGCCGTCTGCCTGCAATACGCCAGGGCCGAAGTGCTCGGCGATTTTTGCCAGTGCCGGGCGCCCGGGTTCGACGACCCAGCGCGCCGCGTGGTCGGCGTCGATGACGTGCACGCCCAGGTCGATGAAATGCTCGGCCGCCGCGCTCTTGCCGCTGCCGATGCCACCGGTCAGGCCGAGAATCCAGGGTTTTTGCGCAGAGCTTTTCATTAGAAACCGACTGACTGCCAATAGAAGTCGGTTATTTGACCACCCCAGAGCAAGGCAATCCAGCCGGCAATTGCCAGATAGGGGCCGAACGGTATTTGTGTCGACGTTGGCGCGTCGCGCAGGCGCAGCACAATGACCCCGATAACCGCGCCCACCAGCGAAGACAAGAGCAGCGTCAGCGGCAGGATTTGCCAGCCGCCCCAGGCCCCCAGCATCGCCAGCAACTTGAAATCGCCGTAGCCCATGCCTTCCTTGCCAGTGATCAATTTGAAGACCCAGAATACCGACCACAGGACCAGGTAACCGGCCACCGCGCCCCACAACGCCTGGTTCAGCGAGACGAACAGCTCGAAGCTGTTGACGATCAAGCCCAGCCACAGCAGCGGCAGTACCAGCGAATCGGGTAGCAGTTTATGTTCGGCGTCGATCAGGCTCATGGACAGCAAGCCCCAGCCCAGCACCATCACCATCGCGGCCTGCCAGCCGAAGCCGAAGTGCCAGGCGACGAATGCCGACAAGACGCCGCAAGCCAATTCGGTCAGCGGATAGCGTTTGCCGATGGGCGTGGCGCAACTGGAACAGCGGCCGCGCAACATCAGGTAGCTCAACAGTGGAATATTTTCCCAGGCCCGGATGCGATGGCCGCAGTGAGGACATTGGGAATGGGGCAGTATCAGGTTATAGGTCTGGCCGGGGGCTTCGGCAGGAAGACCAAGGAGGTCATGGGCCTGCAGGCGCCATTCGCGATCAAGCATCTTGGGCAGGCGCCACACCAGGACGTTGAGGAAACTGCCGATGACCAGCCCGAGCAACAGGGCCGTCAGCACGAAGGCTGCGGGGTAAAGCACGAAGAATTCGCTCAGGGGCATGTCAGATCGCAGAGCCGAGTTGGAAGATGGGCATGTACATCGCGACCACCAGGCCACCGACGACCACCCCCAGGACCACCATGATGAAGGGTTCCATCAGGCTGGTGAGGTTGTCCACCAGATTATCCACTTCGGCTTCATAAAAACTCGCCACTTTGTCGAGCATGTCGTCCAGCGCGCCGGATTCTTCGCCGATGGCGGTCATCTGGATCGCCAGGTTCGGGAAGATGCCGGACGTACGCATCGAGAAATTCAGCTGCATGCCGGTCGAGACATCCTGTCGAATGCGTTGCACCGCGCGCTTGAACACCACGTTGCCGGTGGCGCCCGACACCGAGTCGAGGGCTTCGACCAGCGGCACGCCGGCCGCGAAGGTGGTCGAGAGCGTGCGAGCGTAGCGGGCCACGGCGGACTTGTACATCAAGGTGCCAATCAGCGGAAGCTTGAGCAGCCATTTGTCTCGCCAGTCCCGAAACGCCTCGGAGCGCCTGAGGGCATATTTCACACCGAAGAATGCCCCCACCGCCCCGCCAACCAACATCCACCACCACTCTTGCATGAATTCCGACAGGCCGATGACCATCAGCGTGAAGGCCGGCAGTTCAGCGCCGAAGCCGGAGAACACCGATTCGAACTGCGGCACCACTTTGATCAGCAGGATGCTCGTGACCACGGCCGCGACGAGGATCACCGCCGCGGGGTAGGTCATGGCTTTCTTGATCTTGGCCTTGAGGGCTTCGCTCTTTTCCTTGTAGGTCGCGACTCGATCCAGCAACGTGTCCAAGGCACCGGCTTGCTCGCCGGCATCCACCAGGTTGCAGTACAACTCGTCGAAGTATTGCGGGCACTTGCGCAGCGAGGCGGCGAAGCTGTTGCCAGCGGCGACTTCCTGTTTCACCTCGTCTACCAGCTTGCGCATGTTGGCGTTGTCGAAGCCTTCGCCAATGATGTCGAACGCCTGCAGCAGGGGCACGCCGGCCTTGAGCATCGTCGCCATCTGCCGCGTGAAGAGGGCGATGTCCAGCGGCTTGATGCGCTTGCCTTTACTGAATATCGACGTGGACTTCTTGCGCACCTTGCCTGGATTGATGCCCTGTTTGCGTAACTGCGCCTTGACCAGCGCCGGGCTCTGGCCGGTCAGTTCGCCGGACATCTTCGTGCCTTTGCGGTCCTTGCCTTCCCACGTATAGACGTCGGTTTTTACTGCCTTGACCGCCATGTTCAATCCTTGGTGACCCGGTTGATTTCTTCGAGGCTAGTGATGCCTTGCATCACTTTGACCAGCCCCGAGGTGCGCAAGTCGTTGAAGCCGTCCTTGCGCATCTGCAGGTCGATTTCCAGGGAGTTGCCTTCGGCCATGATCAACCGTTGCAGCTCAGGCGTGTTCTTCACCACTTCGTAGACCCCCAGGCGACCTTTGTAGCCGTTGTTGCATTGCTCGCAACCGACCGGCTCATAGATCGTGAACGAGCCAATGCGTTCCCGAGGGAAGCCTTCCTTGAGCAAGGTTTCCTCGGGAATCTCGATGGCCCTCTTGCAGTGGGTGCACAGTTTGCGTGCCAGGCGCTGGGCAATGATCAGGTGCACTGCCGTGGCGATGTTGAAGCCGGGGATGCCCATGTTCTGCAAGCGGACCAGGGTTTCGGCGGCGCTGTTGGTGTGCAGCGTGGACAGCACCAAGTGCCCGGTCTGCGCCGCCTTGATGGCGATTTCGGCGGTTTCCAGGTCGCGGATCTCACCGACCATGATCACGTCCGGGTCCTGGCGCAGGAACGAGCGCAGGGCATGGGCAAAGTCCAGCCCCTGGCGCGGGTTGACGTTGACCTGGTTGATGCCTTCCATATTGATTTCCACCGGGTCCTCGGCAGTGGAAATATTGATGTCCACGGTGTTGAGGATGTTCAAGCCGGTATAGAGCGACACGGTCTTGCCCGAGCCGGTCGGCCCGGTCACCAGGATCAGGCCTTGCGGCTGCTTGAGGGCCGCCATGTACAGGTCTTTCTGTTCCGGTTCGTAGCCCAGGGCATCGATGCCCATTTGCGCGCTGGAGGGGTCGAGGATCCGGATGACTACTTTTTCGCCCCAGAGGGTGGGAAGCGTGTTGACCCGGAAATCGATGGACTTGGTTTTCGACAGGCGCATCTTCAGCCGGCCGTCCTGGGGTTTGCGTCGTTCGGAAATATCCAGACTGGCCATGACCTTGAGGCGTGCGGCGATGCGGTTGGCCAACTGGATGGGCGGCTTGGCGACCTCGCGGAGCATGCCGTCGGTGCGCACCCGCACCCGGTAGCTTTTTTCATAAGGCTCGAAGTGCAGGTCGGAAGAACCACCCTTGATCGCGTCCAGCAACATCTTGTTGACGAAGCGCACCACCGGTGCGTCGTCGCCGTCCTGTCCGGCGATGGCGTCTTGCTTGCGGTCGTCGATCGATTCGATGTCCAGGCCGTCGAGGTCGACATCCGCCATGCCTTCCAGGCCCGTGCTGCTGGATTCGAAGAATTTTTCGATGGCATCGCTGAGCTTGTCGTCCTCCACCAGGATGGCTTCGGTGGTCAGGCCGGTGCTGAACTGGATGTCATTGATGGCTTGGTGATTGGTCGGGTCGGAAATACCTACAAATAGCTTGTTGCCGCGCCGCCACAACGGCAGGGCGTGATGCTGGCGCACCAGTTTCTCGCTGACCAGTCCGGCGGGCTGGGTGTCCTTGTCCAGGCTGTTGAGGTCGAGCAGGGCGATGCCGAAATGCTCCGAAGCGATTTCTGCTACCTGGCGGCTTTGGACGAGTTTGTTCTGCACCAGGTAACTGACCAGGGGCAGGCGATTGCGCTGGGCCTGTTGATAGGCCTGCTGGGCACTTTGTTCGGTGATCAGTTCGGCCAGCACCAATTGCTTGGCCAGGCCACTGAGGGCGATGTCATTCATGGGGATACCGGACGCGGGCTGTTCATGTCTTATAGCCTAGTCAAGCCTCGGCGCCTAACCAGTGGGGGCAGGTGACAAAAAGCGTCAGATAGTGCGGTTGTTGGGGTAGGACGTTGCCGTTCGCTGGCCCGGATGCCAGCCGCGACGGGGGCGCGCGGGTTGGCATGTGCCGTGCAACGGCCGTTTCAGGTCATGAGATTTCGGCTCATGCAATGGGAGATCTATATGAATAAGCAGAAGGGTTTTACGCTGATCGAGCTGCTGATCGTGGTGGCGATCATTGGTATTTTGGCGACGTTCGCGTTGCCGCAGTATTCGAGGTATCAGGCGCGGGCGAAGGCGACGGCGGGCTTGGCGGAAATTTCTACCTTGAGGGTGGCGTTCGAAGATGTCATGAATCAAGGAACGGCCCCCACGCTGGCCAACATTGGCGGCACATCCCCTACCAGCAACTGCACTATTACGGCGGAAGGGGTGGCTAACACTGGAGTAGGCACGATCGTTTGCACTCTTGTTAACGCACCTGCTCCTGTACTCGGCAGGACTATTACGCTCAGTCGAGCGGCTACAGGGGTCTGGACCTGTACTTCAACCGCTGCTCAAGAATTCTTGCCAGCAGGTTGTGACGGCGCATAACCACGGCTGTTGACTTGGCCCCGATTAACCACCGGGGCTTTTTTATGGGCGTAAAAATATTCGGGAATTCAGGAGGTTAGTGGGCGGGGCGAAACCCGCAAGTTGCATGCGCGAAATCCTCAAGTCATGCAATTTGCATGATTGTGAAAAAAGCCGCTTCGCTTAACCGCATGATTTAAAAGAAAAAATTTATTGTTTCAAAACTGGCACAGCGTTCGCACTACTCCTGGCAACCTGCCGAGATGCATTTGCGGCAGTTTCTGAGAAAAACAGGAGTTACTCGTATGAAAAAGTTCGCTATCACTGCCGCTGCTGCCACTGCACTGACCCTGTCCATGGCTAGCGCTTTCGCCGAGACCACTCAAGCTACTCAGGCCCCGATGATGCTGGCTGCGGGCGAAGTGACAGAGGCTAAGGAAGACGTTTCCGATACCTGGATCACCACCAAGGTCAAAGCTGACCTGGTCACCGAAAAAGGCATTCCAGGCAGCGACATCAAAGTCGAAACCAACAAAGGTGTTGTGTCCCTATCTTCGATGACCAAGGTCACTGAGGCACAAAAAGACACCGCTGTGGCAATCACCAAGAAAATCAAAGGCGTCAAGGCCGTATCGGCTGACGGCCTGAAAGCCGAGTAAGGCTAAGGCTTCTCGCCTGGACTGGGAGAAGGCACGGCAAGCGGGCTGAGATATACGTTTGCCGTTGCTTTGGAGTTCATGCGAAAGGCCACACGGATGTGGCCATTACAGGCCCCCGGCATTCGTGCCGGGGGCCTGTTCTATTCTGGGGTGGGGCAAGGCGCTGATTGTGAAGTGACGGTCAGCGCCCACGCTTGCTGGTGATCTCCACCAGCCGATTGCCCTCGAAGCGCAGGTATTGATACATGCCGCTATGGGGTCCGTAGGTCCATTCCTCCACGGGGTATTCTTCCCGGCGATTGACGCTGCGCTTGTAGCCCAGGTCATCGCGCGCTGCGGGCTGACCGCACTTTTGCAGCACCTCGCTGGAGCGATCACCGACGCTGATCAACTGGCTGCCGCAGCGCAGCGTATTGGCAGCCGACACGTGGCCAGCGGCCAATAACAAACCCAGGCCAAGTCCGCACAGGCGCTTCATGTCATTCGGCATCCAGATGCATCGGTGTGATGACGGTACCGTCGCTCTCGGCTTGGCCGAGGCTGGCGTCGATGAAGTACACGCGGTCGTCGGCCAGCTTGCCCTTGTCCACCAGGAAATCCTTGATGCTGCTCGCCCGCTCCTGACCCAGTTCGCGCAGCAACGGGTCGCTGCCGCTCCAGAAATTGATGACGCCTTCACGGAGTTTGTCGATGCGGGCCTTTTTATCCAGTTGCGTCCATTCGGCTGGCGGTTGGGTCTTCAGGCGGGTGCGGTAGATTCCTTCCAGCAGCGGGGCCTTTTCATCCTCCGGCACTTCCAGCAACGAAGCCTTGGCCGGGACTTTGTCGCCCCGACGCTGGAGCATCTTGTAGTAGTTGTACTGGTATTCGCGTTCCAGGCGCTGGGCAGCGAGCAGCGGGCCATCGCTGCTTTGGGCGGCGGTGCCTTCGATCTCCAGCTTCAACTCCGGACGTTTGCCCAGGGCTTCGGCCAATTTGAGCAATACGCTTTCGTTTTCCTTGCTCAGCTCACTGGCCCCCGGCGCGAAAGCCACGCTGCCAAGGTCTTCCGAGCCACCGCCCGCCACCAACCCGCCGATGAGCTTGAACGGCGCCTGGGCCGCGCGCACCACCAGATTGCGCAGGGTCTGCCAGACAATCGGCATCACGCTGAACTGCGGGTCGTTGAGGTTGCCGGACACCGGCAGCTCGATGGTAATCCGGCCCTCGGAATCCTTGAGCAGGGCAACGGCCAGCTTGAGCGGCAGGCTCACGGCATCCGGGCTGTCGACCTTTTCCCCCAGCTGCAATTGCTCGACCACGACTTTGTTGTCGGCCTGTAGCTGGCCCTTGGTGATTCGATAATGCAGGTCGAGATTGAGCCGGCCCTTACGGATGCGATAGCCGGCAAATTTACCGGAGTAAGGCGTCAGGGTCGTCAACTCGACCCGCTTGAAGCTGGTGGCGATGTCGAGGCTGGCCATCGGGTCGAAGGGGTTGACCGCGCCCTTGATCGTCACAGGTGCGTAGCGGTCGACCTTGCCTTTCACGTCCACGGTGGCCGGCTTGGCCTGGCGGCTGTCGATGGTGCCGATCTCACCGTTGAGCTGCTGGATGGCCGTGGCGAAGTTGGGCGTCAGGCTGAAGTCGGCGAAATTGGCCGAGCCGTCATTGATGGCGATGCCGCCGATGTGGATACCCAGCGGCTTTTCCTTCGAGGCCGGTTTGGCTCCGGCGGTCTTGGTCGCGCCGTCGGCCGGTTGTGGTATGAGCAGATCATCGACGTTAGTGGTGCGGTCGTCGTTGATCATGAAGCGCGCATACGGCTGGAACAGGTTGACCTTGTTGATCGACAGGCTGTCGCCATGCTGGTAGTTGAGGCCCTGGATTTCCAGGCGCTGCCATTTGAGGAAGTCGCGGGTCTTGAGCGTGTCGAGGGTATGCAACTGGTCGACCTGGGCGCGGCCCGTGACGGCCAATGTCAGCGGCTCGGTGCTCTTGAGGTCTACTACCAGGTCGCTGCCGAGCATCCCGGAGCGCAGTTCCAGGCGAATGAACGGGTTGATATAGGACTGGGCAACCCGCAGGTCGATGTCCTGGGTCTTGACGTTGAGCTTCGCCGTGACCGGATTCAGGTTAACCACGCCGTCGGCCTGGATCTTGCCCTGCTTGCCCAGGCCGGTGTCGAGCTTGAGGTTGAAAGGCGAGTCGTTGAGCGTGTCGTAATTCTGCAAGTCGAGGTTCAGCGGGCCGACATCCAGCGCCACGGCCGGTTGTGCCTGGCGGTCGGCCAGATGCACGTGGTAATCGCGCAGTTGCACGTCCTTCAACAGCACCTGCCACGGTTTGCCTGGCGCTGTAGGCTCCGCTTTGGGCGAGTCGGCGGCTGCCGGGGCCGATGCCGGTTCAGCCTTGACCTCAGGCTTGGCCGGTTGGCTGGCGAAGAGTTTCTGCCAGTCCAATTGCCCGTCCGCTTCCCGTGCTGCCCAGGTGTCCAGTTTCTGGCTGCGGATCTTGCCGACGATCACTTGCTGCTTGGCCAAGTCCAGTGAGGTCTCGCTCACGTCCAGGCGCTCCAGCTTGACCAGCGGGCGACCATCAGGCGCCTTGATGGCGAAGGGCGCGACACTGACGGCGGCGTTGCTGAGCAGCAGTTCCGTGCCTTTGGCGAGGTTGAGCTTGTAGTCGGTGCTGAGGTCCAGTACACCGTTTTCCAACACCAGGGGCACCGCGTCACGCACGTAGGGCCAGAACGCTTTCATTTGGCCGCGAGTGATTTTCAGCGTGCCCTCGGAGGCAATCGGCGCGAGGCTGAAGTTACCGGTCCAATCGATCTGTCCGCCTTGGGGGCCTGCCGCCACCAGGGTCATGTCGGCGCTGTCATCGGGCAGGGTGCTGAGGTTCTTCAGCTCGAAATCGAGGGTGTCATACAGGAATTCGATGGGCTCGCTGGGACGCAGGTCCTGAAAGTGAACGTAGCCGCTGGCAAGTTTGATCCGGTCGACTCGCAACGGGAACGGCTTGGCGTCGGGATCTGCCGGGGTCGGCTCGCTGGGCGGCAGCTTGAACAGTCCCAGCAGGTTCAGCTGACCGTCCTTGGCGAACACGACTTCGGTCTTGGGCTTGTCCAACTCGATGTCGGCCAGATGCAGGGCGCCGGACCACAAGCTGTCGAGTTGCAGGTTTGCGTACAGCCGTTCGAAACCGAGCTGCTCCTTGCCGGGCTCGCCGACATTCAGGCCCCAGAGCGTTACTTCAAGGCTGAAGGGATTGAGTTCTATACGCTGGATCTGAGCGGGCACCGTCGCGTGGGCGGCCAATTGCTGGTTGGCGATGCGCAACGCAATGCCCGGCAGGATCAGGAAGCCCAACAGGCTGTAGAGGGCCAGTGCGGTCAACAGGGCGCCGATAGCGCGAATCAATCCTTTGGGCATGTGTGGCTTCATCTGGTGTGAATCGGAGTGCCTTGGAGTATGGCATGCGTTTACGGTTCCGAAGCCACTGTGTTTTATCAGATTTGTCCGTTTTTTCGTGGGATTGCCGAGGCGCGATCAGAACTGGAGGATCAGGGTTTTCAGCGGTGGCTGTTGATCGCGTGACGGAAAATCGTCACCGGGCGCCAATGTGCTCCACTCACGCACCGGGCGGCCGGCCTTTTGCGCGCAACGCAACACTTGTTCGCGCCAGTCATCCATGGACACTTTCGCCAGGTTGTTGCAGCAGATCAGCACGCCGTCTTCAGCGGTCGTGAGCAATGCCGGCTTGAGCAGGCTTTGATAGTCGCGCAACAGATCGACCGTGCCGAATGCGCTCTTGGCCCAGGCGGGCGGATCGAGTAGCACGAGGTCATATTGGCGTTGTTCCAGGCGCACGTAGGTGGGCAGTTTCTGTCCGCGCCGCTGACTGATGGGCAGGCCGGCCAGTTGGCGGATCGCCGGAAAATAATCCGATTGCACGAACTCCATCGCCGGCAGATCGGGGTTAAGCAGGCCGTTTTCGCGCCCCACCGCCAGGTTGCCCTCGGCAAAATCCAGATTGCACACCTCGCGCGCGCCACCTGCCGCCGCGCTGAGGCCCACGCCACAGGTATAGGCGAACAGGTTCAGGACACTTTTGTTCCGGCTATGGTCCTTGACCCAGCCACGGGCGTTGCGCAGGTCGAGGAACAGCAACGGATCCTGCCCGGCATGCCGCCCGCGGACGCGGTAATTGAGGCCCCATTCATGCCCGACCAAGTCTTGCAGCGCGGCCTCGTCAGCCTGATAGACGTTGTCCTGGCGATCGACGCGCGAGTTGCCCCGGGCGCGGTCGTTATAGACAAGCAGGGTGTCCAGGCCCAGCCGTTCGTTGACGATGGCGTGCAACTGCAGCAAGTCCTCTCGCGCCAGCGATTGGTGAAAACTTTGCACCAGCAGCTGCGGGCCGTAGCGGTCAACGGTCAGGCCGGGCGCGCCTTCCTGGCTGCCGTGGAACAGGCGATAGCAGTCGGTGCCTTGCTGGTGCAGTTGGCCGAGAAGCGGCTGACGCTGGTCGAGGGCGGCGCGCAGCGCCAGATTCAAGGAAGACATGCCGTGCGCGCCTTAAGGAAATGAGGCGCGGGAGTTTAGCAGTTATGCATACTCGGGTATTGCCTGAAGGTTTGAGTCAGGCAGCGCTTTTGTGGCGAGGGAGCTTGCTCCCGCTGGGGTGCGAAGCGCCCCCCCTGTTTTCCAAGGGCGACCGCGATTTTGCGTCTGCTGCGCAGCCGAGCGGGAGCAAGCTCCCTCGCCACGGGAGGTTTATGTTGTCTCAGCGGTTCAGGCGGGTGTCGATCAACCCCTCCACCACGCTCGGATCGGCCAGGGTCGAAGTGTCGCCGAGGCTGTCGAGTTCGTTGCAGGCGATCTTGCGCAAAATCCGTCGCATGATCTTGCCCGAACGGGTCTTGGGCAGGGCTGGCGCCCATTGGATGAGTTCCGGCTTGGCGAAACTGCCGATTTCCTTGCTGACATGGGCGAGCAGTTCCTTTTTCAGCTCATCGTTGGCTTCCACCCCATCCATTGGCGTGACAAAGGCATAGATGCCTTGACCCTTGAGGTCATGGGGATAGCCGACCACCGCCGCCTCGGCAATGTTGTCGTGCAGCACCAGCGCACTTTCCACCTCGGCGGTGCCGATGCGGTGGCCCGAAACGTTGATTACGTCGTCGATGCGCCCGGTGATCCAGTAATCGCCATCTTCGTCGCGACGGGCGCCGTCGCCGGTGAAGTAGTAGCCGGGGTAGGGCTTGAAGTACGTATCGACCATCCGTTGATGGTCGCCATAGACGCTGCGAATCTGCGCCGGCCAGCTGGATTTGATCGCCAGCACGCCGCTGCCGGCGCCGTTGATTTCCTTGCCCGTTTCATCCAGCAGCACAGGCTGCACGCCGAACATCGGGCGGGTGGCGCAGCCTGGCTTGAGCCGTGGAGCACTGACCAGGGGGCTGAGCATGATGCCGCCGGTTTCGGTCTGCCACCAGGTATCGACAATCGGGCAGCGCTGCTCGCCGACCACGTTGAAATACCATTCCCACGCCTCCGGGTTGATCGGCTCACCGACGCTGCCGAGCAATCGCAGGCTTTTGCGGGACGTATCCTGCAACGGCCCGGCCCCTTCGCGCATCAGCGCGCGCAGGGCGGTCGGAGCGGTGTAGAAGATATTGACCTGATGCTTGTCGATGACCTGCCAGAAGCGCGAACTGCTCGGATAGCTCGGTACGCCCTCGAAAATCAGCGTGGTGGCACCGTTGGCCAGCGGGCCGTAGACGATGTAGCTGTGGCCGGTGACCCAGCCGACGTCGGCGGTGCACCAGAACACTTCGTTGTCGCGATAGTCGAGTACGTATTTGAAGGTCATCGCTGCTTGCAGCAGATAACCGCCGGTGGTGTGCAGCACGCCCTTGGGCTTGCCGGTGCTGCCGGAGGTGTAGAGGATGAACAACGGGTCTTCGGCATCCATCGGCTCAGGCGGGCACTCGTCGCTGATATCGTGCATCGCCTCGTGATACCAGAGGTCACGGCCTTCGACCCAGTTCACCTCGCCCTGGGTGCGCTCGACCACCAGCACGGTACTGACGTTCGGGCAGCTTTCGAGCGCCTTGTCGACGTTACGCTTGAGCGGTATGAACCGCCCGCCGCGCACGCCTTCGTCGGCAGTGATGACGGTGCGGCAATCGGCGTCGAGGATCCGATCACGCAATGAATCCGGGGAAAAACCGCCGAACACCACAGAGTGCACCGCGCCAATGCGAGTGCAGGCAAGCATGGCGTAGGCAGCCTCAGGAATCATCGGCATGTAGATGCAGACCCGGTCGCCTTTCTTCACGCCACGGCTTTTCAACACGTTGGCCAACCGGCAAACGTGATGGTGAAGTTTTTTATAGGTGATTTCTGCTGATTCGGCGGGATCGTCGCCTTCCCAGACGATTGCGGTCTGGTCACCGCGCGTATCCAGATGGCGGTCGATGCAGTTGGCGCTGACGTTCAGCTTGCCGCCGGCGAACCAGTTGGCTTCACCGCTCTTGAGGTCGTAGCGCTGGACAGTCTGCCAGGGCGTCATCCAGTCGAGAAAACGCGTGGCTTGCTCAGCCCAGAACGTGCTGGGGTGTTCGATGGATTCTTTGTAGAGCCGCTTGTACTCGTCCTGACTCAGTTGCGCAGCCCGGCGGACGGCATCGGCGTGGGGGTACTGGCTGATATCGAACATGACGGTTCCTTATTCTTGTTTTGCGACAAGACATAAAGATGCGCCGAGTGAATAGCCAGTTCAAGTTGTACATGGAAACAGTGTGGGGGCGAGCAAACCCGCCCCCGCAGTGTGTCTGGCCAGGGTCAGCCGCGATGACGCCCACGGAAGTAGTTGATCAGGCCTTGGGTCGAAGCATCTTCGGCGGCGGTTTCTTCGCTGCCCACCAGGCGGTTGTAGACGCCCTTGCCCAACTCCTTGCCCAACTCCACGCCCCATTGGTCGAAGGCGTTGATGCCCCAGACCACGCTTTGGACGAAGACCTTATGTTCGTACAGCGCAACCAGTGCACCGAGGCGCCGCGGGCTGATGCGTTCGACCACCAAGGTGTTGCTTGGGCGGTTGCCCGGGATGACTTTGTGGGAAGCCAGTTTCTGCACTTCTTCTTCGCTGGCGCCCTTGTCTCGTAGCTCGGCCTCGGCCTCGGCGCGGGTCTTGCCGAGCATCAGCGCCTGGCTCTGGGACAGGCAGTTGGCGTACAGCCATTGGTGATGGTCGGAAACCGGGTTGAAGCTGACGATCGGCACGATGAAGTCGGCCGGGATGAATTGGGTGCCCTGGTGCAGCAACTGATGGTAAGCGTGCTGGCCGTTGCAGCCGACGCCGCCCCAGATCACCGGACCGGTGTCGGTGGAGACCGGCGTACCGTCCTGGCGCACGCTCTTGCCGTTGGATTCCATGTCCAATTGTTGCAAGTGCTTGGTGATGTTGCGCAGGTAATGGTCGTACGGCAGGATCGCATGGCTCTGCGCACCCCAGAAGTTGCCGTACCACACGCCCAGCAGCGCCAGCAGCACCGGCATGTTCTGCTCGAACGGCGCACTCTGGAAATGCTGGTCCATGGAGTAGGCGCCGGACAGCAGTTCCTTGAAGTTCGACATGCCGATGGCCAGGGCAATCGGCAGGCCGATGGCCGACCACAGCGAGTAGCGCCCGCCGACCCAGTCCCACATCGGGAAGATATTTTCTTCGCGAATACCGAAGGCCACGGCGGCGGCGTTGTTGCTCGATACCGCGATGAAGTGGCGGTAGAGCTCCGCTTCCGAGCCACCCTGGGCCAGATACCAGGCACGTGCCGCCTGGGCGTTCTTCAGGGTTTCGAGGGTGTTGAAAGATTTCGACGAGACGATGAACAGCGTGGTCTCGGCGCGCAGCTTCATGGTCAGCTCATGGAACTCGCTGCCGTCGATGTTCGCCAGGTAATGACAGCGAACGCCTTTATGCGTGTACGACAACAGTGCTTCGGACACCAGCTGCGGGCCGAGGAAGGAGCCACCGATGCCGATGTTCACCACGTCGGTGATGGGCTTCTCGGTGTAGCCGCGCCATAGGCCATCGTGGATGCGGCCCACCAGGTCGGTAATCTGGTTCAGCACTTTGTGCACATCGGGCATCACGTTGGAGCCGTTTACCAGCAGCTTGTCGCCCACCGGCCGACGCAGGGCGGTATGCAGGGCCGGACGGTTCTCGGAGGCATTGACGATTTCACCTTCGAACAGCGCCTTGATTGCGCCCTGGAGGTCGACTTCGTTAGCCAGGCCCACCAGCAGGTCGCGGGTCTGGGCATTGATCAGGTTTTTCGAGTAATCGAGAAACAAGCCACAGCTGGAAAGGGTGAACTGATTGAAACGCTGCGGATCGGCATTGAACGCTTCGCGCATGCTGAAATCCTGCATGGCTTTGCGGTGGTCATTCAGCGCTTGCCAGGCGGGCAGAGCGGTCACGTCTTGAGGAGTTCGGTAATACGCCATCGCTGCGGGTTTCCTTTTTACTTGAACGACCTTTTGTACACTAAAAATTCCGGCGAGGCCCGCGGAGGGCGTCCGGACAACTGCGTCGACACGATCGCCGGGCACAGGGCGAATACAGTAAACCTCGCGTTGCGATCTGTCTTGACTTTGTCTGACCGCTTCCCGGTACTTTTTTATACAAAAGGGGTGGGAATGGTCCGACAGGCGGGAACGAAATGCTCCCGGCTGGAAGGGGAAAGCAGGCGGGACTGGTCAGGCAACCTGGACCGGAATGGCGTTGCTGGTGTGGCTCAGTTCGTTGCCCGGTGCCATGTACAGCATGCGCGGCTTGAAATTGAGCAGCTCCGCCTCGCTGTAATGGGCGTAGGCGCAAATGATCACGCGGTCGCCCACCTTGGCCTTGTGCGCCGCGGCGCCGTTGACCGAGATCATCCGCGAGCCTTCCTCGCCACGGATGGCGTAGGTGGTGAAGCGCTCGCCGTTGTCGACGTTGTAGATCTGGATCTGTTCGTATTCACGGATGCCCGACAGGTCCAGCCATTCACCATCAATGGCGCAGGAGCCTTCGTAATCGAGCACGGCGTGAGTGACTTCGGCGCGGTGCAGCTTGGCCTTGAGCATGATGGCGTGCATGAGTGTTTCCTCTGGTCGGGTCCAAACGGCGGGCAGTTTGCCCGAAGGCTGTCGAGGCGGCAATAACACTGCGCAGCCCCTGTGCAAGCCTGTTCGCTTACACAGGGGATCAGGGCTCAGGCGGGCGCGTCGAGGTCCAGGTGCAGGTTGTCGATCAACCGGGTGGTACCCAGGAAGGCGGCCACCAGGATCACCAGGTCGCGATCCTCGGCCACGGCTGGGCGCAGCGTCTTGGCGTGGCGGATTTCCAGATAGTCGGGACGCAGGCCGGCGGTTTCGAGTTGCTTGAGCTGCTCGGCGATCAACGCCGGATAATCCCGTTGGCCCTGCTTGATCGCCTCGGCGATCTGGCCCAGGGCACGGTAGACCACGGGCGCGACGGCGCGCTGTCCAGCACTGAGGAAGCCGTTGCGCGACGACAGCGCCAGGCCATCTTCGGCGCGCACGGTTGGCTCGCCGATGATCTGGATCGGCATGTTCAGGTCATGGACCAACGCGCGGATCACCGCCAGTTGCTGGAAGTCCTTCTGACCAAACACCGCCAGATCCGGCTGGACCATGTTGAACAGCTTGCTGACCACCGTCGCCACGCCCTCGAAATGCCCTGGCCGGCTGGCACCGCACAGGCCTTCGGACAACTGCGGGACGCTGACGCGGGTCTGTCCGGCCATGCCGTCGGGATACATTTCCTCGACGCTTGGCGCGAACAGCAAATGGCACCCGGCCTGGAGCAGCTTCTCCTGATCGGCCGCCAGGGTGCGGGGGTACTTGTCGAGGTCTTCGCCAGCGCCGAATTGCAGCGGATTGACGAAGATGCTCGCCACGACAAAGTCGGCCCGTTGCGCCGCCTTGGTCACCAGCGCCATGTGGCCGCTGTGCAGGTTGCCCATCGTCGGGACGAAAGCGATACGTTTGCCTTCGCTGCGGGCACGGGCCACGGCGGCCCGCAGTTCGCGTACGGTCTTGACGGTGTTCATGCAGAGAATCCGTGTTCGGCGCCCGGGAAGGTCACGCCCTTCACTTCGGCAACATAAGCGGCGAGCGCGGCCTGGATAGTGCTTTGCCCGGCCATGAAGTTCTTCACGAACTTGGGCACGCGACCGGTGATCGACAGGCCGAGCATGTCGTGGAGCACCAGCACCTGGCCATCGGTGGCGCTGCCAGCGCCGATGCCTATTACCGGGATCTTCACCGCCTGGGTTATTTCTTCAGCCAGCTCGGTGGGAACGCATTCGAGCAGCAACATCGCGGCGCCCGCCTGCTCCAGGGCAATGGCATCGGCGCGCATCTGCCGTGCCTGGTTTTCATTGCGCCCCTGGACCTTGTAGCCACCGAGGATATTCACCGCCTGCGGGGTCAGGCCCAGGTGCGCGCACACGGGAATGCCGCGTTCGGCCAGCAGGCGGATCGAGTCGGCGAGCCACAGCGCGCCTTCGACCTTGACCATGTGGGCACCGGCCTGCATCAGCATGGCGCTGTTGGTCATGGTTTGATCGAGGGTGGCATACGCCATGAACGGCAGGTCGGCGAGGATCAACGCATCGGTGTTACCGCGTTTGACGGCGGCTACGTGGTAGGCCATCTCGGCGGTGGTCACCGGCAATGTGCTGTCGTGACCTTGCAGCACCATGCCGAGGGAGTCGCCCACCAACAGCACCTCGACACCAGCCTCATTGCAGGCATGGGCGAAGGTGGCGTCATAGCAGGTCAGCATGGTGATTTTTTCACCTTTTTGCTTGAGACCTTGCAGCGTGGTCAGGGTAATAGCTGGCATGTAAAGTCCTCATTAGGCGCTTGAATACAGGCGCACCCTCTATGCGTGGTGCTTGTAAGGCCCGGATTGCGCCCTTTAGCGCCGCGTTGGCGGCAACGGGACGCCTATAGTCGTGAGGAGTAACGGGGAAGTCAATTGGATGTGTTACCGCCGGGTGTTACCGAGGTGACTGATGCGTTTCAGCTGGGAGGCGCGCCCAAATTGTGACCGGCTGGTACCTCAACCTAAGGATTTGCCAGGCGCTCGAGGCCGAGAAATGGGCACTCGGCGAGCAGGTCCTTGAGCAGGCGACCGTCGGCCAGGCGCAGGTCGGCGGGCGCCAACTCTGCCAGCGGATAGAGCACGAAGGCCCGGGCTTGCATGTGGTAGTGAGGGACTTTGAGGCGGGGCTCGTCGATCAGCCGATCACCGAACAGCAGGATATCCAGATCGAGGGTGCGCGGGCCCCAGCGCTCCAGGCGCTCGCGGCCCTGGCCGGTTTCGATGGCTTGCAGCGCATCGAGCAAGTCCAATGGCGCAAGGCTGCTGTGCAGCGCCGCCACGGCATTGGTGTAGCGCGGCTGGCCGGGGAGCAGGGAGTCGCTTTGATAAAACGCTGAAACCCCCACCAGTCGAGTCTCGGACAGTCGCGCCAGCGCTTCGATGGCGCTGCGCAACTGTTCGGCGGGTTCGGCCAGGTTGCTGCCCATGCCGACGTAGATGCGTTCCATCGATTACTCGTCCGAGGCGCTTGGCACACCGGCACGTTTACGCTTGGCGCCACTGCTGCGCCGACGCTTGCGGGGGCCGCTGGCGCCGTCGTCCTTGCCGCTGAGCTCGCGGATCATGTCGCGGCGTTCGCTGTCGTTGGCATCTTGGTAATCAGTCCACCATTCGCCCAGGCCATCGGTCTGCTCGCCGGCGCTTTCGCGCAGCAGCAGGAAGTCATAGCCGGCGCGGAAACGCGGGTTGTCCAGCAACAGATCGGCACGTTTGCCGCTGCGCCGTGGCAGGCGCTCCTGCATGTCCCAGATCTCGCGGATCGGCATCGTGAAACGTTTGGGAATCGCGATGCGCTGGCACTGTTCGGCGATCAGCTCATGGGCGGCTTCCTGCATTGCCGGGATCGGTGGCATGCCGCGCTCCTGCAAGCGCAATACCCGGGCGGGCAGGGCAGGCCAGAGCAAGGCGGCGAACAGGAACGCTGGGGTCACCGGTTTGTTCTGCTTGATGCGCAGGTCGGTGTTGATCAGCGCTTCGCTGATCAAGGTGTGGGTGTAGGTCGGGTTGTATTCCAGCGCCTCGGCACTGGCCGGGAACAGGGGGTCGAACAACTGCAGGTCCACCAGCATCTCGAAGGTATCTGCCGCGTTACCCGACAGGAACAACTTGAGGACTTCCTCGAACAGGCGCGCCGAAGGAATCTCCCTCAGCATCGGGGCCAGTTCGCGAATCGGCATGGCGCTGTGCTTCTCGATGCCGAAATCCAGCTTGGCTGCGAAACGCACGGCCCGCAGCATCCGCACCGGGTCTTCCTGGTAGCGCTGCTTGGGATCGCCGATCAGCCGGATGAGACGGTTGCGGATGTCATGTACGCCGTTGGCGTAATCGAGAATGCGCTCGCTGACCGGGTCGTAATAGAGGGCGTTGATGGTGAAGTCGCGGCGTTGCGCATCTTCTTCCAGCGTGCCGTAGACGTTATCGCGCAGGATGCGTCCGCTCTCGTTGCGAGAAGACTGGTTGCTATCTTCTTCCTCGTCACTTTGCGGATGGTTGGCGCGGAACGTCGCCACCTCGATGATTTCGCGGCCGAAGTGGATGTGCACCAGCTTGAAACGGCGCCCGATGATTCGCGCATTGCGAAACTCGGCCCGTATCTGCTCAGGCGTGGCGCTGGTGGCGACGTCGAAATCCTTGGGGGTGATGTTCAACAGCATGTCGCGCACGCACCCGCCGACCAGATAAGCCTGGTAGCCGGCGTTCTGCAGGCGTTCGACGATGTTCACCGCATAACGGCTGAATTGGGCCTTTTGCAATGAATGCTGGCCGCTGTTGAGCACTTCAGGCGTGCTGCGAATATGTTGCGTACGACGCAAGGGAGAACGGAATGACTGGAACAGCTTCTTCAGCATGGGAGGCACTGTTTGAAGGAATATTCGGCCACAAACAAGGAATGACCGCATGATGGGCGGGGATTCTAGCATTTAGTCGAGGGATGGTGTAGGACACAGGAGTTTTGAGCTGCAAGCTTTAAGCGACAAGCTCTGTAGGAGGCTTCGGGGCAGGGAATGACAGAAACCACAAGGGGAGCCGAAGCTCCCCCAGAATTAGTTGCGTGCTCGTTTTTATTATTGGTTTCGGGCTTCTTGTTTTTGTTGAGTGCCCGCGCCACGAGGTTTTCCCTTCGTGACCCTCCCAATCGGGAGCCAAGAGCAAACGGATTGCTTTGGTCGCTGTGTTGCAGTGATCAATCGATCCAACCAGTTCAGGCACCTGTCTTGAGACAGTTTTATTGTTCTCAGCCTGGTTGCGGGGCAAGCCCCAAATACAACGCCTCTCCAAAAGAATCAGTTAGCTGCGCCTCTCGCCGTCTTGTTTTTATTGTGCGTGAGTCGATTCGTCTTATTTTTATTGTCTTGTGCATTGCTTGTTATTGTTCTTGTACCAAAGCTATAGCAGGGTGCGTGCCAACTTTTGTCAGGCCCAGAGAAACCGGGGGTTCTATGGTTATAGCGGTTTTTTCAGGGCGAAAAAAAGCCGGGGTTTCGTTACCGTAAACCCCGGCTTCTGTTACGTGAAAAAGCTGGGGTAACAGTTTTTTCACATTCGACCGTGTTACCCGCACGGGTCAGCTCTCGCTGGCGACCCCGGTCTTGCGCCGTGGGATACCCAGGCGTTGGCGGCGTTCCCACAGGCATTTGCGACTCACGCCCAGCTTGCGAGCCAGTTCGGTCTCGGTCATGTGATCCTGGTGTTCCAGGACGAAATGCTGGAAGTAGTCTTCCAGTGACAGGTCTTCGGTAGGCTCGTGGCTGTTGTTGTTCGCGCCGCCTTGCTGAGGTGCGAGACCGATGAACTCGTCATCGTCCAGGTCGCTCAATTCAATGTCGATACCCAGCAGGTCAGCGGAAATTTCCGGGCTTTCGCACAGGATTACCGCTCGCTCCACAGCGTTTTCCAGTTCGCGGACGTTACCAGGCCAGGCGTAGTGACGAATGGCCTGCTCGGCGTCCGGGGCGAATTTCAGGTCGGTGCGGTTGACGCGCGCGCTCTGACGGGCAAGAAAGGCGCCTGCGATCTCGTTGACGTCTGCGCCGCGTTCGCGCAGGGGCGGCAGCTTCAGGGCGATCACGTGCAGCCGGTAATACAAGTCTTCCCGGAACTGGCCGATTTTAGCCAGGCTCTTGAGGTCTCGGTGGGTCGCCGCGATCAGGCGTACATCGACCTTTTGCGACTGGACCGAACCGACTCGACGAATTTCGCCTTCCTGGAGCACCCGCAGCAATCGCGCCTGGGCTTCCAGCGGCAGTTCACCAATTTCATCGAGGAACAGCGTGCCGCCATCCGCCGCTTCCACCAGGCCGGCGCGTCCGGCGCTAGCGCCAGTGAACGCGCCTTTTTCATGACCGAACAGCTCGGACTCGATCAGGCTTTCCGGAATGGCTGCGCAGTTCACCGAAATCATCGGTGCCTTGGCCCGACGGGAAAGATTATGCAGCGCCCTGGCCACCAGCTCCTTGCCAGTACCGGACTCGCCCTGGATCAGGACATTGGAGTCGGTCGGTGCCACTTTGCGAATCTTGCTGTAAAGGTCCTGCATGGGCGGGCAAGAACCGATGATGCCGATTTCGCCGTTACTGCTGCTGGCGCCTGCCTTGCCTGAGGCCGCCTTGCCGTTCGTCGGTTCCGAAGGTTGGCTGGTCGCCGTTTGTCGATCGCGCAGGATGCGGGCCACGGCCTGGAGCATTTCGTCGTGGTCGAAGGGTTTGGCGATGTAGTCCACGGCACCCATTTTCATCGAGTCGACCGCCGAGCGCAGGCTGGCGTAACTGGTCATGATCAGCACAGGCGTGCCCTGGCCGAGCTTGATCAGTTCGGTGCCGGGGGCGCCAGGCAGGCGCAGGTCGCTGACGATCAGGTCAAACGTTGGAATGCTGAAACGCTCTTGTGCTTCCTGCACAGAACCGGCTTCGCTGACCTGGTACTGGTTGCGTTCCAGCAGGCGGCGCAAGGCGGAGCGGATAATTGTTTCGTCTTCGACGATCAAAATGTGCGGCATTGATTCGATTCTCTCGACGGTCTCAGTTCACAGCGGACGTCGCTTCGACATGACGTGGCAAGGTTACCCGGATACGGGTGCCGCGTTGGCCCTGAACATCGGCCGGGCTGTCGATGGTGATTTGTCCATAATGCTCTTCAACGATGGAATAGACCAGTGCGAGGCCCAGACCGGTGCCCTCGCCAGGATCCTTGGTGGTGAAGAAAGGTTCGAACAATCGATCCATGATGTTCTGTGGGATGCCGCTGCCTTCGTCTTCGACGATCAGGTCGACCGTATGTTCGAAAGCTTCGCTCTTGACGCGGACCGCACTGCCGGCCGGTGAAGCGTCGCGGGCGTTGGACAACAGGTTGATCAGCACTTGGGCGAGGCGCTGGGGGTCGCCATCGACCCAATGATCCGGATCGCACAGGTTGAAAAACTGGACTTCGAAATTGCGTCGGTTGAGCGCCAGCAGGCCTATGGCGTCCTGGGCCACTTCGGCCAGGCAGACCGGTTCGTCGTTGTGCTGGTGGCCGCCGGCATGGGCGAAACTCATCAAGGACTGGACGATGCGTGACACGCGCTTGGTCTGTTCGAGGATCTGGCCGCTGATTTCCGTCAGCTCGCCGTCGTCCTCGCGCTCTTCGCGCAGATTCTGGGCCAGGCAGGCGATGCCAGTGATGGGGTTGCCGATTTCGTGGGCGACGCCGGCGGCCAGTCGACCGATGCTGGCCAGCCGCTCGGAGTGGACCAGCTTGTCTTCGAGCATCTGGGTGTCGGTCAAATCTTCCACCAACAGCACCAGCCCGCTGTTACCCGGTGCCAGCGGCTCGTCGATGGCCGCTTTGTGCAAGTTCAGCCAACGGGTCTGGCCGTCGAGCGCCAGGTGTTGTTTATGCAGGTGTTCGTCGGGCAGGTCGATGAAGCCTTGCAGCAAACCTTTCCACGGCTCGCCCAAGGTGCTCAGGCGTGAGCCGACCACGCGCTGGGCGGCGATCCCGGTCAGTTCTTCCATGGCCTTGTTCCACATCAGGATTTCCTGGTCCTTGGCCAGGGAGCACACGCCCATCGGCAGTTCCTGCAAGGTCTGGCGGTGGTAACGGCGCAAGGCGTCCAGTTCGGCGGCCAGGCCGGTAAGGCGCGAGTGGTAATCCTCGAGGCGGCTTTCGATGAAGTGGATGTCTTCGGTGACATAGTTCTCGCCGCCGGCCTTGTAGGGCAGGAACGTCTCGACCATGTCCTGGGCCACGCTTGGGCCCATCAGGCCGGACAGGTTGGCCTCGATCCGGTCGCGCAGGCGCCGCAAGGCATACGGGCGGCGTTCATCGAATGGCAGGTAAAGGTCGCGCAGGGCCTGTTCGACTTCCTTTTGCGCGGCCTTGGCGCCGAGGGGCTTGGCCAGTTGCGTGGCGAACTCTTGCGGTGAGGCGGCATGCAATTCGCGGCGTTGCGGGCGGCGAACGTTATCCACCGCGCAGGCTTCGGCGGCGCTGGCTTCTTCACTGCTGGCGTTGGTGAACAGTGAAATCAGGGTAAACGTCAGCACGTTCGCCGCCAGCGAGGCGATGGCTGCCATGTGCCAACTGGTGTCGTCGAGCACGTAGATCATGTTCAGCAGCGGAATATAGAAACCTTGCAGGTTGCCGAGCAGCGGCAACAGCATGGCGACCAGCCAAACCAGGATCCCCGCCAACAGCCCGGCGATAAAGCCTCGACGGTTGGCGGTTGGCCAATACAGCACCGACAGCACGCCGGGCAGGAACTGCAAGGTTGCGACGAACGCGACGATGCCCAGGTTAGCCAGGTCCTGCCCGTCGCCCAGCATCAGGTAGAAGCCGTAGCCAGCCATGATGATCGCCACGATCAACGCCCGACGAGTCCATTTCAGCCAGCGGTAGATATTTCCCTCCGCTGGCGGCTGGTACAGCGGCAGCACCAGATGATTGAGGGCCATGCCCGACAGCGCCAGCGTGGTCACGATGATCAATCCGCTGGCCGCCGACAGGCCGCCGATATAAGCCAGCAAGGCCAAGGCTTTGTTGTTCGCGGCGATGCCAATGCCCAGGGTGAAGTATTCCGGGTTGGTACTGGCGCCCAGCTTCAGCCCGGCCCAGAGGATCAGCGGCACGGCCAGGCTCATCAACAGCAGGAACAGCGGCAGGCCCCAGCTTGCACTGACCAGCGAGCGCGGGTTGAGATTTTCGGTAAAAGTCATGTGGTACATGTGCGGCATCACGATCGCCGAAGCGAAGAACACCAACAACAGTGTGCGCCACGGGCCTTCTTGCAAGGGCGTGTGCAAGGCGGCGAGGGCGGTCTGGTTCTGCAGCAGCCAGAGCTCAAGCTGCTGCGGACCGTCGAATACTCCGTACAAGGCATAGAGGCCGACACCGCCGATGGCGATCAGCTTGATCACCGACTCAAAGGCGATCGCGAACACCAGGCCTTCGTGCTTTTCACGGGTGGCGATGTGCCGGGAGCCGAAGAAAATCGTGAACAGGATGATCAGGACGCAAAAGCTCAACGCCACGCGATGCTGCACCGGTTCGCGGGTCAGGATACTGATTGAGTCAGCCACGGCCTGCATTTGCAGGGCCAGCAGAGGCAAGACGCCGACCAGCATGAAAATGGTGGTCAGCGCGCCGGCCCAGGTGCTGCGGAAACGAAAGGCGAACAGGTCGGCCAGCGATGAGAGCTGGTAGGTGCGGGTGATCTTCAGGATCGGATAAAGCAGCACCGGCGCCAGCAGGAATGCACCGGAGACCCCGAGGTAGCTGGACAGAAAACCGTAGCCGTACTGATAGGCCAGGCCAACCGTGCCATAGAACGCCCAAGCGCTGGCATACACGCCCAGCGACAGGGTGTAGGTCAGCGGATGGCGGATGATTGCCCGTGGGATCATGCCTCGTTCGCTGATCCAGGCCACGCCGAACAGCACCGCCAGGTAGGCGGCGCTGATCAGGATCATCTGGGTCAGGCTAAAGCTCATCGGCATCTTTTTGGCTCTGAAGGATGAAGGTCACGACGATCAGGATCAGCCAGAGCAGATACGGCCGATACCAGGCACCCGTGGCGTCGATCCACCAATCCATGATGGCCGGGGAGAACAGGTAAATCCCCACTACCAGGAGCAGGACCAAGCGATAGATGTACATCCCGGCCTCTCTTGTTTATGCGCGTGCCCGAAAACGTGCGGCGATGGTAACGGATGGGCGCCAAGCTGCAAGGGCCGTCAACGTAATTGCGCTTCGGGCAAGGTCAGCGTGCGCGGGATCAACGTCGCATCCCAGTGACGCGAGCCCCAATCCAGCAGCTCCCGAGGGTTGGCGTCGTCCAGTTCGCAAGGCGGTTGTTGGCCCAGCGCCCTTAATGCTCGCAACAGCAGCGGCGCGGCCTGATCGGCGGCCAGCGGTGGCGAGCGGTAGCTTTTGCCGAGCTTGTGCCCGTCCGGCTGGGTAATCAACGGCACGTGCAGGTAACGCGGTTGCGGCAATCCGAGCAGCTCTTGCAAGTAGAGCTGGCGCGGCGTGGAGTCCAGCAGGTCGGCGCCCCGCACGATATCGGTGACGCCCTGCCAGGCATCGTCCAAGACCACGGCCAACTGATAAGCGTAGAGTCCGTCGCGACGGCGGATCACGAAGTCACCGGCTTCGCGACCCAGGTGCTGGCGGAACTCGCCCTGGACCCGATCGATGAAATGATATTCGAGCTCGGGGACGCGCAGGCGGATGGCGGCGTCCTCAGTGTCGTGGCCGGCGTTACGACAGAGTCCCGGGTAAACGCCTTGATACGGTTCCAGTTGCTTGCGCGAACAGGTACAGGCGTAAGCCAGGCCTTGGCTGAGCAAACGATCGATAACCTGCTGGTAGGCTTCATGGCGGTCGCTCTGGCGCACCATTTCGCCGTCCCATTCAAAGCCGTAGCTTTCCAGCGCCTTGAGGATTGCCATTTGCGCGCCGGGCTCTTCCCGTGGCGGATCAAGGTCCTCCATGCGCAGCAACCAGCGCCCGCCCGTCGCCCGGGCGTCCAGGTATGAGGCCAGTGCGGCGACCAGCGAGCCGAAATGCAGGTGGCCGCTTGGTGTAGGGGCGAAGCGACCGATATAGGAGGCGGTGATGGTCATAGGGCGCCGGTTACTGAGTCCAATCAGGCAGAAATACACATTTGCGATCCGATTGTCCCCGACTGGGTTTTGCCAGCTGGCGAAACGTCGGAAACAAAAAACGGAGCGTATGAACGCTCCGTTTCAATGACAGCCCCGGCGATTATTTGCCGACCTGTTTTTCCTTGATTTCCGCAAGGGTCTTGCAGTCGACGCACATGTCAGCGGTCGGGCGTGCTTCCAGTCGCTTGACGCCGATCTCGACGCCGCACGACTCGCACCAGCCGTACTCTTCGTCTTCGATCAGTTGCAGGGTCTTGTCGATTTTCTTGATCAGCTTGCGCTCGCGATCGCGGGCGCGCAATTCAAGGCTGAATTCCTCTTCCTGGCTGGCACGATCGGCCGGGTCAGGGAAGTTGGCAGCGTCGTCTTTCATGTGATCAACGGTGCGGTCGACTTCCTGCATCAAGTCCTGTTTCCACTTGTTCAGGATCTTGGTGAAGTGCGCGCGCATCGGGGCGCCCATGTACTCTTCGCCCGGTTGCGGCACGTATGGCTCAAACCCGCTGAGCGACTGATTTTGATTCTGCTTTGCTTGGGTGGGCATGAATGGACCGCCTCTACTCTTGTAATCCACTACGCAGGATTGCTCCATCACCGACACCTGCCGGCCCTGCGGCTGCAAGCGGGCGAACTTACCAGATCAAATCGGGCCGCGCTACTCCCGGTTGTCGAGCCTGGGACGCTCGGGGCCTGCAAAAGGTGGCCAGGTTCGCTTCGGTGGGGACGGAATCCTGCTCAATGCTTGATTCTAGTCAAGCCTGGGCCAATCGCCGGAACCATTTCCAGCGATCTACGGGCTAGGACCGTTTTCGATTCGCGCTCGTTCCCGCACCGGTTCCGGAGTTGGGTAGAATCGGTTCTTTTCAGGCGAAGGAAGGCTAATGGCCCAGCCCTACAGTGCACGCAGCCGTGCCATCGAACCTTTCCATGTCATGGCGCTGCTGGCGCGGGCCAACGAATTGCAGGCCGCCGGGCACGATGTCATTCACTTGGAGATCGGCGAGCCGGACTTCACCACCGCCGAGCCGATCATTCGTGCCGGCCAGGCCGCCCTGGCAGCGGGCAAGACTCGTTACACCGCTGCGCGCGGCATTCCCGAACTGCGCGAGGCGATCGCCGGTTTTTACGCTCAGCGCTACGGCGTAGACATCGATCCCCGGCGCGTCCTGGTCACTCCGGGTGGCTCTGGCGCGTTGCTGCTGACCAGCGCCTTGCTGGTGGATCCAGGCAAGCATTGGCTGTTGGCCGACCCTGGCTATCCGTGCAACCGCCATTTCCTGCGCTTGATCGAAGGCGCGGCGCAACTGGTGCCGGTGGGGCCGGACGTGCGCTATCAGTTGACCCCGGACCTGGTGGATCGCCACTGGGACCAGAACAGTGTTGGCGCGCTGGTGGCATCGCCGGCCAATCCGACCGGGACGATCCTCAGCCGCGATGAACTGGCCGGCTTGTCGAAGGCGATCAAGGCGCACAAAGGCCATCTGGTGGTGGATGAGATCTATCACGGCCTGACCTATGGCACCGATGCCGCCAGCGTGCTGGAAGTCGATGACGATGCCTTTGTCCTCAATAGTTTTTCCAAGTATTTCGGCATGACCGGTTGGCGGCTCGGTTGGCTGGTGGCTCCTTCGGCAGCCATCGGTGAGTTGGAGAAACTCGCACAGAACCTCTACATCAGTGCGCCGAGCATGGCCCAGTACGCGGCCTTGGCCTGTTTCGAACCGGCAACCATCGAGATTTTCGAGCAACGTCGGGCCGAGTTCGCGCGGCGCCGCGACTTCCTGCTGCCCGCCTTGCGTGGAATGGGGTTCGGCATTGCGGTCGAACCCCAAGGCGCGTTTTACCTGTATGCCGACATCAGCGCATTCGGCGGCGATGCCTTTGCGTTCTGCCAGCATTTTCTTGAAACCGAACACGTGGCGTTCACGCCGGGACTGGATTTCGGTCGCCATCAGGCCGGCCATCATGTGCGTTTCGCCTATACCCAAAGCCTGCCGCGGCTTCAGGAAGCAGTGGAGCGAATTGGACGTGGATTACGGAGCTGGCAAGGCTGATGCGTTTTTCCCCTGATTTGGAAGAAGGACGGCTGATTCGACGTTACAAGCGTTTCCTGGCCGATATCGAGACCGTTCACGGCGAACTGTTGACGATTCACTGCCCTAACACCGGTTCGATGCTCAATTGCATGGCCGAGGGCGCACGCGTCTGGTTCAGCCGCTCCAGCGACCCCAAGCGCAAATTGCCCGGCACATGGGAGATCGGTGAAACCCCACAGGGACGGTTGGCCTGCATCAATACGGCGCGGGCCAACGCCCTGATCGAGGAAGCGCTACGCGCCGGTGTCATCCGCGAACTGAACGGTTTTACCGGGTTGAAGCGGGAAGTCGCCTATGGCGTGGAAAACAGTCGTATCGACTTTCGATTGGACTACGCTGATCACAGTTCGGCCTGGGTCGAGGTCAAGAGCGTCACCCTGGGTTTCGCCGGGACTAACGTGGCGGCGTTTCCCGATGCGGTGACACTGCGCGGTGCCAAGCACCTGAGGGAGCTTGCCTGTCTGGCTCGGCAAGGCGTGCGGGCGGTGCAGTTGTATTGCGTGAACCTGAGCGGCATCGACGCGGTGCGCCCGGCGCAGGAAATCGATCCTGGCTATGCTGCCGCGTTGCGCGAGGCGGTGGCAGCAGGGGTGGAAGTACTGGCTTATGGCGTGACCTTGACGCCGCAGCAGATGTGGGTGGATCGCCCGCTGCCGGTGCTGTTGGAACCGCTACAGGTCGACCCAGAGGCCTTGCTCGTCCTCCCGACTTTCTAGCGCCGCGAGGGATTGGCCTGCGCAAGGCCCCGCGACGCATTCGCCGCTTTCAATCAGAAACAGCGCGCCATGGGTGGCGCACTGGATCAGGCTGGCGCTGGCGTCGAGGAACTGGTCGGGCCGCCATTCCAATGGCACGCCGCGATGCGGGCATCGATTCAAATAGACATACGCCTGGCCTGCACGGCGCACGGCCAGCAACTTGCGCCCCTCGATGTCGAAGCCGCGACTGCCGTTGTCGGGCAGCTCGGCGGCGGCACACAGAAATTTCATGTCGTTCTCGAACGGTGAGCGGGCTCGCTCGATTTGGATGTGTCGGGAAGTGTCTGCGCTTGACGGTCAAATGAAAACAATTATCAAATGGCGCCTCCTTTGCAGGTGACAAGGATACTGGGTCCGAAGGGGTCCATGTTCAGCCCTGCGAAAAACATCCTTGAGGAAGCTGCCTGATGCGCCTGAATGTTCGCGTTGCTGCGCTCTGTCTCGTCCTGCTCGCCAGCCAGCAAGCGCTGGCGGCCGATCTGCCGCAACGCTGGGTAAGCGCTGGCGGTGCCTTGTCGGAGTGGGTCAGTGCGCTGGGCGGGGAATCGAAACTGGTGGGGGTGGACACCACCAGCCAGCATCCCGAATCGTTGCGGTCGCTTCCCAGTATTGGCTATCAGCGACAGCTCTCGGCAGAGGGTGTGCTGAGCTTGCGTCCGCAGATCCTGGTGGGCACTGAGGAAATGGGGCCGCCTCCGGTGCTGGCGCAAATCCGCAGCGCCGGAGTGCAAGTCGAACTGTTCTCGGCGGCGCCGAGCCTGGCGGCGCTGCAAGCCAACTTGCGACACTTGGGACAATTGTTGGGCGCCGAGACCAGGGCCGCGGCCTTGTTCGATGGTTATCAACAGCAACTCGCCGAGCACGGCGCCCGGTTAAACGAAGTCCGGCTCAAGCAAAAGCCGCCGGGCGTATTGCTGCTGGTGGGCAATGCTGGCGGCAAGACGCTGATCGCTGGCAAGGACACCGCCGCCGATTGGCTGCTGCATCAGGCTGGCGGCGAAAATTTGGCGACTCACAGCGGTTACAAACCTTTTTCCGTGGAAACCTTGGCCAGTCTGAATCCTGAAGTGCTGGTCTTCGCTGATCGTGCCTTGAGCGGAAACGAAGCCCGCGTGGCGCTGTTCAGGGAAAACCCAATCCTGTCTTCGACCCCAGCCGCCAAGGACGGGCGCGTCATGGAGCTGGATCCGACGTTGCTGGTCGGCGGATTAGGCCCGCGATTGCCGCAAAGCCTGGAGGCGTTGACGAGCGGGTTCTACCCGGCCAAGAAGCCATGACCGCATTGGTCAAGCCGCGGGCGTTGTTCATCGGCCTGGGACTGCTGTGTCTGTTGGCGATCTGGCTGTCCCTGGCCTTGGGGCCAGTAAGCTTGCCCCTGTTCGATACCGCGCGTGCCGCCTTGCGCCTGTTGGGACTGCCGGTTGCCGCCGATGGGCTGGAGCAGGCCGAGCTGATCCTTGGCCAGATTCGCCTGCCGCGCACCTTGCTGGGGCTGGCAGTGGGCGGCGTATTGGCGCTTTCCGGTGTGGCGATGCAGGGGCTGTTTCGCAATCCCCTGGCCGATCCGGGGCTGGTAGGCGTATCCAGTGGTGCGGCGCTGGGTGCCGCTTTTGCGATTGTCGGTGGCTCGGCGCTG
This sequence comes from Pseudomonas sp. SWRI154, assembly GCF_014268645.1. Taxonomy (NCBI): domain Bacteria; kingdom Pseudomonadati; phylum Pseudomonadota; class Gammaproteobacteria; order Pseudomonadales; family Pseudomonadaceae; genus Pseudomonas; species Pseudomonas sp. SWRI154. The sequence goes on from NZ_JABWQW010000021.1 coordinate 90,690, forward strand.
GGCGGGTTGCCCGAAGCGTTGGGGCCCTACGTGTTGTCGTTGTGTGCGTTTATCGGCGGGCTCGGGGTGACGGCGCTGGTCTATCGCCTTGGCCGGCGCAACGGCCAGACGCATGTCGCCACCATGCTTCTGGCGGGTATTGCCCTGACCGCGCTGTCCGGCTCGGCGGTCGGCTTGTTCACTTACCTGGCGGACGATGCGACGTTGCGGACCCTGACGTTCTGGAACCTGGGCAGCTTGAACGGTGCCAGCTATGCGCGGTTATGGCCTTTGCTGCTAGTCAGCGCTGGCGTGGCAATCTGGTTGCCACGTCGAGCGCGGGCACTCAATGCATTGCTGCTCGGCGAGTCTGAAGCCGCGCACCTGGGCATCGATGTCGAACGGCTCAAGCGGGAGTTGGTGTTGTGCACGGCATTGGGCGTTGGGGCAGCGGTCGCGGCGGCTGGAATGATCGGCTTTGTCGGGTTGGTGGTGCCGCATCTGGTGCGGCTGATGGCCGGCCCCGACCATCGCATCCTGTTGCCCGCCTCCGTGCTGGCCGGCGCGAGCCTGCTGTTGTTTGCCGACCTGGTGGCGCGCCTGGCGTTGGCTCCCGCGGAGTTGCCGATTGGCATCGTCACGGCTTTCATAGGGGCGCCGTTCTTTCTTTATCTATTGCTAAGAGGGCGCGCCTGATGTTGCGAGCGCAGGACTTGCACATCCATCGCGGCCGGCAAACCGTATTGGCGCAGGTCGACTTGGAACTCATTCCCGGCGAAGTGCTGGGTGTGCTCGGCCCCAATGGCGCGGGTAAAAGCACTTTGCTCGCCGGGTTGTGCGGCGAGTTGCGCCCGGACCAGGGACAGGTTTGGCTGGATGACCGGTCCTTGGCCCAATGGGACGGTACCGAGCGTGCGCGGCGCCTGGCGGTGTTGCCACAATCCTCGACGCTGGATTTCGCATTCCGTGTAGAAGAGGTGGTCGGCATGGGACGCCTGCCTCATCAGAGCGGCCGGGTACGTGATGCGCAGATCGTCGAGTCGGCATTGCAGGCCGCCGACGCCGCGCATCTGCAAGGCCGTAACTACCTGACCCTGTCTGGCGGCGAGCGCCAGCGGGTGCACCTGGCGCGCGTGCTGGCGCAGTTATGGCCGGGAGAAGCAGGGCAAACCTTGTTGCTGGATGAGCCGACCTCGATGCTCGATCCGCTGCACCAGCACACCATCTTGCAAGCGGTGCGCGAGTTTGCCGGTCGCGGCGCTGCGGTGTTGGTCATCCTGCATGACCTGAACCTGGCGGCGCGCTACTGTGATCGGCTGTTGCTGCTCGCCTCGGGCCGTCCGGTGGCCCTGGACACGCCTCGGCAAGTGCTGCGCCCGGAGCCGCTCAAAGCGGTGTTTGGCCTGGAGGTGCTGGTGCAATCTCATCCTGAGCGCGGGCATCCATTGATCATCGCCCGCTGAGGCTATTGGAGAACGTCGATGCGCCTGTTGCTTGTCATGGCTTTGAGTCTGTTGTCGGCGTGTCAAACGGTTGCACCGCCACCGGTTGACGGGCGGATCCGCGATTTGCACAACGGCCAGTCCGTCACACCACAAATGCTGGTAGAACGGCTGGCGAAGGCTCCTCGGGTGGTGCTGGGGGAACAGCACGACAATCGTCACCACCATGCGCTGCAAGGCTGGTTGCTCCAGGCCTTGGCCGACCAGCGTGCCCAAGGCAGCGTGCTCTTGGAAATGCTGACGCCGCGCCAGCAGCCGCGGGTCGACGCGGTTCGCCGGTTACCTGCCTTGCCTGAGAGTTTGCCCGATGCACTGGATTGGTCACCGGGTTGGGATTGGAGCCTGTACGGGCCAGTCGTCGAGTTCGTCCTGGCGCAACCTTATCCGGTATTGGCGGCGAATCTTGATAACGACGAAGTCCGACAGGTCTATCGCCGGCCTCCCGCCTTGAGCGGTGTCCATGCCAATACGGCCGCTGTGAGAACCGTGCTGCTGGAGCAAATCCGCGAATCCCACTGCGACCTGCTGCCGGAATCGCAAATGCCGGCGATGTTGGCTGTCCAGCAGCAGCGTGACCGGCGCATGGCCGAGCGATTGCTTGAGGCGCCGACACCTGCCTTGTTGTTCGCCGGCGCCTGGCACGCCAGAAGGGATGTCGGCGTGCCGTTGCATGTACTTGATCTGGGGAACAGCGACGCGCCAGTTGTCCTGATGCTGGCCGAGGAGGGCAGTGAGGTCACGGCGGCCATGGCGGATTATGTGTGGTACACCCCGGCTACGCCCCCTCAGGATTACTGCGCACAGATGCGCGAACAGCAGCAAAAGTGATTCTTGCAGGCAAAAAAAGACCCGGCAAAAGCCGGGTCAAATAACCGTGATTAGCCTGATGAGGAGATATCTGAGAGTCCGAACCAAGGGCTATTCAAATATCGACCAGTCTCGCGACCGGATGTGGTAATCATAGCGATTCTCATTACCAAGTCAAACACTGTTTTTCGATTTCCCGAATTCTTGGGTTGCAACAATGCGCATGGGTACTAAATGGTCAGGCTTTGTGGCGCGCCGCCAGGGCGTCGAGCTGTTTGTTAAGGGCTTCCTTGCGCTCTGGGGGGATATCATTCCAATGCATGTCCATCAGCGCGCCCTCGATGGCGTACAGCAATACCTTGGAAGCGCGAAAGCCGCGAGTGCGAACGGCGCGATAGGCGTCCACCGCACCGAGCCGACGAAGGTCCGAGGCGCTGTGAATTCCGGCGGCGTGCAGCCACTGGGCTGATGTCTTGCCCAGATTCTTCATGTGTTGCAGTTCATCATTCATCGAGCCTCCTTGCGAACGGCCGACAGGTGCAGTGGGCAAGCTTCACAGGAGTGTAGCGCTCAGTAGGAAAAGCGTGATTCTTTGGTGGGATGCGGCGCAAAAGCTTCTAATGCATTACGCACGATAAGGGCGGAACGTAAGCAAGGCGTGTCGTCCAGCGCGGCGGGGGCGCTGGAGATCGTGGGGAGTCGCAGGCGCGATTATTAGGGGTTCAGCGAGTGCGATAGCGCAGCCGAGTACCAAAATTCATCGACATCAGGATTTCGTCGGCAGACAGCTCGGGCGGAAAGTAAGCACCGGAAATCTGGGCGTGGGCGAGGCTCGCGCCTTCCAACGACGACTTGCGAAAGTCGACGCCACGCAGATCGGCGGAACGGAAGTAGGCGTCAGTGAAATCCACGTCTTCGGCGTTCAGTTCGCGAAGGTCAAGGCCACGGAAGTCGCCGCCGCGCATGTCGATCGGACCCTTTGGGCGTTCGGTGTTGAAGCCTGTAATGTCGTCTTTGCGCAACAAGGCATATAGCGGCGTGTCGAGAAGCTTGGGATGGCTCATGTCATATCACCGGTTGGTTTTATGACGCCAGTATACTGCCACTATTTGACGACCGTGAAGCCAGGTGTCGCTTCACGGTCGAAATAGTTGCTTACAAGCCTGGCAAGCGTTGGCGGATTTGTGCGACCACGACATCCAGCGTGCCGCTTTCGTTGGTCTGAACCCGCTTGCTGCAGAGGATTTCAGCCGGGGTCAACGCTTCGCGGCTGGCCTGTTGGGTGGCAATGACGGCCAGGTTTGCGTCGGAGGGATCTTTCTGGTCCGCTTGGCGCTGGGCGAGCCTGCTTTCGATCACTGCTTGCGGTGCGTCGCAGTCGAGGATCAGGAAAGGCGCGCCAGTGCCCTCGGCAACCTTGGCCGCCGCGTCGCGTTGGCCTTGCTTGAGGTAAGTCGCATCGACCACCACTGGGAACCCGGCATGCAGGATCACGTCGGCGATTTCATGCAGGCGGGCGTACGTCGCGCTGCTGGCGTCGCTGCTATAGATGCCGGCCTGTGGGTCGTTCGCTACTTGCTGCTCACCGAACAGGCGCTTGCGCTCCACGTCCGAGCGCAGGCGAATCGCACCCAGTGCCTCAACCAGGCGCATCGCAACGTGGCTTTTGCCGACGGCCGAAAGGCCGTGGGTAATAGCAAGGAAGCGCGATGGAATGGTGCTATAGCTTTCGGCCAGGTTGGCGTAGTTGCGGTATTGGCGCAGGGTGGTGGCGCGTTGTACCGGATCGGCTTCGGCGGGCATGCTGAACAGCGCGACCTTCGCGCGGACCAGGGCGCGGTAGGCTTTATAGAAGTTGAGCAGCTCCAGGCCCCGGTAATCGCCTGTCAGTTCCAGGTACTGGCTGACGAACCGCCGCGCCAACGACTTGAGGCCGCGGTCTTCCAGGTCCATCGCCAGGAATGCGGTGTCGGCGTAGACGTCGGTGAAGCGGAATGGCTCGTTGAATTCGATGCAATCGAAGATCACCACGTTGCCGTCGATCAAGGTGACGTTGCCCAGATGGATGTCGCCGTGGCATTCACGGGTGAAGCCTTCGGCCTTGCGCTGTGCCAGCAGCGGCTCGAGGCGTTCGAAGCTGCTTTGGGCCCAGGCTTGCAGGGCGTCAAGTTGCAGCAGGTCTGCCTTGTCGCTGAGGAATGGACGGATCTGTTCGAAGTTCTGCCGCACTGGCGCCATGACGCTGTCCGGCGTACCTGCGGCGTTATCGGCGGGCACTTTGGGCGTTGAGAGGTGGAACTGGGCAATCTGCGCGGCCATTTCGTCGATATGCGCAGTGGTCAGCTCGCCGTTGGCTTGCAGCGTGCTGAGCAATTGGCTCTGTGGGAACTGACGCATCTTCAGGGCGTATTCGATGGCCGGGCCGTCGCCGCCCAGGCTTGGCGCTTCGGCGCTGCCGGTAATAGGCAGCACTTCCAGGTACAGATCCTGGGTCAAGCGCTGGTTCAGGCGCAACTCTTCGCCACAGAAATGCTTGCGTGCCTCGAGGCTGGTGAAATCCAGGAAGCCGAAGTTGACCGGCTTCTTGAATTTGTAAGCGTAGGGCCCCGTGAGCAATACCCAGGAAATATGGGTCTCGATGACCTGGAACCCTTCGACGGGATGCGGGAAAAGGGCAGGGTTTTGCAGGGCAGCGATCAGTGATTGGCTCACGGGCGATCCTTCAGAGTCTGGAAAAATTCAAGGCCGTCATTATGGCGGCAAGCGGCGCTAACGCAAACCGGATGGCCTGTGTGGTTGGGCTCATGTTGAAGCGCTGCAAAGTGCGTATAATCCGCCGCCATGACTCGTACCCGATCCCCCCGCACCCCTAAAAAACCACCCGCCAGCCGCTTGCGGCCTTGGCTGGGCTGGGCCCTTAAACTCGGCCTGGTGGGCCTCGTCGTGCTCGCCGGTTTTGCCGTTTACCTCGACGCCGTGGTCCAGGAGAAATTCTCCGGCAAGCGCTGGACCATACCGGCCAAGGTCTACGCTCGGCCGCTGGAGCTGTTCGTCGGACAAAAGCTGAGCCGGGATGATTTCCTGACCGAACTCGATGCTTTGGGTTATCGCCGTGAAAGCGTTGCCAATGGCCCGGGCGCGGCCTCGATCAATGGCAATACCGTCGACCTCAATACTCGCGGCTTCCAGTTTTATGAAGGGATGGAGCAGGCGCAACCGGTGCGGGTGCGCTTCTCCGGCGACTACGTGGCAGCGCTGACCGGCGCCAACAACGCCAAGCTGTCCGTGGTGCGCCTTGAGCCTCTGTTGATCGGCGGCTTGTACCCCAAGAACCTCGAAGACCGGATTCTGATCAAGATCGACCAGGTGCCGCCGTTCTTGCTCGAGACCCTGATCGCTGTCGAGGACCGGGATTTCTATCATCACTTTGGCGTCTCCCCCAAGTCGATTGCCCGGGCCGTGTGGGTCAATACCTCCGCCGGCCACATGCGCCAGGGTGGTAGTACGCTGACGCAACAGCTGGTCAAGAACTTCTACCTGACCAACGAGCGCAGCCTGACCCGAAAGCTGACTGAAGCCATGATGGCGTTGTTGCTGGAGCTGCACTACAGCAAGCCGGAAATTCTTGAGGCCTACCTCAATGAAGTGTTTGTCGGTCAGGACGGCCAGCGGGCGGTGCACGGCTTTGGCCTGGCGAGCCAGTTCTTCTTCAGCCAGCCTTTGTCGGAGCTGAAGCTGCATCAGGTCGCGTTGCTGGTAGGCATGGTCAAGGGGCCGTCTTCCTACAACCCGCGTCGCAATCCGGAACGTGCGCTCGAGCGACGCAACCTGGTGTTGGATCTGTTACAGCAACAAGGCGTGGCAACAGCCGAGCAGGTCGAGGCGGCGAAAAAGATGCCGTTGGGCGTGACCAAGCGCGGCAGCCTGGCGGACAGCTCGTTCCCCGGCTTCATGGACCTGGTCAAGCGTCAGCTGCGCGAGGACTACCGTGACGAAGACTTGACCGAAGAAGGCCTGCGAATCTTCACCAGTTTCGACCCGATCCTGCAGATGAAGGCTGAGGCTTCGGTCAACGATACCTTCAAGCGATTGGCGGGGCGCAAGGGCTCCGATGAAGTCGAAGCTGCCATGGTGGTGACCAACCCGGAAACCGGTGAAGTGCAGGCGATGATCGGCAGCCGACAGGCCAGTTATGCTGGCTTCAACCGGGCATTGGACGCCGTGCGCCCGATCGGCTCGTTGATCAAGCCCGCCGTTTACCTGACCGCCCTGGAAAAACCGAGCCAATACACGCTGACCAGTTGGCTGTCCGACGAGTCATTCTCGATCAAGGGCGCGGACGGTCAGGTCTGGACGCCGCAAAACTACGATCGTCGTCCCCACGGGACGGTGTTCTTGTATCAAGGCCTGGCGCATTCCTACAATTTGTCGACTGCTCGGCTCGGGCTGGAAGTCGGTGTGCCAAACGTGCTCAAGACCTTGGCGCGCCTGGGAGTGACTCGTGAATTCCCGGCGTTCCCATCGATGCTGTTGGGGGCTGGTGGTCTTACGCCAATCGAAGTGGCGGCCATGTACCAGACCCTGGCCAACGGCGGCTTCAATACCCCGATGCGCGGCATTCGCAGCGTGCTCACAGCTGATGGCGAGCCACTAAAGCGTTATCCGTTCCAGGTCCAGCAGCGCTTCGATCCTGCTTCCATTTACCTGATCCAGAGCGCCATGCAGCGGGTCATGCGTGAAGGCACCGGCAGCTCGGTCTACAACGTACTTCCCCGGACCCTGACGCTGGCGGGCAAGACCGGCACCAGTAACGATTCGCGCGATAGTTGGTTTGCCGGTTTCAGCCAGGATTTACTGGCGGTGGTCTGGCTTGGACGTGACGATAACGGCAAGACGCCGTTCACCGGCGCCACTGGTGCGTTGCAGGTGTGGACCAGTTTCATGCGCAAGGCCGATCCGTTGCCGCTGGATATGCCGCAGCCGGACAACATCGTCCAGGCCTGGGTCGACTCGCGCACCGGACAAGGCTCCGACGCCAATTGCCCGGGCGCCGTCCAGATGCCGTATATTCGCGGCAGCGAACCGCCGCCCGGCCCAGCATGCGGCGGTCAGAATCCCGCCGAATCGGTGATGGATTGGGTCAAGGACTGGATGAATTAAGCAAAGAGGGTTTCAAGTGAACAAGTGGTTGATTCCAGCGGTAACCGCCGTGGCTTTGCTCAGTGGCTGCTCTACCGTACAGCGCGGTTCGATTCCGGTTGTCGACTCCGGCACCGCCGTGTCCAATAGCGAGCGCGTCTCGGCCAACGGTGGTTTCCGTCAAACGACGGTGAAGCGGCCAGTGCAGGGCCAGACGCAGGCGATCCCGCAAGGCGACACGGGTGTCGTGGTGATGGTGCCCGGTGGCGGTGCGACAACTTCGGCGCCGATCAGCAGCGCGCCGATTACCCCAGGCCCTATCACGCCGGGGCCTATCGAAACCTCGCCGATCGACCAGGGCAGCTACAACATGCCGTCGACGCCGAGCAGCATTCCTTCGGCCAGTTCGGGTGGTTTGTCAGCCGATGAGCAACTGGACGGCCCGGTATTGGCGCTCTTGACTACGGCTCAGCAGCAGCAGGCCGGAGGCGACCTCAATGGTGCTTCTTCCAGCCTCGAGCGCGCCCAGCGTGTAGCGCCGCGCGAACCTCAGGTCCTTTATCGACTGGCGCAGGTGCGCATGGCCCAGGGTGATGCGCCGCAAGCCGAACAACTGGCCCGTCGCGGCCTGACATTCTCCAGCGGTCGCCCGGCACTTCAGGCAAGTCTTTGGGAGCTGATTGCCCAGGCTCGCGAGAAGCAAGGCGATTCCGCAGGCGCGGCATTGGCTCGCCAGAAGGCCAAGGTTTCACTCTGATGGACGTGCGTTTTCTCCAGATTGCCGATCAGTTGCTGCTGATCGAGCGTGAACTGCGTGTCCAGGGTTGGTGGAGCAGCGTTTCGCCTTCGGCCGAGGCGCTGGCGAGTGTCGAGCCGTTCGCGGTCGATACCTTGGATTTCGAGCAATGGCTGCAATGGATCTTCTTGCCGCGGATGAAGGCTATCCTCGAAAACGACCTGCCGCTGCCCAATGCCTCAGGCATCCTGGCCATGGCGGAAATGGTCTATGCGCAGCGGCCAGGGCAGGGCGTCGAGTTGCAGCGACTGTTGGCGCAGTTCGACCAGTTGATCAGTGACGCCAGCTGACTGCCTTTATTGGCAGTGTTCTTCGACCTGGGTACGGGTCTCATCGATGCGCTGGCGCCGTTCTTCATCAGTGAGGCGGCGCATTTCGCCTTCCACGTCCTCCCGCACCCTGGGGTTGTTCTGCAGTTGCGCCAGGTTGGTCCGGGCTTGCTCGCAGAACGCCTTGAGTTGGGCTTCCTGTTCCTCGACTTGCTGTTTCACCTGTTGGTCGATGGCTTTCTGGTCGCCAATTACCCCGCCCGACGCGGGCGCCGGTGGTTTGGGCGCCGGAGGGGAAGATTTGCCCACCGTCGTGGCCTGCACCCCTTCGGGCGGCTGGGCGCCAAAGTGCGTAACGCCTTGGTTATCCACCCATTTATAGATCTGGCCGGCCATGCTCATCGAGCTCAGGCCAACCAGCAGGCTGGCCGTCAATAACATCATTCGCATGCTGTTTCCTTGTCCTGGGTTGCGCAATTGAAGCTAACAGAGTAGCCGTTTAAAGGTTTTTTCTTGCGTTCTCATGTGCTTACTTCAATAAAGCACATTGACGACTTGACTTGCAGAGGGCGAAACAGAAGAATCCAAAGTCCGCTGTAGAGGGACTGCCAGAAGCAGACCCACTCGGCAGATCATGAGGCGCACATCCGCGCCGACCTGTTACACCCGCAACGCGTTACCTCGCGCTGGGTGGGAAAGGCCCGCAACACTTGGGACGATCCCAATACTTGCTCAGTCAGTGCTGACGTAGTCGGCGACCACCGTCGCTCATGCTCTGCCGAGAAGTAAACCTATTAAGACCCGTCCCCTTTTCGTGGGTCGGTATTCTGGCGTTTTAGAGGTGAACAACGTGGAGCTTTTATCTGGCGGTGAGATGCTCGTCCGCTTCTTGCGTGACGAAGGCGTCAAATATATCTACGGGTACCCCGGTGGTGCTCTTCTTCATGTCTACGATGCCCTGTTCAAAGAACCGGAAGTGACCCACATCCTGGTTCGTCATGAGCAAGCGGCCACCCACATGGCTGACGGCTATGCCCGTGCCACCGGCAAGGCCGGCGTGGTTCTGGTGACATCCGGCCCTGGCGCCACGAACGCCATCACCGGTATCGCCACGGCCTACATGGACTCGATTCCCATGGTGATCATTTCCGGCCAGGTGCCTAGCACCATGGTGGGTACCGACGCGTTCCAGGAAACCGACATGATCGGTATCTCCCGGCCGATCGTGAAGCACAGCTTCATGATCAAGCATGCGTCGGAAATCCCGGAAGTCATGAAGAAAGCGTTCTACCTGGCCGAGTCCGGTCGTCCGGGCCCGGTGGTGGTCGATGTGCCAAAAGACATGACCAACCCGGCCGAGAAGTTTGAATACATCTACCCGAAAAAAGCCAAGCTGCGCTCCTACAGCCCGGCGGTACGTGGTCACTCGGGGCAAATTCGCAAGGCCGCCGAAATGCTGCTGGCGGCCAAGCGCCCTGTGCTGTACTCCGGTGGTGGTGTCATCCTCGGTGGTGGCTCCGCGCCGCTGACCGAGTTGGCCAAGATGCTCAACCTGCCGGTCACCAATACGCTGATGGGCCTCGGCGCCTACCCGGGCACCGACCGCCAGTTCATCGGCATGCTCGGCATGCATGGCAGCTACACCGCCAACCTGGCGATGCACCATGCCGATGTGATCCTGGCGGTGGGCGCGCGTTTCGACGACCGCGTCATCAATGGCCCGGCGAAATTCTGCCCGAATGCCAAGATCATCCACATCGACATCGACCCGGCGTCGATCTCCAAGACCATCAAGGCAGACGTGCCGATTGTCGGTCCGGTCGAGAGCGTGCTGACCGAGATGGTCGCCATCCTCAAGGAAATCGGCGAGGCTCCGAACAAGGAGTCCGTGACCGCCTGGTGGAAGCAGGTTGATGAGTGGCGTGGCGATCGTGGCCTGTTCCCTTACGACAAGGGCGACGGCAGCGTGATAAAGCCGCAAACCGTCATCGAGACCCTGTGCGAAGTGACCAAGGGCGATGCCTTCGTGACCTCCGACGTGGGGCAGCACCAGATGTTCGCGGCGCAGTACTACAAGTTCAACAAACCCAACCGTTGGATCAACTCCGGCGGCCTGGGCACCATGGGCTTCGGCTTCCCGGCGGCCATGGGCGTCAAGTTGAGCTTCCCGGATAATGATGTCGCCTGTGTCACCGGTGAAGGCAGTATCCAGATGAACATCCAGGAGCTGTCGACCTGCCTGCAGTACGGTTTGCCGGTGAAGATCGTCAACCTGAACAACGGCGTGCTGGGCATGGTTCGCCAGTGGCAGGACATGAGCTACGGCAGTCGTCACTCGCATTCCTACATGGAATCGCTGCCGGACTTCGTCAAGCTGGTCGAGGCCTATGGCCACGTGGGCATCCGCATCACCGACCTGAAAGATTTGAAATCCGGGCTTGAAGAAGCATTCGCGATGAAGGATCGCCTGGTATTCCTCGACATCAAGGTCGATACCAGCGAGCACGTCTACCCGATGCAGATCAAAGACGGCTCCATGCGTGATATGTGGCTGAGCAAGACGGAGCGTACCTAATCATGCGACACATTATTTCCTTGCTACTGGAAAACGAACCGGGTGCGCTGTCTCGTGTTGTAGGCCTGTTCTCGCAGCGCAACTACAACATCGAAAGCCTGACCGTGGCGCCAACCGAAGACCCGACCCTGTCGCGCCTGACGCTGACCACCGTGGGCCACGATGAAGTCATCGAGCAGATCACCAAGAACCTGAACAAGCTGATCGAGGTGGTCAAGCTGGTGGACCTGTCGGAAAGCGCTCACATCGAGCGCGAGCTGATGCTGGTCAAGGTCAAGGCCACCGGCGCCCAGCGCGCCGAGATCAAACGTACTACCGATATTTATCGTGGGCAGATCGTCGATGTCAGCGCCAGCGTCTATACCGTTCAGTTGACCGGTACCAGCGACAAGCTCGACAGCTTCATCCAATCGATCGGCACTGCCTCGATTCTCGAAACTGTACGCAGTGGCGTCACCGGGATTGCCCGTGGCGACAAAGTACTGAGCATCTAAACCAAATTAGCGAATGGCCTGAATGGCCGGATATAGGGGAAATTCATGAAAGTTTTTTACGATAAAGATTGCGACCTGTCGATCATCCAGGGCAAGAAAGTCGCCATTATCGGCTACGGCTCCCAGGGTCACGCCCAGGCGTGCAACCTGAAAGACTCCGGCGTTGACGTGACCGTGGGCCTGCGTAAAGGCTCGGCCACCGTTGCCAAGGCCGAGGCCCACGGCCTGAAAGTCACCGACGTGGCTTCCGCTGTCGCCGCTGCCGATCTGGTCATGATCCTGACCCCGGACGAGTTCCAGTCCGCGCTGTACAAGAATGAAATCGAGCCGAACATCAAGAAGGGCGCCACCCTGGCCTTCTCCCACGGCTTCGCGATCCACTACAACCAAGTCGTGCCACGTGCCGATCTCGACGTGATCATGATCGCGCCGAAGGCCCCGGGCCACACCGTACGTTCCGAGTTCGTCAAGGGCGGCGGCATCCCTGACCTGATCGCGATCTACCAGGACGCGTCCGGCAACGCCAAGAACGTAGCCCTGTCCTACGCTGCCGGTGTCGGTGGCGGTCGTACCGGCATCATCGAAACCACTTTCAAGGACGAGACTGAAACCGACCTGTTCGGCGAGCAAGCCGTTCTGTGCGGCGGTACCGTCGAGCTGGTGAAGGCCGGTTTCGAAACCCTGGTCGAAGCGGGCTACGCGCCAGAAATGGCTTACTTCGAGTGCCTGCACGAACTGAAGCTGATCGTTGACCTCATGTACGAAGGCGGTATCGCCAACATGAACTACTCGATCTCCAACAACGCTGAATACGGCGAGTACGTGACCGGTCCGGAAGTCATCAACGCCGAATCCCGCCAGGCCATGCGCAACGCCCTGAAACGTATTCAGGACGGCGAATACGCCAAGATGTTCATCAGCGAAGGCGCTACCGGCTATCCTTCGATGACCGCCAAGCGTCGTAACAACGCCGCTCACGGTATCGAAATCATCGGTGAGCAGCTGCGCTCCATGATGCCGTGGATCGGTGCCAACAAGATCGTCGACAAAGCCAAGAACTGAGTCGCGAGCTTGATTGAAGAAACGCGGCCCAGGCCGCGTTTTTTCGTTTGGGCATCGGCTTCTGGTATAAAGCTGCATCGTTTGCGGCCGAACCGTCGTCCCAGACATCTGTCGAATTTTTCACACCGTTGCAAGGTATTGTCCATGAGCGAACGTCCCGACGAGCCGAACCAGGCTCCTGACGCCGAAAGCCTGTTGCCTATCGACGAGCATGTCGAAGAAGGCCATGACGCTGAAGGCCGTAAGGTCCGGCATCGTGGCATCTATCTGCTGCCGAACCTGTTCACCACCGCGAACCTGTTCGCCGGTTTCTATTCCATCATCAGTTCCATGAGCGCCCAGGCTGCATTGAGCGCTGGCGACAGCGCCGGTGCGAGTCGCTATTTCGCTTTTGCCGCCATCGCGATATTTGTCGCCATGGTGCTTGATGGCCTGGACGGGCGCGTAGCCCGCATGACCAATACCCAGAGCGCATTCGGCGCCGAATACGATTCGCTATCCGACATGGTTGCGTTCGGTGTTGCCCCGGCCTTGCTGGCGTTTGGTTGGGCCCTGGGCGACATGGGCAAGGTCGGCTGGATGGTTGCCTTCATCTATGTCGCCGGTGCTGCACTGCGCCTGGCGCGTTTCAACACTCAGGTTGGCACTGCCGACAAGCGTTACTTCATTGGTCTTGCCAGTCCGGCGGCGGCGGGTGTCGTGGCGGGGGTGGTCTGGGCATTCAGCGACTTTGGCATCCAGGGGTCGAAAATGTCCTTCCTGGTGGCTTTGCTGGTCGCGGCGGCGGGGATGTTGATGGTCAGCAACATCAAGTACAACAGCTTCAAGGAGCTCGATCTCAAGGGGCGCGTGCCATTCGTGGCGATCCTGGCTGTGGTGCTGGTCTTTGCCGTGGTATTCAGTGATCCACCACGTATCTTGTTGTTGGTATTCCTCGCCTATGCGGCTTCCGGCCCAGTGCAATATTTGCTGCGTCTTCGCCGACGCTAAATGTTGCCTTAATGTAATTTCACCCATACTCCGCAGTCTATTGGTGCATCTGCCCCCAACGCTGCGGAGTCGTCATGCTGATCAAGATCCCCAAGTCGTCCGACTGTCGCGAGTCGGACGTCACGCCTGAATCGATCTATCTTTCCCGTCGCCAGATGCTCGGTGCAACCATGGCGGGTCTCGCCGTGAGCAGCTTGCCGCAGTGGGCCAGTGCTGCCGATGCGGCGCGTTATGCCGATGTCGAGCCCGGCAAGGCGCCGTCCTGGTTAGCCGAGAAACTTACTTCTACCCAATGGGGCGCTGTGACGGTCAAGGATGAACCGATCACGCCGTTCAAGGATGCCACCCACTACAACAATTTCTATGAGTTCGGGACCGATAAGGGTGATCCGGCGGCCAACGCTGGATCGCTGCAAACCGAGCCCTGGAGCGTGGTTGTGGACGGTGAGGTAAGCAAGCCGGGGCGCTATGGGTTGGAAGACTTCATGAAGCCTTATCAGTTGGAGGAACGGATTTACCGACTGCGCTGTGTCGAGGCCTGGTCGATGGTTATTCCTTGGGTCGGCTTCCCAATCTCCGCATTGCTCAAGCAAGTCGAGCCTACATCCAGCGCCAAGTACATTCGCTTCGAAACCTTGCAGGACCCCAAGGTCATGCCGGGGCAGCGTTCAGGCTTCGCGTTAATCGACTGGCCATACGTAGAAGGCCTGCGATTGGACGAGGCAATGAACCCGTTGGCTATCCTGGCGGTTGGCATGTACGGGCGGGAGTTGCCGAACCAGAACGGCGCGCCCCTGCGGTTGGTGGTTCCATGGAAGTACGGTTTCAAAAGCGTGAAGTCCATTGTGCGCATCAGTTTGGTGAGCGAGCAGCCGAAGACCACGTGGCAAAGCATTGCGTCTGACGAGTACGGCTTCTATGCCAACGTCAATCCAACAGTCGATCATCCGCGCTGGACCCAGGCGCGCGAACGTCGCCTGCCGAGCGGGCTGCTCCGTCCCAATGTCCGCGATACATTGATGTTCAACGGCTATCAGGATGAAGTCGCTTCCTTATATGCGGGGATGGATTTGAGGAAGGACTACTGATGCGTTTCCTTGCGTGGCGGATCGGCGTCTTCCTCGGGACGGCAGTCTGGCCGTTGCTTTGGCTCTACGAGGCTTTGGTAAATTCGCTGGGGCCGGACCCGGGCAAGGTGCTGGTGGATCGGCTCGGGTTAGGGACGCTGATCCTGTTGTTGATCACCTTGAGCATGACACCACTGCAAAAGTTGACGGGGTGGGCGGGGTGGATCGCGGTCAGGCGCCAGTTGGGGTTGTGGTGCTTCGCTTATGTTGTGCTGCATTTGAGCGGATACGCGGCGTTCATACTAGGTTTCGACTGGTCGCAGTTGGGAGTCGAGCTGAGTAAGCGGCCTTACATCATCGTTGGGGCGCTTGGGTTCCTCGGTTTGCTGGTGTTGGCGGTCACGTCCAATCGTTATAGCCAGCGGCGACTGGGTGTCCGCTGGAAGAAATTGCATCGCCTGGTTTATCCAATTCTAGGGCTTGGGTTACTGCATATGCTGTGGATCGTGCGTGCGGACCTCAAGGAGTGGGCGATATACGCCTTGATAGGAGCCTTGCTATTAGTGTTGAGGCTCCCTTCGGTTACGCGCCGGATCCCGCGTTTGCTGGGTAAGAAAGTCCCTTCTGCAATAAAAGCGAAATAAAGGGTTGACGGCAAATCCTGGGTGTCTATAATTCGCCCCACTTCCGGCGCAGTCGAAACGGAAAACTCCTTGAGTTTC
>NZ_JABWQW010000022.1:0-105267 GCF_014268645.1 Pseudomonas sp. SWRI154
GGTCGTCGGCGTATTCGTAGCGGGTGATGCGCCCCAGTTCGTCGCGTTCGGCGGTGACCTTGCCGTAGGCGTTGTAGCTCCAGGCGCGGGTTGCGCCGGTGGGCAAGGTGGTTTGCAGCAAGCGGCCGACGGCGTCCCATTGGTAATGGGTGATGGCGCCGTGTTCGTCTTGACGACTGACCTGTCGGCCGAGCTCATCGTAGGTGTATTGAAGCAGGCTGTCGTCGGGCAGGCATTCCTCAACCAATTGGCCGAGCTTGTTCCAGGCCAATGAATGGAGGCTACCGTCGGGGTGGGCAATGTGGATCAGGCGACCTTGGTCGCTGTAATGGTAGTAAGTGATGTTTCCATCTGGATCGGTCTGCTGGGTGATGTCACCTTGTCGATTGCGGCGATATTTCCAACTGGCTTTGCCACGGTGGACGTCACTTACGAACCCATTGATGTGCTCGTAAATCACCGCCTCTTCTTCTGGCGGAATGACGGCTATCAGCAAGCCGTCTTCGTCGTAGCGGTATTCGGTCACGACGCCCAGCGGGTCTTGCTCCGCAATCAACTGACCCTTTTCGTTATAGGCCTTGCGATGCTGCGCACCGTCCGGATCGGTCTTGCTGATCAGCCGCGCTTTATCGTCGTGGGTATAGGTCTCCTCGCTACCGTCCGCATCGGTTACGGTGACGGTTCCGTTGTTGTCCCAGGCATAACGCGCATGCATTTGCGAAAAACTGGCCCAATGACGAGTGCAGCGGGCCAGCTTGCCTTCGTTCTCCCATTCCCAGAAAAAGCTCGCACCGCCGGCCAGTTGTCGCTCAACGATGACGTGTTGCTCGTTGTAGCGATAACGCTCGGTTTCACCGGCGGCATTTGTCGCCTCGACCAGACGATGCTGGGCGTCATAGCGGTAAGTGACCAGCGTCTGGACAGTCGACCAGCAGCGTTCCAGAGTGTCCGCCGGCTTAAATTGTTGGTAGTCGACCGCGGTGATTCGACTATTGCCGTAACGAAAGAGCAGGCCCCGCCCCGCGCCGTTGTCCAGGCGCTTGATCTGCCCGAGGGTGTCGCGGGTAATGCGCAACCGATTGCCATAGCTATCGCTGATGGCGCTCAACGTCGCCTCATCGTTATGAAGGCGAAAGTGATAGAACGAGGGACGCTGGCCCGCTTGCGCCACAATCAGCTCGCTGGAATCATCGCCCAGGTAAATGGCTGCACGGGAGAGGCTGTTGGTAATCGCCGGACGCTGCTTGCTCGGACGCGGGAAAGGCGTCGACCGATTTTCGTGATCGGTCCAGATGACCTCGTCACCCTTGATTTCGAGCCGATGGGCCAGCGCATGACTCCAGCCGTAGCCCAGGCCGCAGTCGACTTCCACCGCGCTGGTTCGGTACAGGCGTGTCCACTCGAAAGGCAGCAGACCGTCGAGTTGGCCATCGTTGAGCGTCAATAACTCTTCGCCGGTCACCATCGAGACCGGGCATTTGTCGGTGCAGGTACGGGCGGCGGGCTCGGCGCTGTTGCCGGTCGGTGTCGTTGCCTGCTTGGAGGCATCGTCGCCCGTTTTGCCAGCGACTAGCCTGGCGTTTTTCTTGGCATCGATGCGTAGCTCGACCGCGCCTTTTTTCATCGGCGCGGCCATGCCCCGCACCGCCACCGGAATGTATTTGGCGACATAGCCCATGAAGCCATTGATGATGGCGAATACGGACTCTACGAAGCCTATTACCGCCTTGAAGATGATTTCCCCGTATTTCTTCACCCGCGCCGCGAGATAAATGACCCCGGATCCCTCGGCAACCAGTGTCAGGACAATCGCCACCACAATATCGATTACGACGCCCATGGCTGCGGCGGTGGTCATCCTTGCGTAATCTTGGGCCGTTTGCATCGGCGGCAGGCTCGCTAGCCAGATCAGCGCGCAGCGCATCATCAGGAAAAGCGCGGCCTCGTCGCTGGCCAACAGCATGGCCTTCTTCATGACCTCGGGTGTTTGCTTGGCCACCTCGATGAGATGAAGGGCGCCTTCGCCCAGTTCATCTACGAATTTCGCCGGGTTCTTCAGGATTTCAAAGACCAGGCTGATGCCATCCCACACGCCTTTGATAGCTTCCCAGCCACCCTCGAGAATGCCGCTGCCCACCGCCAGGACGGTACCGGACAAAGACAGGCTCGACCACTGCTGCCGGTATCCCGCCGGACCTTCCCATTTATTGCGCAGGAATTTTTCCAGCTCGCCGGTCAGCCCGTCATAGGCACTGAACAACGCGTTGATCTGAGCGGGCGTGACCTTGCTGTGCACGCGTATCTGGTAGTACTTGCCGGGAACACCGTCAGCCCAGCGGGCCTTTCCTTGAGCGTCCAGCTTGATAGCGCTGGTTGCCCCGGTGTCGACATCGACGATATCTACATCGATATCACCAATCGGGATGTCGTAGACCGACTCGAACTTGCTTTCGATCAACAAGGGCCCTTTCATTGGGCACCGCGCTACGTTCGAGTTGAAATCGCCGTCAGTCATGCCCACCGATTTCTGACTGTCCCCGATCTTGATGATGCGCTCCATGCCCGTGAGGGAAGGCAGGTCCCTGAGTCGGCTGAAGTCATCGGCACGTTGTGCATACCAGGCTTGGGTCTGCTCTTGATAACGCTTCAAACTGTCCTTGAATGTCGCCAGTTCCTCGTCGACGAAAGCAATGTGAGCCTTTGCTGACATCAACCTTGCTCCTGGAGCAAATCATTCAGCAGCGTTTCCCGAAGATTGTCCCGAGCACCCGTCTGCCGTACGTAACGGCTGACTTTCAGCCGCAGGTTACCTTTGGGCCAAGTGGTAAACAGATACAGATGTTCCTCTTCCAGCCACTGCATCAGGCCGTCCAGTGACACTGATGGGTTCTGCTTCGCCAAAGCATCAGACAAGTCCGTCGGCATCTCCCACCATGGCCAATCCCTCGCCGCCGGCACTTTCCTGGGCGATGTCTCCAAGGATTTGCCATTGATCAGATATCGCTCAAAGACCGGCAGCAGGTTCCCGGCTTCGGCGCCCAGGCCTTCAAGGATTTGCTGGAGGTATCGCCCATCCCAAAACCGGAAGAACACTTCATTGCCGTCCGGCATCTTTATTTGCGTAAGGCTGCGCAGGTGCGCCAACACCGTTTCCGGCTCACAGCGGGATACGGCAAGCCAGCCCCAATCGAGCGCCTCGGTTTGCGCGATCCATGGCAAGAACGCCGAGCCGGGCTCGAGCTGGGTGACATAGGGCATCACTGGTTGCCAAGTGGCATAAGGTGTGTCGCCCCAGATGGGAAGCAATGGATGAGTGGGGGCGGACAGGCGAAAGGTTTCCATAGCATCTGAATCGCTCGCCGCGCTGATCACCAGATAAAGGTGCTCGTTTTCCTGCAGCGGCTGTTGGGCCAGCCATGCCACAGGGTCGAGGGACACGAATGCCTGTGTTGCCATTGAGGCTCTCCTTCGAAGAGGGGCGAGGTCCGGGCTTCACCCGGCAAAGACGTCACTCACTCAAGGATCAAGCCAGGTTCTGCGAGGGGCCCGTAAACCGGCGTTTCCGTGCGATTTCGGACAGTTGAAGGCGGGGTGGCGGGGGATACGGGCAAAAAAGTGCCTGACAACTTGCGTAGTACTGCGTCACATCTTGCGCATCTGGTGTGAGGCGAGATTTTCTTACGGCGGTTTGCCTTGAATATCGGCGTTGCACAGACTGTTCTGCTGGCGAAAAGTCGTACTAGTGAAACTTTTTGCCTCGTTTCAAGCTGGGCTTTAAATGCCTCAAATACTTTTTCATGGACGCAAATCCTGCACCTACTAGATTAGTCCGCTCAATGCAGTGGAGACCTATGAAAAATGATCGTTCTGAACAGGGAAGTGGGCGAAGCGCTAAGGCGTGACAAATACGTCAACGTCCGCGGTGGAGACTTCAATCTCTACGGTCATTTCGGCGACTTTGTCCGGCTGACCAAAAGCTGGGAAAACATGGAACCCGACAGCTATTACGGCCAGGCCGAGTCAGGCATGCGTTTCCGCCGCTACAGCGATTTCGAATACAACCCCACGACCCGCGAACTCAAGCAGCTTGAACACCGCGCCTATGTCCAGTCCAAAGCCAATAACAGCTACGTCGGTGGACTGGAGCGACACTTCGAGGATTTCTCCAACGAAGTGATCAATTCGCCCGTGATGCGCAGCCTGATCGACACGGACTTCGACGTATACAAAAACGTTCTGCCGCAGGAACTGCATGATGAAATCTGGCAGTGCCAGATCCATCAGATCCGTATCGAGATCAAGCCGGGCAAGCAATTGGAGATCACTCCCGAAGGCATCCATTGCGATGGGTACCCTTTCAGTGGTGTCCATTTCTGGGGGCGTAATAACGTCGCCGGCGCGGAAAGCCGTCTCTACAGCGCCCAGGAAGAGCAATTGGCGGCAACTACTTACGAGGACATCCTCGATACGACCTTTTTCCTTGATCGGGACATGCGCCACTATGTGACCCCTGCCCGCAACACCCACAGCCATGAAATGGCGTTCAGGCAGATCCTGGCGATTTCGTTTTCGCGGCCGGGGACCGCTTTTGACATTGTTCGCTGAACAGCTCGAACCCATGGATGAATCGGTGCCGCAGATCCTGTTGCGCCGAGCCATGGTCAGGGACGCCGAACGACTGGAGCAATTTTTTCGCGGTTTTGCCGAGGTGTCGTTCTGTGAATGGCAGGATGCGCGGTTCTTGCGTGGCGTGCTGTTGCAGGAAACCACCACCGCCTACATGGCTTTCGATGCGACGGGTGACGTCGTAGGCGCGGTCATCGGCGGTATGCTGGGCACTCGAGGGACAATCAATCACTTGGCAGTCAGCTCGCGACATCGCACCCAAGGCCTGGGGCAGCGTCTGGTGGAAGCGGCATCCGCTGACATGAAACGGGTCGGCGTGCTGCGCATGTTCCTGTTTGTCGACGATACCAATCTGGCCGGCAAGCGCTTCTGGGCTGCCCAAGGGTTCTGTGAGCCTCGGGGCGAAATCACTTTCGAGAGGGATTTATGAACAAGACTTCCAGCCAGCCGCTGGCAGTCGAACCACAAGCCTCGCGAACCTTTGCTGAAGCCAGTCCGGTAGTAGCGGGTTATTTCACGGTTTCGTTTGTGTTCGGTCTGATGGCGGTCAACGCCGGGTTGCCATTGTGGCTCCCGGTGGCGATGTGCTTGTTCGTTTATGCAGGCGCCTCACAATTCGCGGCGTTGGCATTGATCTCCAGCGGGGCGTCGTTGACTACTATTGTGCTCACCACGTTCCTGATCAATGCGCGCCACATGCTCATGTCGGTCTACATGGCCAAGGCCTTGCGGGCGTTGGGACTCAGTCGTTTCGAGCGCTGGTGCTACGCGGCGGGGCTCACGGATGAGTCGTTCGCCTTCCACAGCGTCAAGCTGGGCACCGGGGCGCCGGTCAGTGTGCGCTACCTGATCGGTTTCAACCTCTTTTGCCACACCTCTTGGGTGCTGGGCGGCTTGTTGGGGGCCGTTTGTGCGCAATACGCGGCGCACCTGATCAAGTATCAGCTCGACTACGCCTTGACTGCCATGATGCTCTACGTGCTGGTTTCGTTGTGCAACACGCGCAACAAGCTTATCGCGGCGCTGGCGGCAGTTATCTGCATGGGCGCGCTGAGCCTGATAGGCAGCTCGCCGTTCAACGTATTCATCGCCACGTTCGTTGGCTGCGGGGTGGGCGTATGCCTGACCAAACGTTCCTGATCCTCGTCGTTGCGTTGATGATGGCCGTGACCTTCCTGCCCCGCGCCTTGCCGCTGCAGGTGAATACGGACAACTGGCCGCCGTTTGTCGCCCGTGCGCTGGAATACCTGCCGGTGGCGATCGTCGCCGCCATCAGCCTGACTCCGCTACTGATCAAGGATCAGCAGATACAGCTCGACCGTCCGGAGTTCTATGCCGCGATTCCGACGCTGTTATGTGCGTATTTCAGCCGCAACCTGTTTCTCAGTGTGGCGGTGGGCACGGCGGCGTACATCGCGCTCGGTTCGTTCCTGTAGGGTCAGGTCGACGACATCGTGCAGCGCCTGGTCGGATAGCTCGGGATTGTTCACCGCAAGGTGTACTTCCAAGAAATCCTCAAAGTCCGGGAATATCGCCAGGCCGTTGCGCATCGCCGCGTCCCGGGAGACGAGCCCCAAGCCGTCGAGCTGAGTGATCAAAGACAACGTCAGCGTTTCGCTGCAGGAGTAGATCATTCGCTGGTTCGGTCCATACTCGCCGAGGCCCGCATCGAGGAAGCGCAGGAAGCTATGGGAATACGGACATTCTTCTGCCGGACGTACCTGAAATTTGTCGCCAAGCAGGCCAAGGGAATCGTCCTTGTCACCGCAATGGGCGCCGACGACCTGCACCTGCACGCCCGGCATGGGGATGCTGGCAAAGCCATTTTGCTGCCCGATCAGGATTGCCAGGTCAAAATGCTCGTTCTTGAGCTTGCTCAGGTTTTCCATCGACTCGGCGTAACTGAATTCCAGTTGGTACTGGGGAAAAACCGCGATCAGGCGATCAATTATCCGCCGGTTGAAATCCGCCGTCAGCGTGGTGTTGAGCGCCACCTTCAGGCTGCGCTGCCTGGGCGTCTTGAGCGCCGCGACTTTCTCTTCCAGCTGTCGCGTGGCCGCCAAGACCTGATCCATGAACGGCGTCAGTTCGGAGCCTTGGCTCGTCAACGTCAGGCCTTTGTTCGAGCGTCGGAACAACCGAAACCCGAACTGCTCCTCGACTTTGTTCAATTGCGCCGCCAGTGCCTGCACCGTGAGGCACGACTGTTCCGCTGCGGCCGACAACGAGCCGGTCTGCATGATGCGCATGAGGTTGCGTAAGGTTCTGCTATCCATGAGGTAATGCCCTCTACTTAAGTGGGCTCGCTGTTATTTATGCACCCGGCCCCGGCCTGGCGGGGCGATGATCGCTATCATCAAGCACCTTGCCACGGTTGTCGCGGTTTTGTAGCGAAAAGCGCCGGCAGGCGATGATTGGAGCTTAAGTGGGATTTTCGATTTCTGCTGGTTCGGCTTGTCTGTTGATACCGTTAATACAACGACAAGATGTTCCGTTGTAGCAAACCGGTCGGAAAATTATGGTTGCGTCTGTTCGCTTGCGAATTAAATCTTAATTTTTATCCATATATGTACTATTCTCTACGCATCCACCCAGCAACAAAGGAGCCTAAAACTCATGGCGACTTCCTCCATCAACCTCAGCGCCCAGCAACAACTGGATTCCCCGGATGCGGGTCGAGTCGCGTTGAAGTTTTTCTTCAATCTCATGGAGCTGTGGGGCTGCAGTGTCGAGCAGCAGCGTACGTTGTTGGGCAAAGTCGGAAACACGACCTTCTACAAATACAAACAATTACCTGAAAACGTCAGGCTGCCGCGAGACACCCTCGAGCGTATTTCCTATCTCATGGGTATTCACAAGGCGCTGAGCATCATCTTCAGTAACAGCCGAGACCGCGTATATCAGTGGGTCAGCAGCCCGAACACGGCGGCACCTTTCAATGGCCAGTCGGCGCTGTCGTACATGCTGGTGGGACGGGTGGTCGACATTGCCGATGTGCGACGATACCTCGACGGAGTGCGCGGTTGATGACGCCACCGCTGGCGGACCCGAAATGGAAGCGGGCCTATCGGATCGTCAACAGCAGCTTTCCGCCAATCACGCTGTTCGAAGATGTGCTTGACCCGGATGACCTGGCCACGGCCTACGCCCTGGAAGCCCTGACCAATGACCGGCTCATGGAAGAAGCCGGCGTGCTGTCCCGGGTACGCCCTGAAGATCGGGTCTCCGGTCCAGGTTCCTCGCCTGTGATGGCGGCGTTTACCCACATCGGTAAAAGCAGTCGCTTCAGCGATGGCACGTTCGGCGTCTATTACGCCGCCAGCAGCCAGGAAGCGGCCATTGCCGAGACGTGTTACCACCAGGCTCGGTTCTTGAGTGCGACCAACGAGCCTGACCTGGAATTGACCATGCGCACCTACGTCAACCACGTTGTCAAACCCTTGCACGACATTCGCCACGATTATCCACATCTGCACAATCCAGACCCCACGGCCTACGGCCCGTCCCAGGTGTTCGCCCGGGAACTGCGCGCGACATTGTCGTGGGGGCTTTTGTACAACAGCGTTCGTCTGCCCGGTCACGAATGCGTTGCTGCTTTTCGACCGCCAGCGGTATCGATTCCAGTGCAAGGCAAGCATATCCGCTACGTCTGGAGCGCCCAGAAGCGGGAGATTTCGTTTGTGTTCGAGGTGAATCAGGTTTGATTCGAGACTTTATTATGGCTGGGCGATAATTATTGCCCAGCCATAACTAGCGATAAACGGGATCAGGGCTGCTAGCAGCCCGGACCGCAGCGAACGATCAAATCTTGAATTGCTGCACCGAAGACTGCATCGACCCCGCGGCGTCATTCAATTGGTCTGCCGTGTGCTGCAGATTGTGAATGGACAAAGTGTTGTCCCTGGATTGCGCGGCAATCGCTTCTACCCGCTGAGCCATTTCGTCACTGGCTTTGGATTGCTCGGCGATGGTGTGGGAAATTTCCTCGACGACCTCCGCAGCATGCCGGGCACCGGTACGGATTTCACTGATGGACACCCCGGCCTGCTGGGCCAGGTTAACGCCTTCGTCCACGCGGCTGACGCACGCTTGCATGTTCGCCACCGCATCCCGAGCGCTGGTCTGGATACGCTCGATCATCGTGGTGATTTCCTGGGTGGATTGCGTGGTGCGGGCCGCCAGGTTGCGTACTTCATCGGCCACCACCGCAAAGCCGCGCCCGGCCTCACCGGCGCGGGCCGCTTCAATGGCGGCGTTCAGCGCCAGCAGGTTGGTTTGCTCGGCGATGCTCTTGATCACTTGAATGATGGAGTGAATGTCCTCGGAAGACGCATCCAGCGCGGTGATTTTGCCGGAGGACTGGTTGACCACCTCAGCGATCCGGTTCATGCCTTCCACCACGCCGAGAATCACTTGGCCGCCGCTGCTCGCCAGTTGCTCGGACTGCGCCGAAATCGTCCGGGCGCTGTCGGCGTGCTGATTGATCTGGCTGATGTTGGCGATCATCTGCTCCATGCTCGCCGCCATGCTGGTGGCGCTGTGGGCTTGCTGGTCGGCGCTGGACACAATTTGCCGCGCGGTATCGCCCAACGTCCGGGACGTGCCATGCAAGCCATCGCTCTGGCTGCGGATCGTCGCGATCATCTGCCGCAAGTTGGATTGCATCTGCTCGATCACACTTTGCAGTTGCCCCAGCTCATCATCGCCATGAGCGCCCATCGAACGCTGCAAATCGCCTTGGGAAATCGCCTGGGTGTTGAGGATGATTTTATTCAGCGGCGTAAGCACGGCTTTAAGCAGGCTCCACGACAACAGCGCCAGCGCCACGCAGGTCGCCAGCAAAGTGATGATCAGCCAACGTTCAGAAGTATGAATGCTGTGGTCCTGATGCTCGCGAGACGACTTCGCCTGGTCTTCGATCAGCTCGCTGACCGCCTCGTTGCGCTCCTCCAGGGCCTCAAAGGCCTTGTCGAACTCGGCCCGCAACGCCCGGCCATCCTGAGCGCCGCTCAGCGCCTTGCCAATCACCTGCTTGGCTGAAGCGATATAAGCATCGGCCTGAGGCTTCAACTCGGCAATTGTCTGGGAAATCGTTCCCGGCAAACGAGCCTCGGCGTTCTCGGCGATGACCTTACGCATCCGCTCCGAATGTTCATCGAATGCCTCGGTCACTTCCTTGGCGCCGGCGGCATCGCCTGGCGCAACCAGCAAAGCAGCCAACACATCGCCACGAATGGCGTCATGCATCATGTCCGCCTCCATGTGCTTGCGCATGGCTGAAATACTGGTCTCGTTCTGTGCCAAGGCGTCGGTCATGGCGTTATAACCCCACAGCCCGATACCGCCCAGCAACAGCGCAAAAAACAGACTGACCAACCCCGA
Source organism: Pseudomonas sp. SWRI154 (assembly GCF_014268645.1). Taxonomy (NCBI): domain Bacteria; kingdom Pseudomonadati; phylum Pseudomonadota; class Gammaproteobacteria; order Pseudomonadales; family Pseudomonadaceae; genus Pseudomonas; species Pseudomonas sp. SWRI154. The sequence continues at coordinate 10,009 of NZ_JABWQW010000022.1, forward strand.
ACCTACAATCTTGGTGCGGATTTTCATCGTTTGCTGCTCCTGGAGCGGGGATTCTGGGCAAGTGTAGTTGAGCGCCAGCGGAGCCTTGGGACAGGCCATGCTCTTATTTGAGGGTATCGGCGGGGGGCGGGATTAGATGAATATCCATAATTGTGTGGACCAGGAAATAGGGTCAACCTGTGGCGAGGGGATTTAGCGAAACGTCGCACCAGCCCCGCTGGGCTGCGATATAGGTAGTGCGTTCCTTGTCTGGCGAAACCCAATGCTGCCCCGCTCATGGAGCAGCACCGAGTCACCGTCCCTTAAGCCGGATTATTCCCCGGAGCTTCCAGCACCTTAACCACGTCATCGATGACGGCCTTGCTCATCTCCTGCAAATAACACGACGCCCAGGCATACCGATCCGCGCCGCAAATCATCGCCGCGTCCTCGGCTAACAGCTTGGCAATGTGGAACAGGTCGGAAGCGTGGCGCAGCTGATGCGCCTTGATTACTTCGGGTTTCCTACGCCCGGTCGCTGAATTGGCAGCGACGATTGGAAAGTATCGGGCGATTGGGAAGGCAGCAATCGTGGCGCGATGCTGGCAGCGTCCTTTCAGATTTCCAGAAAGTCAAAACCAGGCATCTAGGCTGGGGACCCCGCCTCAGAGACAACAAAGCCCTCGCATTTCTGTGAGGGCTTCGTTTTGTATGGTGCGGCACCAGGAGTCGAATCGGAACATTACTTATTGAAAATAAAAGTAAATTTTTAGTTAAGAAACTATCTCTACCTCCATTTGTATCCTCAGATACTTCCGAAACTGACGGTTTTGGCTTGGTTGTCACGCTTTTATTTCGAATTTTCGCTAACAGAGTTTCGGCATTCTCCGCAAGATGAGCCTCGTTCGATAAGAAATGGTGCTATAAAGCCACTAGTACAGCTGCACTGCCGGATAGCGATGCATCGAGGTATCACCATAGGAAGTGGGAAATGGAAGAAATAAATGTACTGAAAGAAATTCGCGAGCTTAAAAGCCAGCTGTCATACGCTAAAAACCTCGGATTTTTTATGGGGGCAGGTACTTCCTGTGCATTAGGACTGCCAAATATCTCGCAATTAACTGTTCAGGTCGAAAAATCTTTAAACGACGAACTGTTAGAGTTTTTTAATATTATAAAATCTGACTTGTCTAAACCTGCGGAGACAATCAGTATTGAAGATATTCTTAATCAAATAAGACGTATACGTGAAATTACTGAAGAACGAGCCGATAGAGATTTTCTTGGAGTTACAGGCGTAAATGCTCGCGATTTAGACGTGGAAATATGTAAGAGTATTTATAATCTAATTACAGAAAAAGAGGTGGGCGCAGACCTCACAATTACAAAGAAATTTTTCGCATGGATGAATATGCAAAGTCGAGATTTTTCAAAAGAGGTGTTTACTACAAATTACGACTTGGTGATAGAGAAATCGCTTGAAGCTATTAGAGCACCATATTTCGATGGTTTTGTTGGTTCATATGAACCATTTTTTTGGCAGGAAAGTGTTGAAAAACTCGTTCGAAGGAGCGATCTAACTCAAAATTGGATCCGTCTATGGAAAATCCATGGTTCTCTTAGTTGGTTTTGGAAAAAAACTGCAAATCTGAAGTCACACAAAATTGTGCGTCTCGGAAAAGTTGAAAAAATAGAAGAAGAAAAAAATGAGATAGTTATTTATCCTTCAAAAGAAAAATATGATTCATCTCGTAGACAGCCCTTTCTGGTTTATTTTGATCGGCTTAAAAATTATCTGTTGAGTGGTGAGCTTCTTTTTGTTTTTAGCGGGTACTCCTTTTTAGATCAGCATATTAATGAGATTATTTTCAATTGTTTGCGCCAAAATAATCGGCTCAGTGTGGTGGTGTTTTTTTATGCTGATAGTGAAGTTGAAAAGCTACACGCTCTTTCAGCGGGGTATTTAAATCTATCGGTGTTTGGTCCGACCACCGCAATCATTAATGGCACGTTAGGAGTGTGGCATTTCGATAAGGCAGAGCTCAAAAACAAAGAGAGTAGCGATAGTTTTTGGCACGAAGGTAATAAGAAGTTATTGCTAGGTGATTTCAATCACTTGGTGGAGTTTCTGGTAGGCAACTCAGGACGCCGTAGCGAAATTGAGGTGTCTATAGATGAAAACTGATTCGACATTTTTGGGTAAGGTCATTCGTGTTGACTCAAGCACTGTAGAGGTAGAGGTGTCATCCGAAATTCCTTCGGCGGCTCCAATAATAAACGGACGTTTGTATAAAATCGGGCAGATTGGTACGTTCATAAAAATGCCAATGGGGAATATCACTATTTACGCTATCGTTGCAGCAGTAAGTGATAGACCATTTGCAGACGATGGTGACGGAGAAAATCGTAATAGCTCGAAATTTCTTTCTGTTCAACTTATCGGCGAAAAAATTGGCGATGGAGAATTTGAGAAAGGGGTTGGTACCTACCCGACAATAGGGGATGAAGTACACTTAGTGATTGAGCAAGATTTGTTTGAGATTTACGGAGAAAAAGATGCTGGCTCCATTGAAATAGGAAAGCACTCCTCGTCTGACAACTTAGGTGTCTACGTAGATGCGCATAATTTGGTTCTACGGCATTGCGGCATTTTGGGGTCCACAGGAAGCGGGAAATCAAACGCAACTGTAAGTATTCTAAAATCTATTTTGGATGGCTATGTTGGCTCCAGGGTCATGTTGGTAGATCCGCATGGAGAGTACGCTTCAGCTTTTCCTAACTCCAAAGTACTTAGAATTAATGAAGTCATTGAGCCATTGGTTATCCCGTTTTGGCTCATGACATTTGAAGAACTCGCTTATTTTTTGGTGGGGGCTGATTATCGTGATGAGCAAAAAATTGAATATCGCTTGCTTCGCGATCTCGTAACGGAGTTAAAACGGGAGAATGTTAATTTAAAAGCAGGTGTAGTCAATCGTGATCTTATAACTGCGGACTCCCCCATTCCCTTCAGTGCCCGACGTCTATGGTACGAAATGAATTGGAATATAAATGCTTCTTTTTCGACGAGTGTAAAAGATGAACAGTTGAAAAATACTGCTCAACAACTTGCACCTGGTGATGCGGAACAATTGATTCCGGCATCATTCGAAGCGTATGCAATGAATAATGCGGCGCCTTATAAGTCTAAACATATGGAGTACTATTCATATGAGAAGAAACTACTTTCTCGGCTGAAAGACTCCCGATACGATTTTTTGTTTGATCCTGGGGATTATAAGACTGCTGACTCACCTAAAGACTTGCATGACTTACTAGCAGATTGGATAGGCTGCCCGCAGCGCTTAACAATTTTGGATCTCAGCGGTGTACCGTTTGAAGTTTTAGATATAACGATTGGGTTGATCACAAGATTTGTTTACGATAGCATGTTTTGGGGGCGTCGAGAGCCATATACGGGTAAGCAAAGACCTCTTCTATTAGCGTTTGAAGAGGCCCATACGTATTTAGGAAAAAATGACAAAAGTAGTTATTCGAAAGCGGCCGTTGAAAAGGTTTTCAAAGAAGGGAGGAAGTTTGGTGTAGGGGCTCTTGTGATTTCACAGCGGCCATCTGAGTTATCTGAAACAATTCTTTCTCAAATCGGAACTTTGATAGCTCTTAGGCTCACCAACTCAAGTGATCAGTTCATAGTGAAATCTGCGGCCCCTGATAATCTTAATAGTTTAATGGATCTCCTGGCATCCTTGCGCGTTGGCGAAGCTGTGATATCTGGAGAAGCTATAAAAATCCCATCCAGAGTTCGACTAAAGCTAAATTACCCGCGTCCGACTAGTGAAGACCCAAAACTGATTGAATGCTGGACTCAAGAATTTCCTCCTGATGGAGAGAACTACAAGACGGTAGTGACAAAAATACGTGAGCAAAAACTTTAAACAATGGAGATTCACATGGAACGTAGAAGCGTATCATCCAGCATGATTAGAAGTATTGGCTACGAGGAATCGATCTCTACTTTAGAGATTGAATTCAATAGCGGCGTGATTTGGAACTATTATGACTTTCCGCTTTCAAGTTGGTACGAGTTTGATGCGGCAGAGTCACATGGAAAATTTTTTCACAGCTCTATAAAAGGGCATTATCGTGAATCTCAGGTTGGATGATTTGGCATTTCTATAAACATCTGCTAGGCATAAATTTTACCGGGAGCTGCCAGCTGTAATTGGCAGCTTTTCGCTGTTATTTACGGACATCTCATCACGATTAATTATAGATGCTAAGTTCACGCTGAACTGCCAGGGTTTGTCTATCCGTAAAGCGAGCAAACGTACAGTTAATAGTTAGTAATAACGCATTGACGCAGCGTGTCGGTTCACATGTTATTTGAGAAGCCAGACGAGGTGTTTTTGTTGCCATCAGCAGTAATGCCAAACCAAAAAACTTCCTAATAAGCACACCTGTTTCTCTAATGAAAATTGAAATCTACAACTACAAACATGGGATGCCACTCAACATCCCCCTTAAGAATTATCGAGAATCGAGAAAAACAGGTGATCTATTGGATAACAGGGACGCTCATTAGCTGGTCCTACGTCAAGATTCAAAATTCCTTTTTGAGGCCGTAAGCATTGGTCAGTAAAAGCACCTCAGACCTTTCTGGCTTCTCGGCTCCCAGTGGAATTCAAATGATGGCTGATCGATGTCGCACCGGTGTACATTCGACGTCAGTACATCACTAATCACAAAGGGACTTGTATGAAAAACGATGCCTTTGGAGCACGCGACTTGTCGCTGACATCATTCACCCTGCCGGGAGGTGCGTGCTTTGGATCGCGTTGATTCGGAAATGAATGATGCGTTTGATTTCCAGGTGTTTCATGCGCTTATGGGAGAGCAACAACGCTGGGCCCAGCTGCGTATAAACCTTCAAGAAGCTTCCAAGGAAGCTGCGGTGCTTTGCCGCGATCTGGCTCGGTTCGACCCCGCGTCTGCTGTGCCGATGATATCGGGGTTGTTGACTATCCCGGAATACCAATCCAACTGCATCCGCCTTGAGCTTTTGGTTGCTCTGGCGCTGATTCATTGCAATGGACGCAAGACACCGAGCATTACCGATTTGCAGCGATGGTTTGCCGAGTTGGGGAAAACACGCTGTGTCTTGGGTGAAGACCCTGCGGAAGACGTATTTGTCTCTCTGGTGCAGACAGATCTCGGCGATTACCGGCTGCTGGAGGGTGTATGGGAGTCGGCCGGATTCTATACGCAACGCGTGATCAACGTGGTGGCCACGATGCCAGATCGGGGATCTTTCAGTCGGTTGAAGCGGGCAGTGCGATCGCTTCTGGTCATATCTGATCTCGTATGCTCAGCAGGCAGATTGAGTCGCTACCAGTTGGGATCGGACGTTCGGCACGCGTCTCTATCGCCCAAGGGTATTGGGTCACGTACCTCCTTGATGTTGCGGGTCACGATTCCGTTTACTCAACTGACGGAGCATGGCGTAGCACTTGATGACCTTGAGCCATTTTTTCTGTCACCGAAGATGCGTTCCAGTCTGCTGTCGCAAGAAGTGGGGTTAAGTGTACTCGATCGAATGCCGTTGCTAGTTCAACGCGACATGTTGGTTGTCGCTCTACCTACGGCACTATCGACCGCACTACGCAGTTTTGTGATCGAATTCCTCCAAGATTCTGGACATGTCGATGTCTTCGATGAAGTAATTGCCGATGAGTTCGCGTTGCTGTTAGGCAACACACCGTTGTTTGGTGGCCCCTTACGCGCACCGGTCTCATGGCGTTCCATAGGTACCCATCGATGGGCAACGTTCGTTCACGAAGTTGATCTCGGACACATCCTGGCTTTCCATCTGTTCTTTCCTTCTGTACGAGGGCATGACGCAGGTGGCTTAAAGCACGATGGTGCACTGGATGTGGAACTTGTTGAGGCCCTACATCAATCGATGCGAGGCGCCGAACAGCATTTCGGAGCCAAGGAAAACTTCCGCAGAGGTCTGCACGTGGTCGTTGGATGCGGCTGGGGCAAAGGCTACTCGGCGGCTATTGTTCCACCGGAAAATGGGAAGTGGGCCTTTGAATCTATATCCGCGGCTGACTTGGTGCGCTTGAGCGCCATTAGCGATATGACACCGGCTCATTTCTGGCGCTTAGAGGAGGGGCTCAGCGCCATCAAGCGTGCAGGCGTCGAATTGGTTAATCTCAATGGAGTACTCAACCTTCTTGGATGGATGCGGCGGAACCACGGTCATTTGGTGCCGCACGATGAGCTTCCGCCAGGCCGCATTTCCCCCGAGCGTCCGGTGCTCCTCAACCCACCACTAAACCTCTTGCGCGATATCCGAGCAGAGGCGGACCTCGCCTACGATCATCATAGTGTGCGTGATACCCTTGGAACATGGCACGACGTGTGCCATATCAATCCAAACCCGCTATTTCAGAGTACGGTCGAGCGGCGACTTTACAGCTGCTTGGACTGCGCGGGGAAAGGCCTACTGATCGCGCTCTATGAAGGCCGCCTGCATTTGTGGGTAGAGTTAGATACGCCCGAAATGGGAGTTCGGGATATTCCGTATCGGCTGTGGGATATGGTATGCGCCTGGCTGCCCCGTATCGGGGCCGCACTCGATGTGCGGTTGTCAGAACAAATAGCGCAAGTATTAAAAGTCAAAGTTGTCTTTGAAGATGATCAAACATCTTTGGAAACACAGGTTGTAGATGACCTTCTGACACTGTGTTCTACAAGGTCGGCCGAAGAGCCGCAGGCGCGCATGGTGGTGTTCGCTAAAGGCTTCATGAGTGGATTCAGGATTCCCACCAACGTCGCCGAACGAGCGGTTGTACGTACGTTGACGCGGGCCTATTTGGAGTTAGTAGGTGAGCCGCAGGCCGACTCCGTCGCTCGTGAGCTAGAGTCCGCCATTGTTGAAAACGATGAGGCCCGGAGCTTTCATGTGCACCATGCGCATAGATTTTTGGACTACGTTCAGGATCAGCTACCTGAGGAGTTGATAGAAATCGACCTCCTCGACATCGCAACAGTGCGGCTCGGCCTAGGCTGGCGGGTCGAACGAAATGATGACTCAGATACCATTAAGGGTAAGCACGCTTGTAACGTCTACCTCAATGGGCTTGTTACGGTACTCGTTGGCGACATCGTGGCAGGCCTAGGCCGCTTTAATCGAGGCGAGACTCTTCATCGGCTCCTGCTCAACTGCGAGAAAGCAGGATCAAAGGAGCGACATTGGAAGCGTACGTCGGCGGCGGTAATAGGACTGCACGGTACGGCTCCTGATGCGATCCAGACTGTTGTAAAAGAGATGTCTAGATTCGCCGGAGCGAATATCTCAAGTCGTGTTCTTGCGGAAATTGCGTTGTGCGCCTGCCCACTAGAAGGTGGCATCCTACCGGCTGATCTGGAGCTGAGTACGTTATTGGCTCGCGTATCATTGTTGATGCGGTTAGGGGGGTTGTCGGATGCGATCCACTACAACGCGCTGACGCCACAGTTGGTGATCTCGCCGCTTGGCGACATCTTATTCAAGGATGATTTTGGCAACAATGTTGTCGAGCCGATGCTTGCGCAGGCGATCGGGGACAACTACGTTGAAAGTGCTCCTCAACAGCGTAAGCATTACTTGCCACCGGAGATTATCCCGTTTACTCGTGGGCGATTAAGTGAGGAGTTCTGGAGCGCATGGACAGTAGAGATGGGCTTCGACTGCGATGAGGCGCGTACTATCATCGGCGTACTTGAAGATATGGCAATACGGGAAAATGTCCCGGTCCTGAAAATCCGTCGAAGTGCATATTACTCCCTCGCCGAGGAGCATGTTGGCGAGGGACAGGTACGTAGGTTTCTAGAGCAGTTCAGTCTGGTGTCCCGGCCTCGTTGGGACAAGCCGCCCAAAAAATTTGCTGGTAAGGACATCTATCCATGGCGCTTCGGACGGCGCCTATCTCTGGTCTCACGTCCGATTCTTCAAGTGGATACTAGCGACGATCCACTTTTGCTAATTGCCCCCGACCTGCTCAGAAGGGGCTTCGCTTACGTCGTTGATGGTGCCTTTCGCGGTGAGCTTGACCAGTCATTTTTCCAGAGCAATGAGATGAGGAACATCTGGTGGGGCAAGGCTAGTGAGGGGCATACGTTTAATCGAAAAGTCACGCAAACCCTGATCGAGGCCGGCTGGGTGGCTAGAGAGGGTGTAGTGCTGCCTGAGCTTCTGCAGCGCAAGTTAGAGCGCGATTTTGGTGACATCGATGTACTCGCCTGGCGGCCCAATGATGGCGTCGTGCTTGTTATTGAATGTAAGGACCTGTCATTCGCCCGCAATTACTCGGAAGTTGCCGCTCTTCTGTCGGAATACCAGGGAAGTGTCGTCGATGGAATTCCTGACAAGTTGCGCCGCCATCTAGACCGCTTCGAATTTTTGGAGGCTAACCTGGAGTCGGTGCGACGTTTCACCAACCTGCCGTCTCCGAGGTTAGTATCGTGCCTCGTGGTCAGCGGCATCGTTCCTATGCAGTACGCCAGAATCGATGCATTGACACACACTTTTGTCGGGAGCGTCGAAGCATTGTTGGAGGTTCATTGATGCAGATTGATCAGGTGGAAGAGCGAGAGTAAATACAGATAGTCACTCTGTTTATTGGGTGGTGTTCAGGCGGTGGCGCTTTGTGTTTTAGGGGCGCTTGGTCCCTGTTGGGCCAAAGTGTGTTTCTTGGATTCAGGATGTTGCGCAAGTTAGGTGGTCATCAGGCGGTGGCCGTCCAAAATGAGCAAAAGTTGCTGGCGCCGCGCAGCATAGCGCAAAGCCTTGCGCAGGTTTGCGACGCTGACCAGGTCGATTTCTGCCGGTCGCGGACCTACGCTTAACGGTTGAAATACCAGGATTCTCCTAAGCGAAGAGTGATCAAGCGTATGGTTAGTACATAGTAATAGCGCGTCGATTCAGCGTGCGGGTTCATGCGGTGAGTTAGAAACCAGACGAGATGCTTTTGCTGCCAGGTCCATGGATTGTCGCGTTGCCAGCGATCAGCTATTGCTGTTTGGATAGCCTTCGCCTGACTCAGGTGGCGCTGGCGTGTGGTATGAGATCCAGTCAGGACGCTCGCCAGGAACAGCTCCATATCGAATGCCTTACTCATGCTCGGCCCCCGATGTAAGCCGAAATTACGTCGATACGACCGTGCCCCAGCTCATAGCTGATTTGCACCCGGGCTTCTGATCGAGGTGTCGGTCGAGCTGGTAGCAACGGCCACCGTTGATGGGCGCAGGATGCTGGGTGATTTGCTCATATCGTTCGCACGCATAGGCTGCCCGCAACTCGTGGAAGCCTTTGAGGTTGTGCTTATGGATGATGTCCCGTGCGGATCGGACGATTCCCTGCAAAAAATCGAGGTAGCGTTCGTTCGGTGCAAGCAGGTTGCGGCTACCGTCGGGTGAGACCTTTTCGGCAAACCTCAATGCGTCATGAATATGATCATCTACCGTAATCCAACGAGGTGCTGACGCGCCTGAACGGCCACCTTTGGTACCGTCCTGGATGTTGATCTTGCCGAATTGCTTGGCTTCACGTTGTAGACGGGGAAGGTCGGCCAAGATCGTCTCGCGTAAGCGCATACCGGTGGCTCGGGCCAACAATGTGATAGCGGCTGCGCGCGACTGCTGATGTCCACAGAGCGCTTCTACGACCCGCTTCACTTGTCCGTGGTCTTGGCCTTGCGGCACCGAGCTGCGAACACTAGTGCGCTGCATGCCCAGCGCCTCGCTCGGACTCGGCACTTTCACATATTGATCACCGCGAAGCGCGGCCATGGTTCGGTTCACGCTGGACAATCGGTTTTGCGCGGTGGCGATGGCGAGCTCACCTTGTTCAACTTGCTGCCGCAGATGTCTGGCGTAATCCAGCAAAGTCTGCCGAACAATCTGCCGAGCATCGTTAAACCCTGGCCCATCTTCCGACCGACACCAACGAACAAACGCCTGCCAGCGATCACTGTGCGCCTTGACCGTGCCGTAATGCCCGCCGCCAAATAGGTTGCGCAACGCCTGCGGCCCGGCATAACTCAGCTGCCGGCCGTAGCCAAAATTACGCCCATCGCGTCTACCTACTAGCGCCATGATCAAACTCCCCTCGAAGCCAAAACCTTTGAAACCTTCCCCACGTCATCCCGCCAAGAATGTTGAGTGTTATCAGGGATCAAGGCCCCTGCGACCTGTGAGGGTTGTCCACTAACGCGGGACTTGCGGCTCCTTACGACCGGGAGCTTGGGCATCTCATGATCTGACCTCCTGAGCACTTCCGAAGAAGTGGGCGGGTGGAGGCTGCACTGGCTGACGAGATCAGCGCCGCGAGATCCTGAGTCGGGTGAAGGCAGTGATGAGATGACCGGGGCATGCCTGACTGTCAGTCAGGTACAGCCCATTCCTTGGGCTGCGGCACCATCATCTGCATCGCTGTTGCTGGTGACTTCGGTGTTTGTCACGCCGATTGTCACGAGGGGAAATGCCGCAAAGCCTTGTACGAGGTGGGCTGCAGCAGCGGTAGGAGCGCCCGTCTCTTTCCGGAAGAAAGAGACGGGCGCAGGTTGGCGCAATGAAATGGCCAAGCGGATAGGTTGCTGCAGGGCAGCTATAAAGGGTATGAGTTGCCGCAGTGGGCACTCTGGTAGAAGTAGGCATCCATCACATCGCTGTGACCGTGCGAGCCGCCGGACGCTAATCGCACTTTGGGAGAACCACCACGGTGTGGCGTAGCCTTAAAGGTTCTGGCTACCTGGGTTGCTGTCAACGACAGCGCTTTGCCCGATCTTTTCTACGCCTGTGGATAAGTCGGGTCAAGACTCCAATTCTCGGGAGTTCTGCTGCTGTGGATGAAATTATCCACCGGTGGAAGTCTGTGGTTTTCCACAGACAGTTGCGTGGGCATTAGATTTTTTAAGTGAGGTCCATCCAAACAGGGCGGCTTTGCAGCCCTGTTTGGATGGACCCGCGTGGCAGAGCAGATTGCGAGAGTCTTACGGATGTACGCTTGCTTTACTGCGGCACTTTAAAAGCCAAAGCAGTGTCAGCACCGTCGGCCAAAACAACGTGTTGAGAATGTCGTGAGCGCTTGCCTGCCAGCGCCAGTATCCGAAGCTTCCAATATCGTCTCGCCGATCTACCCACTCGCCTGCACACGCAATGATGAAAACAACCAGCCAGCCAAGGTATGGCCTGTAACGTCGGGTGCCAACGATCAACGTTAAATAGACCGCCATGCCCAAATAGATATGCAGCGCGTCTTTTGACAGTCCGGTTGCCGACACAATGGCGAGCTTGATGCTTTGTGCGGTTGAGATATCCATATCAACTCCACCTCTCTGCGCCAGTGCCAGGCTTCGCCTTTATCCGGGTAACGTTATCTCCAATCTGGTTGGCGAATTCGTGTGGAGTGACATGCTCCTGCCGGTTGGCCTCCAGGTACCGGCTCCACCAGTTCATGATCAGCCTGCGTTCCTCGATGAACTCTGCCTTGTGGATGTAAGCGGCGCGGACGTTGTTGCGTTCCTTGTGGCTCATCTGCCTTTCAATGGCGGTCTCGGACCACAGTCCTGATTCAATCAGCGCGCTACAGGCCATCGAACGAAAGCCATGGCCGCAGATTTCGGTTTTGGTGTCGTAGCCCATCTTTCTGAGTGCGCTGTTCACCGTGTTTTCAGACATGGGTTTCCAGGGCTTGGCATCGCCTGCAAACACCAGGTCGAATTTGCCGGTGAGGGAGTGGATCTGTTCAAGCAGGGCCACGGCTTGCGGCGATAAGGGTACAAGGTGGATGTCCCCGGCCATCTTCGTACCCCTTGTTGAAAAGGGTACTCCGTCCAGCGCGGGTCGAGTGTCCGGTATCTCCCAGGTGCCGCGCTTGAGGTCGAACTCGCTCCAGCGGGCGAAGCGCAGTTCGCTGGAGCGGACGAACACATGCAGCGAGAGCATGACCGTCAGCCGGGTAAGTGCGCGGCCTCTGTAGATGTCGATACGCTCCTGCAATTCAGGCAGGCGCGATAAGGGTAAAGCAGGGCGGTGAATCACCCTCGGGGCTTTGATCAACCCTTCAAGGTCGGAGGCAGGGTTTGCCGCGATCTGTCGAGCACGTTTCGCCTCGCGCATGATGCTTTGCAGGTAGTTTTGTACCCTTAAAGCGACGTCAATCGTGCCGCGTTTCTGGATCGCTTCCAGAGGTTGCATCAGGTCATGGGTGTCCAGATCGACAATAGAGCGAGCGCCGATCAGCGGGAAGACATGGGTTTTGAGGCGGCTCAGGACGGTCTTGGCATGGCCCGGAGCCCATTTGGCAGACATCGCTTTGTGCCAGTCCAGTGCAGCGCTTTCAAAGGTTCGGCCTTTGATTGCGGCCTGCGTCTTGGCTTGATGTTTGGTCTCTATGGGGTCGATGCCTTTCGCCAGCATCCGCTTGACCTCTAGGCGCTTGTTGCGCGCATCGGCGAGGCCGACCACGGGGTAGCTGCCGAACGAGGTCAGTCCTTCGCGTCCATCAGGTTTGACATACCTGAGACGCCAGCCTTTACGGCCATTGGGTTGGACTAGAAGGTAGAGGCCGTCGCCGTCGAAAAGCTTGTAGGCGCGGTCAGTGGGCTTGGCTGAGCGGCAAGCCGAGTCGGAGAGTGGAGCAGTGGTGCGCGACATAAGGGTACTCCCCCTTTATCGAATTACCTTACCCCTAACGTTACCCCTAAAACGGCTGGAATCCACCAGATTTTGACGTAACCCGACAGAACCCCAAAACGAAAAAACCCGCCAGAAGGCGGGTTTTTCGGGGGTTCCAGAGATTTTGAAAGCCTTCTCTGGAACCTTGTATGGTGCCGGCACCAGGAGTCGAACCCGGGACCTACTGATTACAAGTCAGTTGCTCTACCAACTGAGCTATACCGGCGTGTGGGCGACGATTATAGCGATTGGGTGGTTTCTGTAAACCCCTGAATTCTGACTATTTTTAAGCAAGCCACTGATCCCGGATGCAATCGCGGATGGGCGGTGTTTGCGGGGTGCGAAAAGTACGGCTGCTCGGTGCTAGCGATAAAGCGGAAAATTCACGTTCCGTTCCAATAAAACGCGCCTTTATATCGGTTTGTCCCGGCGCTTATACACAATCGAAACAACCTCGCCGGCCGCAATTTTCATTTTTGTGACAACCTTCTCGTCCAGCCGCAAATATCTGTTTTCATGGTTTTTTATCCATATGAACAAAAAATGAACAGCTTTGAAACGGTCAGGAAATTGCGGTTTCGTTGAATCCAAGGCTATTTCATCAACAGAGTTATCCACAGCCTGTTTAGCCTGGCCGCCGCTCCGCCAGCAGCATCATATTCCTCGGGGTGAGGGGTGTGTCGCAGAAGGTGCCCAGGCGAACCTCGTAGCCCTTTTGTACGAGGAAGAGCGCTCGATCCAGCACCAGCCAGAGCTCCAAGGGCCGTCGGAATAGGCCTCGCACCAGTTCAAGGTTGCGCACCTGCGCCAAACGCTGGTTACCCGCAGCCTCTAGTGCTTGCCAATCAGGCGAGCCGGTTGTGGGTAAATGCTTGAGGGCCGCGAGATCGATGCAGTATTGGGCGAAGGTTTTTTCCAGCCAGGCGCTGGGGAGCGACGGCGTGGGTAAGTAGTCGTCGCGCCCTGTGATCTGCCGTTGCAGCAGGTCAAATCCCAGGCGTCGAGCCATGGATGTGTCCCGTTGGCGTCGGACGCGGGTACCAGCGGTGATGGTTTCGGTCTGCGGCAGGCTGAGATCATCGAGCGATAGTTGTAGGGCAGAGCCTTTGGCTGCGTCGGACAGCGGCTGATGCTCCGAGGCGCTGATACGGTTGTAGCAGCACGGTGCGATCGCCATGTTTGCGCAACCGCTGGCGCTCGCCAACTGCATGAGTCGCACGTGCAAGTCACCGCAGGCGTGCAGCGCTACGGGCGTGTGTTCGGGCTGAATCGCTTGGGCTGCATCCGCCGCCAGCACGTCTTGCTGCCGATGCGTGGCGGGCAAGCGGTGGCGTTGGCTCAGTTGCTGGCCGCTGACGACCAGGGCTGGATCGTATTCCAGGCAGGTCAGTTGCTGGTTGCCCTGTAGTAGTCGTCGACCGAGGTGACCTTTACCGGCGCACCAGTCCAGCCAGTGAGTCGGTTGCGCGGCGAAGTGCAGGCGACTGGCGAAGGCTTCAATTTGTTGCCATTTGCGACCGGGTACATCGACGTTGAGGCGGTGGATTGACGCTTGCAGCTCCTTGGCCGGCAATTTCGGAACGGCGCTCAAGGTGCAGGAAATGGCCGCCAGCTCAGGGAATGGGGCTGGTGCATCTTCGATCAGCCAAGGTTGGTGATGGTCTGCTTCTGCATTCTCCAGCGAACGCTGGCGTAGCCATCGGGCCAATTCGGGGTGAGACGTTTCCCAAGGCAATTGCAGATGAGTGAAGGGGCGCGGTTTCCAAAGGGCTTGGTGCGCCGTAAGAAAAGCATCCAGGGCCATGAAACGGGCGAGCAACGCCTCGCCCATCAGCACGCCCGCGTCAACGTCCCTGGCAAGCATCGACGCGTAACCAGCGTTCCAGCTGCTTGAAGCCTTGCACCAGGATGAAGGCCATTAACAGATAGAACATGCCGGCCGCGAAGAAAATCTCTACCGGCATGTAGGTCCGGGCGATGATGGTGCGCGCCATGCCGGTGAGTTCCAGCAGGGTCACGGTGCTGGCCAGGGCGCTGGCCTTGAGCATCAGGATCACTTCGTTGCTGTAGGCCGGCAGGCCGATGCGCGCGGCGCGCGGCAGGATGATGTAGAGCAATGCCTTGGGACGCGACATGCCCAAGGCCCGTGCGGCTTCGATCTCGCCACGGGGAATGGCCTGGATCGCGCCGCGCAGGATCTCGGCGATGTAGGCGGCGGTGTGCAGGGTCATGGTGGCCGTGGCGCACCAGAACGGGTCCCGCAGATATCGCCACAACGCGCTGCTGCGCACGGCATCGAACTGCGCCAGGCCGTAGTAGACCAGGAACAACTGGACCAGCAACGGAGTACCGCGGAAAAAGAAGATGTAGGCGTAGGGCAATGCCCGCACGTACCACAAGCGCGATGAGCGGGCGATACCCAGCGGAATCGCCAGTAACAGGCCGGCGATCACGGCGATCGCTACCAGTTCAAGGGTCAATGTGGCGCCCTGGGCCAGCTTCGGCAGCCACTTGATGATGACGTCCCAGTTCATTGGGTGCTCCTGGTAAATCCACGGGCGGCGCGTCGTTCCAGCAGGTGCATGCCGATCATGGCGAGCACCGTCAGGCCCAGGTACATGAAGGCTGCGACCATATAGAAAGTGAACGGTTGCTTGGACACGGTCACGCCGATTTGCGCATGACGCATGATTTCTTCCAGGCCGATCACCGAGACCAGCGCGGTGTCTTTCATCAGGATCATGAACAGGTTGCCCAGGCCGGGCAGGGCGATGCGCCACATCTGCGGCATGATCAACCGGGTGAAGATCCGCCACTTCGACAGGCCCAGGGCGACGCCGGCCTCGCGATGGCCCTTGGGAATCGCCAGGATCGCGCCGCGAAACACTTCCGTGGCGTAGGCGCCAAAGCACAGGCCCAGGGCAATGACCCCGGCGGCGAAGGCGTTGAGGGCAAGGTCGGGGTTGCCGAAGTATTCACCCAAGGCACGCATCAGGTTGACGGTGCCGAAATAGATCAGCAGCACCCAGAGCAATTCCGGAATGCCGCGAACCAATGTTGAATAAGTGCCGCCCAGCCATTGCAGCGGCTTGTATGGAGAAGTCTTGGCCAGGGCACCGAGCAAGCCGAGCACCAGCCCCAGGCAGAGGGCCGTGAGCGCTAACTTGACGGTCATCAGAACGCCAGCGACGAGCGCCGGGCCGAATCCGTAGAGATCGATCATCATGGGTAAGAATTCATATCGCGGCAGGCTTTGCTAAGGGCCGGCGCTGCCAGATGGCTGCGCCGGCCAGGCACGTCAGGATCAATAGATGCTGAACGGGAAGTACTTGTCGTTGATCTTTTTATAAGTGCCGTCGGCAATGATTTCCTTGAGCGCGGCGTTCAGCTTGTTGCGCAGTTCGTCGTTACCCTTGCGCACCGCAATGGCGATCTTATCGCCTTCAACCACTGGATCGCCCTTGAATTCGTAAGCACGGCCAGCGTCGGTTTTCAGCCAATCGTAGTTCACGTATTTGTCCGCCAGGATCGCGTCGACGCGGCCGGAGGTCAGGTCCAGGTAGGCGTTCTCCTGGGTGTCGTACAGCTTGGTGGTGACATCACTGCCCAGTTCATCTTCCAGCCACGTGCCGGCAAGCGTGGAGCGCTGTGCCCCGATGACCTTGCCTTTGAGAGACTCTTTGTCGACTTTGAATTCGACGTTTTTCGGAGCGATGAATTGCAGTTTGTTGGAGTAGTACGGGTCGGTGAAGTCCACAGCTTGCTTGCGCTCTTCGTTGATCGACAACGAAGAGATCAGGAAATCGAACTTCTTGGCCATCAGGGCCGGAATGATGCCGTCCCAGTCGGAAGTGACCACTTCGCACTCGACTTTCATCTTGGCGCACAGGGCGTCGCCGATATCTTTGTCGAAACCCACGACTTGGCCACTGGCGTCCTTGTTGTTGAACGGCGGGTAGGCTGCTTCGATGCCCATTTTCAGTTTGTCGGCGGCCATGGCGCTGGCCGAGAAGACCAGGCTGGCAGCAGCGGCCAAGAGAACTTTCCTGTAGGTCTGCATATGTACTGCTCCGTTAGCGGTTGCTGGACATGAATTGTTTGCAGCGCGCCGAAAGCGGGCTTTCGAAGACCTGCTGTGGCGATCCTTGCTCCTCGACCAAGCCCTGGTGAAGAAACACGACTTCGCTGGATACCTGACGAGCGAAACCCATTTCGTGGGTCACTAGCAACATCGTGCGACCTTCTTCGGCCAGGGCGCGGATCACACTAAGTACTTCCTGGACCATTTCCGGGTCAAGGGCGGAAGTGGGCTCGTCAAACAGAATCACTTTGGGCTGCATCGCCAACGTACGGGCAATGGCAGCGCGTTGCTGCTGGCCACCGGACAATTCGGCAGGGTAGGCGTGGCGTTTGTCGGCGATACCGACCTTGGCCAGCAGGGCTTCGGCGACTTCAGTGGCTTCGGCCTTGCTCTGGCCGAGCACCCGGCGCGGGGCTTCGATGATGTTGTCCAACACGCTCATGTGCGGCCAAAGATTAAAGTTTTGAAATACAAAACCAATCTCGCTGCGAATGCGGTTGATCTGCTTGCCGTCGGCGGCTACCAGCTCACCATTTTTAGCGGCCTTGAGCTTGAGCTCTTCACCTGCCACAAGGATCTGGCCCTGATTGGGGTTTTCCAGCAGGTTTATGCAGCGCAGGAAAGTGGACTTGCCGGAGCCGGAGGAGCCCAGGATCGAGATCACGTCGCCATCGCGAGCAGTCAGCGAGACGCCTTTGAGCACCTCCAGCTGTCCGTAGCGTTTGTGCAAGTTGCGGATTTCAAGCGCGGGCGTGGCCTGGGCCATGTGCGGTCCTCATGATATGTGCTCCCTTGCTGTTGGCAGCCTTCCTGGCGAGGCGGCCAAGCTAGCATGCGTCCGAATGGCCGCCAACAGCGCTACGGGCGGTAAACCGGCGATGTGCGGCAGGTTGTCGCATCGGCGCAGCAGACTGTCGCGCCATCAACAACCTAACGGCCGTTTGAACCTGGGTTGCCGGGGAAAAGTCCGGGGAGTCGCGTAAAAAAAGGCGCGATGGTGCCAGCTTTGGGCGGGGGTTGGAAGGGTTAATCGGATGAGCGTTATCGCCATGAAAGTCTGTTGGGTTATTCGGGAACGTCCTCGAGACCCCACAATATTTTGAGCACCTCTTTGAAGCTGGCTCGTGCAGTTTCGAAATCCGCCTGTACTTCAGGGCTGTGAAACCAATGCTCCGCGGCTTCCTGATCGATATCGTCAGCCCATCTTCGGTAAGCGATCAGGGTATTTTCGGTCAGAATCTGGACCGCCATGGCTTCGTTTTCAGCATTTTCATTATCCAGCAGCTCGGGCTGTTCACTCGTCATGGCAAGAAGTAATCCCATCATCCTGACCATCATGTTGATGCGATCCTCATTTTCTTCGGCATCTTGCATCTCATAAAACACTGACAGGAAATCTCTAGGGGATTCTTCGAACTCGTCTTGCAGGGCATCCAGGAAGTACGGATCGTCGTATTCGGGAAGATCAAAACTGGCGGTAGCAGGTTTTGCACGACTGACGCGTAGTTGCTTGGCTTTTGCTTTTGCACGCTTGGCGCGTTTCTGTTGCTTGTTCGCGGAGGCCATGGGCGTGGTTCCGTTATTTGTTGATGAAAATTAGGTGGTGGTATCGAGCATGGATTCGATCATCAGACAGGCTCGCGTTCGTGATTGGCAGGCTGTTTACGCTCTGCCATGAAGTCTGCTGTCGCGTTATCGCCATCGAACCAGCTATCCCAGCGGTTTTAAATCATAGGGCAATGCAGGGATATGTATACGGTATATACCGGCTGCAAGAATGATCTGGTCCTAATTAATAGTCCCAATCGATCTAAACCTTAACGCGCAACGGTGCTCCAAAAAGAACTCATGTGAGTTGTTTCCAGAACCTGGGGTCTTCGCCATGAAGCTCATTAGCTACTTTGTATTGCCCTTCGTTGTCCTGCTGTTCCCCGTTGTGCTCAACGCCACTAACCTCGCGCCCGTAGGCAACACAGGCGTCCAGGTCCAGCCCACGCAGCAGAACGGCATCACTTATCTGTCCGGCGGTATCGGCGAGGACGAAGCCCGGGCCATCGGTCAGGCTCAGGGTTACAACCTGCATATGACCTTCGCGATCGGTCCGGAGAACAAATACGTCCCGGATGTAGACGTTACCGTTCAGAAGGTTTCAGGACAGGCAGTGTTGACGCTCAGTGACGCCGGACCGCTGGTTTATGTGCAACTGCCACCGGGCAAATACACGGTGGTGGCAACTCGCAACGGCGAGGAGCGGCGCGACACCGCCGAGGTAGGCAGCGGGGCCGCACGCAAGCTGGTTTTCCATTGGAACAGTAGCGAATAGCGAGTCGACTCACTCGCTGGCGGGCTCTTCCATCGATTGGCGATAACGGTCCAGCGCTTCGCTGAAGTCCTTGATGAACTCCGGGGTGCTGAGCCAACGCTGCGCCGCCTCGCGGTCCATGTCGTCGGCCCACATGCGGTAGTCCACCAGCATATCGGCTGCCAGGTTGGTGGCGGCCATGCTTTCGTTTTCGGCGTTCTTCAGGTCCAGCAGGCCCGGGCGCTCGATGATCATTTCGCTGACGTTCGCCAGCAGCGTGTCGAGCATCTCGCTGCGACTTACGGCCTCGGCTTCGCGCAGTTTGGCGAACAGCTCCAAGACGTAGACGGGAGGCTGGGCGGTAGCATGGGCCGGATCGCCATACATGGGGATGGATTTGCGTCCCGTCATGCGGATCTGCTTGGCTTTGTCCTTGGCACGCTTGGCGCGTTTCTGCTGTTTGTTCAGTGAGGCCATTGTGCTTGGGTTTCCAATTCGTTAGGGGGCTGGCTCAATCGATCTTGGGCACGGTGAAGCGAAATTCGCTGCCCTTGCCTGGCTGGCTTTCGGCAAGCAGTTTACCGCCATGGGCCTGGACAATCCCTTTGGAAATGTACAACCCCAGACCGGTGCCGTTCGGGTTGCCTTCCTTGGTGGTCCAGTAGCGGTCAAAAACATGAGGTAACAGTTCAGGCGCGATACCTTCGCCGGTATCGCGGACGCTGAACACGATCTCATCGCCCGCCGACATGGCGCTGATGCCCACGGAGCCTTGCTGCGGGGTGAATTTGATGGCGTTGCCGATCAGGTTGGACAACACCTGGAACAGCCGCTCGGGATCGGCATTGATCCTGAGGTTGGGTTCGGCATGGAAAGAAATATCGATGGACTTGGCGCACGCCAGTGGTGTCAGTAGCGAGCATGCATCCTCGAATATCTGGCTGACGTCCATCGGTTGTGGATTGATGGTGTAGCGCCCGGCATCGATGCGCGAGGTGTCGAGCAAGTCTTCCAGCAGCGCATTCATGCGGCTGGCGGCTTGTTGCATGGTGTCGATGGCCGATGCAATTCGCTTTGAACTGTGGGAACCGTCGGAACTGAACGCCTTTTGCATCATGCCGCAGAGCATGGAGATGACGGTCATCGGGTTGCGCAGGTCATGGGACACTACGGCCACCAGGTCATCGCGGGCCTGCACCGCCTGGCGTTCCTTGCGCACTTGGCGGGCCAGATCGTTTTCCAGCGCCGAGCGACGCAGGTCGTTGGCGGCGAACAAGTCGCCATGGTCCCATTTGGCGCTGATGCCGTCCGTCTCGACTTTCCAGATTTCAAACGAGGTTCGCGGGCGCAGGCGCAATCCGGTCTCGCTGTTTTCGAGGTCGAGAGGCTTTTGAGGATCGCCACTCCAGTTGATGGTTTGCTTCACTTCGGGGCGGAACCACAGCACGCCGTTTTCCACGGGTTTGGGCAGGTGAATTGCCAACACACCGCTCGCTACGTCCTGATAGGCCTTGGCCGGCTCGAAAATGCTGGCCAGGTTGTGGTGTGAAAATACCGGTTGGCCTGTTTCCATGATCCATTTGTGCAGCGCGCGGATCTGTTCCGGTTCCGGGCATTGGCCATGGCGATGTAGCTTGTTGTCCTCGAAGATGGCGACGCCATGGGCTCCGGTCAGCTTCATCAATCGTTGCGGGTCGCGGGACAAGCCGTCGAATACGTTTTCGCTGGACTCGGCCAGGATGGCGGCAAGTGCTTGGAGGTCTTCAAGCTTTGCGTCCCGTTGGCGGGACAATTCAAGGGCTTCCATGGCGCTGATCTGCAGCGACAGGATCTGGCCGATGGTCTGGCAGGCCATACGCATTTCATGGGGCACAAGCAATGGCTGGCGATTGCCACAACTGATCAAACCCCATAATTGCTCGCCCTTCATCAAGGAGATGCTCATGGACGACAGCACGCCCATGTTCTTCATGTACTGACGGTGGATTGGCGAGACGCTGCGCAGCGTGGAAAAACTCAGGTCCAGCGGCGCCTGGGTGTCGGGGCGCAACTCGGGCACTAGCGGTTCCGGCGCATAGTCGGCGTTAGGAATGATGCGCAGCCAGTTGGTGCGATAGAGCTCACGCGCTTGCTCGGGAATGTCCGACGCGGGGAAGAACAGACCTTTATAGAGTTCCATCGATGGCGCGCTGGCCTCGGCAATGACCTGCCCGTGCCCTTCTTCCTCGAAGCGATAGATCAGGACGCGGTCGTAGCCGGTCATGACCTGGATTTCCCGTACACTTATTTCGTACAGGGCTTGAAGGTCTTTCGCGCTTTGCAGGCGTTGCAGCATGCGGCCCAGGTTGGCCTCGCCACTGACACCTTCGGGACGGTAGTCGCTCAGGTGTTGTTCCAACTCAACGATCAGGGCGCCCTGATGGCGATGCACCAGGGCATCAAAACGCTGCTGGTTCGCGACAATGGCCACGGGCACCTTGCCGCTTTCCGGGGCGGCGCGACAGGCGACGAGGATCGCCTCGGCCTGTTCCAGCCCCAGTAGCGCATCCAGCGTCTGGCCCAGCAGCCCATGGGGCTCTCGCCCCATCAACTGCAATACGTTGGCGCTGACCTGGCGAATCACGAAATCGGGTTCGGACAGCATCAGCAATACGCCATGAGGTTGAATGGTACCGGGGAAACGAATCGGCTCGTCTGCGCAATTGGCCAGCAGCTTTTCGAAAGCTTCTTGATCTTCCAGGTTCATAACAGGACCTCCTGACTGTCCAGCCAGCTTTCAAAACAGATAAAGGTTGCCTTCGCGGCGCGTGTGGCTTCGAGCATTTGCTCGTTGCCAAGGTTCCGATCACCCAGAAACTGAAGAAAATCCTTCCAACGTCGGCCGGTCAGCTCGCCATAGATATCGAGGAAAGCAGCACCGCTCGATGCGTCGAGTCCGAGCTGTTCGGCCACCCTGCGTCGCAAGATCCGGCCGCCCAGCGTTGCGCCTTCCAGCACATAGGAAACGCCGAGGGCGGCGGCGGGCGAATCGATTTGCGGAAGACGCTGACAAGTGGGCAATGCATCAATCGCTGCTTCGTCCAGGCCCAGCGCCACGAGATCGCCCCGCAACACCGGTAACTTGATGCGCGGGGATTGATCCAGCCCAGTCGTTCCGAGCGCGGGGGCGTGGAGCCGTCGCTCCAATGGCCGATAAAAACCATAGTAGGCCGCCATCAGGCGCTGATAAAGGCTGAGGTCCAGGTGCTCGGAAAAGAACGGCAAGCGCTTCTCCAGGGCGACATGCAATTCAGCGGTTTCGGCCCGCAATGCCTGGATCAGAGAAGAAGGAGCGGACGATGAAAACATGCAGAATGAAGCTCTTCGAGTGGAGCGTTGGGAAAAAAGCGCATCAATCTTACACAGGTTCGCTGGGTGGACGATCGCCAGTTGGCTTTATTTCATCAAGTGCCTGACCCTGCTGCCGCTCCTCAAGCCGCGCCCGTTCGCGATCCAGCGCCTTGCGCAGTTCTTCTTCGGTGGGAAGCACCGGTTGGTATTGGCTTGCGAACAGCTGTTCATTGCCCTGCAAAACCGAATAACGCACCACCGACTCATCTTTTTGCGCGCAGAGAATGATGCCCACGGTGGGTTTGTCGTCGGGGCCGCGCTTGAGGTCATCGTAGAGGCGCACGTACATGTCCATCTGGCCGATGTCCTGGTGGCTGAGCTCGCCACGCTTGAGGTCGACAATCACAAAGCACTTGAGCAGATAGTTATAGAAAACCAGGTCGAGGTAGAAGTCTTTGCTTTCGGTGCTGATGCGCTGCTGGCGGGCGACGGAGGCGAAGCCTTTACCCAGCTCCAGAAGGAAGCCTTGCAACTGATCGATCAAGGCCTGTTCGAGATCGGTTTCCAGCAGCATGCCGGCGTTGGGCAGCCCTAGGAACTCGAGGACCACCGGATCCCTGACGATGTCCCGGGGGCCGAAATCCAGCTTTTCAAGATGAGCGACCGCTTCCTGCTCCACCGCGGGCCGGTCGCGGCTTGCCAGGAGGCGTTCGTAATAGAAGGTGCCAATCTGGCGTTCCAGGGCGCGAGTGGACCAGTTTTGAGCGACGGCTTCGTTCATGTACCAGCGGCGTGCATTCGCATTTTCGACGCGAAGCAGCGTTCGATAGTGAGTCCAGCTCAATTCGTGACGCAGTGCGTCACAGATCGGAAATGCCTGATAAAACAGACGCATGTAGCGCAAATTCGAAGCGTCAAAGCCTTTCCCAAACCGCGCCGTCAGCACCTTCGCCAGCGACGGTAGCAGCTTTGCGCCATAAGCCGCCCGATCGGCGCCTCCCTGCTCGAATTCAATGATGTGCCGACCGATCTGCCAACAAGTCTGTACCTGAAGCGTATCAACGGCCCGAAGGACTTTCTGGCGTGCCTGGCGAATCAGCTCGCCCAAGTCGTTGATCAAGGGGGCGAGCTGTGGATCATCTTGGGGTAGTGTTGGCGTCATTGAAGTGTCCGGCCATGAAAGGGGGCGGACAAGAATGCGCCACGGCAATTGTCGATGATGCCGGACGGAGCTGATTGCTTGGGCGGAAAAATAACTGATTCAAGCAGGACGGATATGACGCCGACCTATGCGGGCTAACCTTGGCGAGTAGGAACTTTCCACGGAGCGTGTCAGCCATTGCAAGCCATAGGTGCGGTCAATCCTGGCGTTGTGTCAACGCCTGGGACGCCGCCACATAATCAGCCTGGAATTGTTTGCTTTCCACCCAGTCCAGCGCGGTTTGCTCATCGACGCCCGTGGTCAGGCGACGATATTCGATCAACGCGGTAAAGATGAAGTCGGTCGCTTCTTCCTCACCTTCCTGCTCCAGCACAAGTGCAAGGAGCGGATGCCCCAGGAAGGCTTCGCACATGGCCTGCTGGCTGTTTTTTTCGGCGGTGCTCATGAGCTGGAACAGGTCCGACAGGTCCACGGTTTCCAAGTCGATGCGCTCGTCGTTCGGGTCCAGGAAGTCGTTCGGCGCAGCAGCTCGTTGAATGCGGTTGTTCTTGGCCTTCACCTTGGCGCGTTGGCTGCGTTTCTGCTGTTTGTTCGCCGATGACATGGGCGGATTCCTGATGGATAAGGGCTTCTATCCTACAGCTTCAGCGCCGACGCTTCGAATCTCAATCCACCACGAAGAGCGTGGCGCCTGTCGAAGTTGAAGAGCGGTGGGGCTCGGCCTGGTCGGCTACCTGGTAGCTCATGCCTGGCTTGAGCAAGAATTGTCGGCCGTCTTCGAGTTCGGTGTTCAATTCACCCTTGAGGCAAAACAGGATGTGGCCCTTGGTGCACCAATGGTCAGCCAGATAACCCGCCGTGTACTCCACCATCCGCACCCGGATGTTGCCGAATCGCTGAGTGCGCCAATAAGCGGTTCCGGTGACGCCTTTGTGTTCGGTGGGCTCGATGCTTGACCAATCGGTGGTGCCGAAGGGGATGCCGGTGATATCCATGGCGACTCGCTTGCAGGAGAGGGAGCGAACGAATGTAGCTGAGTCGACGAGGCCCGGGAAGAAAATCCCAGGCAATAAAAAACCCGATCAATTTCTTGATCGGGTTTTTCGGTATTTGGTGCCCAGAGACGGAATCGAACCGCCGACACGGGGATTTTCAATCCCCTGCTCTACCGACTGAGCTATCTGGGCAACGGGGCGCATTAAACGGGTTTTTCAGGGGGGCGTCAAGCGAGTTATCAAAAAATATTTAATTATTACCGTCGCTTACGATCCGCTACCGCGCTGGGCGGCTTATTCGGACGGCGGCACGTAGCCCTCGGCCTTGGCGTATTCCTCGCCGGAAAAGTACTTGTCCATCTCGCCCTGCAGATATTTGCGATCTTCGGCATTCATCATGTTCAGGCGTTTTTCGTTGATCAGCAGGGTCTGGTGTTTTTGCCAGTCGGCCCAGGCTTTGGCCGATACATTGTCGTAGATGTCCTGGCCCTTGGCGCCGGGAAATGGCGCGCGCTCCAGGCCTTCCAGTTGTTCTTTGTACTTGCGGCACATGATGGTGCGGGTCATTGCAACTCTCCTGCGTTCAATACGGCGGCCGCGCGTTCAAGCAAGGTTTTCACCGGGGCGGCGAGGCCCAGGCGCGGCGGGGTGGCGAGGTTATACCAGAGCCAGTCGGCCTCGGCCACGAGATGGCCGGTTTCCCGGACCCGGACCAGCCAGGGCTCGATTGCCAACTGGAAGTGGCTGAAGGTGTGTATCAGGCTTGGCATTTGCTGTTGCTGGCCTAGCTCCAATGAATGTTGCAGGGCCAGGTGTTGCAGATCATCGAGGTCATCGAGTTCCGGCAGGCTCCACAAGCCGCCCCATAAACCGATGGAAGGGCGGCGGTAAAGCAAGATGGCGCCTTCGCGATTGGCCAGCATGGGCATCAAGGTGCGCTTCTTCGGCACTTCCTTGCGTGGCTTGGGAATCGGATAACGTGTCTCCAGGCCCAGCATGTGGGCTTCGCAGCCTTGCTTCAGCGGGCAGAACAGGCAGCTGGGTTTGCTGCGGGTACAAAGTGTGGCACCCAGGTCCATCATCGCCTGGGTGTAGGCGTTGACTCTATCCTGGGGGGTGAAACGCTCGGCAGTGGCCCAAAGCTGTTTCGCCACCTTGGGTTCGCCCGGGTAGCCCTCTTGAGCGGTAAAGCGCGCCAGCACCCGTTTGACATTGCCGTCGAGGATCGGCGCCCGAAGACCCATGCTGATGCTGGCGATGGCACCCGCGGTCGATAGGCCGATCCCTGGCAGCTCGGTGAGCTTTTCCACATCCCGGGGGAATTCGCCGCCATATTGCTCGACGACAATTTTCGCGGTTTTCTGCAAATTGCGCGCACGTGTGTAGTAGCCCAGTCCCGTCCACAGGTGCAGTACTTCATCCTCCGGCGCGGCCGCGAGAGCCTGGACGGTGGGCAGGGACGCCATGAACCGGTCGAAATAATTGAGCACGGTGCTGACCTGGGTTTGCTGCAACATGATTTCAGAGACCCACACCCGATACGGGGTAATGCCCTGTTGCCAGGGCAGGTCATGGCGCCCATGGCGGTCGAACCAGTCCAGGACCGCGACGGAAAACTGCTCGGATGTCATCGCTTGAACAGCCCCTTGAGCGCGTCTTTCAACTCGGGGCTGACCTTGTCGCCCAGCTTCTCGTCAATTTTGTCGCCGAGGCGGTCGCCGGCCAGTTTCGCCGCAACCTTGCCCAGGCCATCGTTGTCCAGGCGGCAGGCTTTCGCGCCCAATTCCAGCGGACCTCGGCAGCGCAACGGCCATTCGACATCGACGTAGCGTTCGTTGACCTGGCAGGCCGGATCGGGCATGTCGCTCTTGTCGCCTTCGACGATGACGCCGACGCGGTAGTCCATGCCCAGTACGCGCAAGTCGATGTCACCGTTACCATTGACCATCATCCCGGGAATGCGCACTTTCAGGTCCGGGTTGCTGGCAACGCCGTTGTTGAAAGTAAGATTGCCGTTGAGCTGCTGGAATGGCGTGTCCTTGCCTCGCGGTTCGCCACTGAGGGATTTGCGGTTCAGCGTGGCGATGCCTTTGCACAATTGCTGTTCAAGGTTGGCGTTGAGCAGCATGCCATCGTTGATGACGAACCCGGCTTTGCCGTTGAGGCTGTCGATCAGGGCTTTCTGGCTGTTGCCGCTGGCGGTCACGGCGCTGTTGAGTGTCACCAGGCCCTTGACGGGGGGATTCTTACCCTGGCTTTCGATGATTTTTTCCGCTGGCACGCGATTGATGCGGGTTTGCAGGCCCAGCTGCGGCGTGGGCTGGCGTACATCCAGGGTGCCCTTGGCTTCGAAGTTGCCGTTGTACAGATCGCCACGCAGGTTCTCCAAGGTCAGCAGGCCGCCTTGGCCGTTGGCCTTGAGGGAGGCATTCTGGATGGGCAGCTTGTCGAGGGTCAGCTGGCCGAAAGTCAGGTCGGCATTGACGTCCAGCTTGCTCAGGCGCTCCACCGGAAAGAGCCGGTCGTTGCTCCAGGCGCCTTGGGTCGGGGCGCTTGGCAATGGTGTGCTGCCGGCGCCAGCCATGGCGCTGGCCTCGGTGTTGCTGACCTCGGCCTCGCGGGCGGCCTTGGAGCTGTCGGCTTCGGCGGATTTTGGCGGCAGGTAGCGATCGACATTGAACGTGTCGGCCTTGAGCTGGGCACGCAGGGATTGCTTGGCGATGTCTTCCACGGCGATGCGACCGTTGAAGGTGCTGTCGTCGATCTTGAGGTTGATGTCGTTGAGCTCGACGCTGCTTGGCGTCGCTGCAATGCGGCTCGCCAGTTCGATCTTGCTCAGGCTGCCTTCAGCCATGGCGGGCATTTTCTGACCGACACTGTCGACGAATTTCGCCAGATCGAACGAGGCGATCGAAATGCCGCCGTTCAATTGCGGCGTTTTGTCGAGATCGTTGACTTTCAGCTCGCCGAGGGCGCGCAGTTGATTCAAGGAAAGCTTGAGTCCGGTCCATTCGGCGACGTTTGCCGCTTTATCCAGGGAAAGTTGCCCCTGTGCCGCGAAACTTACCGTCTTGCCTTGCAACGGGTCTCCCGTGGCTTCGCCAGACAGTTTCAGGTCCTCGAACCGGTAGCGTTGCACGGCGCGCTCGAAGCGCAGTTGGCCTGTCACTTCGGTGCGCACGCGAACGGCAGGCTGGTTGCTGGACAGGAAAGCCGTGAGGGTAACCGGGATGTTGGTGGAGTCGTGGATCGGTCCGGTGCTCAGCTGGATGCTTTCGGCGGTGAACTGCTTGCCGGTCTGCTCGTCGGTGTATTCCACCCGCGCGTTGTTCACGGTCAGGCTGTCGATGTCCAGGCGGGTTGGCTGGGCCGGTTTTTCCGCCGGTGTGCTGGCAGGCGGGGATGGTTGCTCGACGGGAGCCGGCGTGTCTGTGGTCGATGCGACCGCGGGAGCCTTGCCGATGTCTTCCCAATTGCCATGGCCGCTCTTGTCGCGGTTGAGTCGCAGATTCAAGCCTTCAACGCGGACATCGCTCATCTGCACTTCGCGGCGCAGCAGCGGCATGACCCGGACTGACAGTCCAAGCATCTGCAGGTCGGCGAAAGGTTGCGTGGGGTTGGCCAGGGTGGCGACGCTGGCTTCGTGCAGTTCAAGACCCAGCCACGGAAACAGGCTCCAGCCAATGTCCCCATTGAGTGTCAGCTCAATGTGGGCCTTGTCGCGGGCTATCTGGCGGATCTCTTCCTTATAGTCGTTGGGATCGAAGAGGTGGGTCAGGGCAAAGCCCAGGGCCACAATGATCAGCAACAGCCCGAGAAGTACCAGACCCAGGATTTTGCCGAACGCTTTCATGGGCGAATCCTTGTAGGTTGAGTTCAAATTTTGCCCGGGAGTATAACGTCCCGGGTCGATGGAGCGTTGGGTGATCTGTCTTGCCGTAGACCTGCCGGGCGTAGACCTGGCTAGCCAACATCCAAGGGCAACTTAAGCTTCGCCGCCAATGCCTGGGCCTCCAAGTGCCCGGCCGGTGCCGAGAGTCGAAGCTCGACATGTTCGTGCCGGGCCATCCTCAGCGCTTCGATCACCAACCGCTCGGCCACGCCACGGCGGCGGGTGATTTTTCGCACGCACATCTGTGACAAGTGCCAGGCGTCCTGGTGCCGTTGAAGGCGTGCCGCACCGAGCAGCCGATCATTGAAACGGGCCGCGATCAGCGAGCCTTCTGCCAGGCAAGCGCTGATCAATTGCGCTGCATCGTAGAACGGTTCCAACAGCCAGGTTGGGGCGTCCTGGTAGATTTTCTGCAGGTCCTGCTGATCCTGACCAGTGGCGTCATTCAGGTGCTCGACAACGATAGGCATGGAAAATCCTGAAATATAAACGAATTAACCCCTACAGAAAGCGGGCGGAGGCGCGATAAGACGAGTGACAGGAAAAAGGTGATATCACTTTGGTTTTTCTGTCACTAGCAAATGTTAACCTTTGTCAGTTCGCCCGTCCTTCTGTGACGTGATGTCGCACTAAAATGGAGCTTCACCACAAAAATACAGCCATGCCTGCGTGCAATGGAGGCTGAGGGTGATGCATGGCTGGCGAACCATTCCAATAACTGGGGGATACACAATGAGCACGAGCATCACGGCGGACGGCATTGCCGACCAGCCAGCGTTCCTCTCCAAGGAGCGCATCATCGCCAAGCCGGGTTTCAACCGCTGGCTGGTTCCACCGGCCGCACTGGCCATTCACCTCTGCATCGGCATGGCCTACGGCTTCTCGGTGTTCTGGTTGCCACTGTCCAAGGCCTTGGGTATCACCAAGCCTGTGGCCTGTGCGCCAGATATGAGCTTTATCTCGCAAGTCTTTTCGTCCCAATGTGACTGGCCGATCTCGATGCTCGGCTGGATCTACACCCTGTTCTTCATCTTCCTGGGTTGCTCGGCAGCCATCTGGGGCGGCTGGCTGGAACACGCCGGGCCACGCAAGGCCGGCGTTGTATCGGCCTTGTGCTGGTGCGGTGGCCTGCTGATTTCCGCGCTGGGTATCTATACCCACCAGATCTGGCTGATGTGGGTCGGTTCCGGGGTGATCGGTGGTATCGGCCTGGGCCTGGGCTACATCTCGCCGGTGTCGACCCTGATCAAGTGGTTCCCGGACAAGCGCGGCATGGCGACCGGCATGGCAATCATGGGCTTCGGCGGTGGCGCGATGGTCGGTGCTCCGCTGGCTGCGGCGCTGATGAGCCACTTCGCTTCGCCGACTGGCGTGGGCGTCTGGCAGAGCTTCCTGGTCATGGCCGCGATCTACTTCGTGTTCATGATCGGTGGCGCCTTGTCGTACCGCGTGCCGCCCACCGGCTGGAAGCCTGAAGGCTGGACCCCGGCGCCGAAGAAAGCCGCGAACGCGATGATCACCCATCGCCACGTTCACGTGAACGTCGCCTGGAAAACCCCGCAATTCCGTCTGGTATGGCTGGTGCTGTGCCTGAACGTATCTGCCGGTATCGGTATCCTGGGCATGGCTTCGCCACTGTTGCAGGAAGTGTTTGGCGGCAAGCTGCTCGGCAATGACCTGCCGTTCGGTCAGCTGGACGCGGTGCAACTGGGCCAGATCGCGGCCATCGCGGCCGGTTTCACCGGTCTGTTGAGCCTGTTCAACATCGGCGGCCGGTTCTTCTGGGCGTCCTTCTCGGACTACCTGGGCCGTAAAAACACCTATTTCGTGTTCTTCGCCCTGGGCTTTGCCCTGTACGCGCTGATCCCGAACCTCGGTCACCTGGGCAGCGTCGCGCTGTTCGTGGCGGCGTTCTGCATCATCCTGTCGATGTACGGCGGCGGTTTCGCCACCGTGCCAGCCTACCTGGCGGACCTGTTCGGTACGCAAATGGTCGGTGCAATCCACGGTCGCCTGTTGACTGCTTGGGCTGCGGCAGGCGTGCTGGGTCCGGTACTGGTGAACTACCTGCGTGAATATCAGTTGAGCATCGGCGTTGAACGCGCCGCGGCCTATGACATCACCCTGTATATCCTCGCCGGCCTGCTGGTACTGGGCTTCCTGTGCAACCTGATGGTTCGCCCGGTCGCCGACAAGTACTTCATGACCGACGCCGAACTGGCCGCCGAACAGGCGCTGGGCCATGACAAGGGCGCCGACAGCACCACTTCGCTGGAATGGAAAGCCGCAGCGGGCACCAAGCCCCTGGCGATCGCCGCCTGGCTGGTGGTGGGCATTCCGTTGGCGTGGGGTGTGTGGGTAACCTTGCAGAAGACAGCGGTGTTGTTCCGCTAAGACAGTTGCCCTGGCTATCAGGCCAGGGCAACCCTAAATGTGGGAGCGGGCTTGCTCGCGAAAGCGGTGGGTCAGTAGGCATTTATGTCAACTGACACTCCCTCTTCGCGAGCAAGCCCGCTCCCACATTTGTTTTAGGGTTGGCATCAGATCAGAGCAACATTGGAGGACCGTTTGTCGCACCTGTAGGATCTGACAGTTGTATCTATATTCGATCCGATCGAATCTTTGTTTTGTATAGCATCATTTTTATTGGGTTTTCTGCATTGTTCTTGAGTAAGGTTTCGTCTCTCATGTTGAACACTTAGGTGATTTATTTATGAATGGCGAAAGGGAAGAAATTCCAGATGGTTCAATCACCGAAAGAAAATTCGTACGCGGTTTATCAGCGCGAATCGGAAGTTTGTTCGATTCAGTCTCAGTGATGCTGGAGGATACAGAGGTTGATTATTCAGCAGTATCTGTTGGGGATATTATTCTGGCGCAAGGCTTTCGATACAAAGTTGTCGCAGAGCTAGACGCATATGATCTTGTGACCGCTGCTGGTTTGAAACTTTGCGTACTTCCAGGTGCGTCGGAGCGAATGTCGATTTCAGCGTTCGGCGCGGATCCTACGGGAGCAGAGGATTGCCTGCTCGCGCTGCAAAAAGCCGCGCGCGCTGCGAACGACGCTGAGGCAACCTTGGTCGCGAGGGGCAGGTTCAAGCTTTCAGGGACGGGCACCGTTGAGTTAACCACCGATTGTGATTTTTCCGGGGCTACATTTGATTGTTCGACGTGGTCTGGACGTTTTGTTTTTGGACGCAAGCATGACAGTGTGACGTATGGGCCCGATTCATCGGTGGTCGGTAAGTTGATGAGTTCTGAAGATTTGGAGGTCGGGTCATCTTACTTCTCTGGATGGAGTGATTGTCCTGAAGTCAGCGACAGCTTCGTCATCATTACTTCCGAGCAGGATTTTTACAGGTATCGTTCGGAGATAAAGAAGCGGATTGAGCTAAACAGGGTCTACAAGGATGGCATAGTGTCGTCGCCGCTCAGGTATTCTTTGGCCGGTGTCGGCGTTTCTGCCGTCAAAGTTTTTCGGGTGGAGGGTCGACGCCGCTCGGTTAAAGGGCTGACCCTCGATATTCGCAATAACAGCGTTTCGAATGAATATGTACGTGTGAGCACCAGCTTGCTCGACCTGGATGTGCGCTTCATTCAAGACGAGAGTGTGTATACACCCAGAAATCCGACCTACGTTATGTTTCTGGAGTGTTGTCACGTCAAGGCCCGCGTGGAAATGCAGTGGGTAATCCGTACTATAAATTCCGATTATGCATACAGTTTTCAACTCGGTTCCTGCTACGACATCGACATAACACCCCGTGCTGACGGAGAGGGATGGGGGGCTACCGGTAGTAATCTTTGTCAACGGGTTACTTACCGAGATGGGGTGCTCAGTCGGGTCGACTTCCATCAGCCATTCATGGAATGGTTGCGTCTGAGAAACATGGTGGTGGGGCAAGCTGGCGTTTTCTTGACCGCGCTCGGTAACTTGGATCTTGACACGGTGATTTTCCTCGCCCGAAGGACGACCAGTCGCAGTGACGCCTTTGTGAAGGCAAGGCATGACACGGGGGGCTTCTGCGATGGTGATCTCCTGATGCGTAACATCACTATTATCACCGACAAGGCGGTCGGTGATCTGGAGCTGCTTAAGCACCATCAAAGTTTAGGTACGGAAAAGCCCGCTGGAAGCCCCATCGAATACCGGTTTTGGCGCAGGATTATGGTGGATGGCCTGGAATTCAGATCCCAATTAACTACACCCCAACGGCTCTGGATCAGTCCCGGCAACATTCAGTTCAGCGGGACACCCGTTGCAATCTGCGAAGAGTTCACGCTTCACAATGCCCACGGTGCCGGACTTACCGTAGAAGTGAATCTGAATGGCAGAACCCCTTCAAAAGTTGGGAAGTTCCCACTCAAGCTTGACCTCGAAAATATTGTCGGTGAGAGCATTTCCACCTTGGGCGATGCCGCGGCTTTTCGAGTCGTTGCATCCATAAGGAATTGTCGTGGTGTTGGCCAACAAGACGGGATTGCCTTCAAACCACAGGCTCCCGGTGAATACACAGTGACGGGCGGTTGCCTCTCCAGGCTCGACTGTTCCGGTACTCAAGCCCCCGCTGCACCCGTCTTGCTCCAGGCCTACGGCGTGCTTGTGGTTGATAGTAAAGATGGAAAAGACTTGGTCGTCGCAGATGAACAATGCGATCTACGTCTGGTGGACTGTACCTTTTATGTCTCAACGCAGAGCCAGCTAGCTTCATTGCTTGCAGCTTTGCTGGAGCGTCCTCGGTTCTTTGTCGATGGCGTCAGGAAAATCTGGTCGCTTGGCGAGGACTTGGGAGGTCAGCCGGGTAACTTTGAGTTGCCTCATCCCCCGCGTGCCGGGCAAAACGTCAGATTGGTGATGGGGCGAACCGGGGACTCAACTGAGACTGAAGTTGAATTGCGCGTACCTCCTGTTGGGAAGCGCACGGTATTTGCAGGATTCCGTGGGGGCGACGAACCAGGTTTGGGAGTTCTGCATCGCACCGCAAATACCACCATTGCCGCGACGGGCCCAGTCCACTTCAGATATATGCGTCTTGGATGAGACGTTCGCGGACGCTGTGTCGACGGAGCACATTTCAAACGGGATGGCTTGTATGGACATGTCTATCACAGACAGCCCGGGATTCAGCCCGTCAGTGATGTCACCTCCTGTGTTTCTGTTTGCCGCTCGCGCCCCTATAATGGCTGCCTTTTTCGCCCAATGATTTTGCGGAGCTGGTGATGGCCGAACGTAAGGCGTCTGTCGAGCGCGACACTCTGGAAACCCAGATCAAAGCCTCGATCAACCTGGATGGCACCGGAAAGGCCCGATTTGATATCGGCGTGCCTTTTCTTGAGCACATGCTCGACCAGATCGCCCGTCACGGGCTGATCGACCTGGACATCGTCAGCAAGGGCGACCTGCATATCGACGACCACCACACGGTGGAAGATGTCGGTATCACTTTGGGCCAGGCCTTTACCAAGGCCATCGGCGACAAGAAGGGCATCCGTCGCTATGGCCATGCCTACGTGCCGCTCGATGAGGCGCTGTCGCGCGTGGTCATCGACTTCTCCGGCCGTCCTGGCCTGCAGATGCACGTGCCTTACACCCGTGCCACTGTCGGCGGCTTCGACGTTGACCTGTTCCAGGAATTCTTCCAGGGCTTCGTCAACCACGCCAACGTGACCCTGCACATCGACAACCTGCGCGGGCACAACACCCACCACCAGATCGAAACCGTGTTCAAGGCGTTCGGCCGCGCGCTGCGCATGGCTGTGGAGCTCGATGACCGCATGGCCGGCCAGATGCCTTCCACCAAGGGCGTCCTGTAATGCAGACGGTCGCGGTTATCGACTACGGCATGGGCAACCTGCACTCGGTGGCGAAAGCCCTCGAGCACGTGGGCGCCGGAAAGGTGCTGATCACCAGCGATGCCGATGTGATTCGTGAAGCCGACCGGGTGGTGTTCCCCGGCGTCGGCGCGATTCGCGACTGCATGGCCGAGATTCGTCGCTTGGGTTTTGACAAACTGGTGCACGAAGTCAGTCAGGACCGCCCGTTTCTAGGCATCTGTGTCGGCATGCAAGCCTTGCTCGATCGCAGCGAGGAGAACGACGGTGTCGATTGCATCTCGCTGTTTCCCGGCCAGGTGAAGTTCTTTGGCAAGGGCCTGCATGAAGACGGCGAGCATTTGAAGGTCCCGCACATGGGCTGGAACGAAGTGAAGCAGACGGTGAATCATCCGCTGTGGCACGACATCCCGGACCTGGCGCGCTTCTACTTCGTGCACAGCTACTACATCGCCGCCGGCAACGCCCGGCAGGTGGTGGGCGGCGGTCACTATGGCGTCGATTTCGCCGCGGCCCTGGCCGACGGCTCGCGCTTCGCCGTGCAGTTCCACCCGGAGAAGAGCCATACCCATGGCCTGCAGCTGTTGCAGAACTTTGCTGCGTGGGACGGGCGCTGGTAATGGCGCGCAAGAAACCGCCGATCCTCACCCTCACGCCCGAGCAGGAGAGTGAAGCGAACCGCAAGATCCAGCGGTTCATGAAGGAGCGTTTCGAGCTGGACTTGGGTTCGTTCGAAGCGGCGGAAATTCTTGACCTGTTTACCCGCGAAATTGCTCCGCACTATTACAACAGGGCGATTTTCGATGTGCAGACGCACCTTAAAGAAAGGTTCGAAAGCATTGAAAGCGACTTGTGGGCGCTTGAGAAGAATTAGAGCAGCGGCAAGCTTCAAGCTTGAAGCTGCAAGTATTGAAATGCGTGCCTGCTTGCAGCTTATGGCTTGCAGCTTGCAGCTCTTTGACGAAGGAAAAGCATGCTAATTATCCCCGCTATCGATCTCAAGGACGGCGCTTGCGTGCGTCTGCGCCAGGGCCGCATGGAAGACTCCACGGTGTTTTCCGATGACCCGGTGAGCATGGCCGCCAAGTGGGTAGAGGGCGGCTGCCGTCGCCTGCATCTGGTCGACCTGAACGGCGCCTTCGAAGGCCAGCCGGTTAATGGCGAGGTGGTCACGGCCA
The DNA here is from genome assembly GCF_014268645.1 of Pseudomonas sp. SWRI154. NCBI lineage: Bacteria > Pseudomonadati > Pseudomonadota > Gammaproteobacteria > Pseudomonadales > Pseudomonadaceae > Pseudomonas > Pseudomonas sp. SWRI154. The sequence goes on from NZ_JABWQW010000022.1 coordinate 45,483, forward strand.
TTGCCAAGCGCTACCCGAACCTGCCGATCCAGATCGGCGGCGGCATTCGCTCGCTGGAAACCATCGAGCACTACGTCAAGGCCGGTGTGAGCTACGTGATCATCGGGACCAAGGCCGTGAAAGACCCGGCGTTCGTCGCCGAAGCCTGCCGCGCCTTCCCGGGCAAGGTCATCGTCGGCCTCGACGCCAAGGACGGTTTTGTCGCAACCGACGGCTGGGCTGAAGTCAGCACCGTACAGGTGATCGACCTGGCCAAGCGTTTCGAAGCCGACGGCGTGTCTGCCATCGTCTACACCGACATCGCCAAAGACGGCATGATGCAGGGCTGCAATGTCCCGTTCACCGCTGCGCTGGCCGCCGCCACCAAGATCCCGGTGATCGCCTCTGGCGGCATCCATAACCTGGGTGACATCAAGGCACTGCTCGACGCCAAGGCGCCAGGCATCATTGGGGCGATTACGGGCCGCGCGATTTATGAGGGCACACTGGATGTGGCAGAAGCCCAAGCTTTTTGTGATGGCTATGCGGCCAGCTCTAAGCTCTAAGCTGCAAGCTGCAAGTTGAAGCGCGACCGCATCCGCTTTTTCTTGCAGCTTGAAGCTTGAAGCTTGCAACTCGAGGACTAACCATGGCATTAGCAAAACGCATCATTCCCTGCCTCGATGTGGACAACGGCCGGGTGGTCAAGGGCGTCAAGTTCGAGAACATCCGTGATGCCGGCGACCCGGTGGAAATCGCCCGTCGTTACGACGAGCAGGGTGCCGACGAGATTACCTTCCTCGACATCACGGCCAGCGTCGATGGCCGCGACACCACGCTGCATACCGTCGAGCGCATGGCCAGCCAGGTATTCATCCCGTTGACCGTGGGCGGTGGCGTGCGCACCGTGCAGGACATCCGCAACCTGCTCAATGCCGGTGCGGACAAGGTGTCGATCAACACGGCGGCGGTTTTCAACCCGGAATTCGTTGGCGAAGCGGCCCAGCATTTCGGCTCGCAGTGCATCGTCGTGGCCATTGATGCGAAGAAGGTCTCCGGCCCCGGCGAAACCCCGCGCTGGGAAATCTTCACCCACGGCGGGCGCAAACCCACAGGCCTGGATGCTGTCGAGTGGGCGAAGAAAATGGAAGGCCTCGGGGCGGGTGAAATCCTGCTGACCAGCATGGACCAGGACGGCATGAAAAACGGCTTCGACCTCGGCGTCACCCGCGCCATCAGCGATGCCTTGGGCATCCCGGTGATCGCTTCCGGCGGCGTCGGCAACCTGCAGCACCTGGCCGACGGCATCCTGGAAGGCCATGCCAGTGCAGTGCTGGCGGCGAGTATTTTCCACTTCGGCGAATACACCGTGCCGGAAGCCAAGGCCTATATGGCGCAGCGCGGTATCTGCATTCGCTGACCGCTGGACACCATGACGGGCCCGAGGCACTCTTGGGTCCACCATGGATTGCGGTAGCCCGACATGCTCAAACGCCTTGTTCTTGCCTTTGCCGGTGCCACGTTGCTGCTCGCCGGCACCGCCCGCGCCACAGACACCTCGCTGGTGCTGCTGACGGAAAACTTCCCACCGTACAACATGGCCAAGAACGGCAAGAACTTCGCCCAAGACGGAAATATCCATGGCATTGCCGTGGATATCGTCCGCGAAATATTCAAGCGCGCCGATATTTCCTACAGCCTGACGCTACGTTTTCCCTGGGAACGGATCTACAAACTCGCCTTGGAAAACCCGGGCTACGGTGTGTTCGTCATGGCGCGGTTGCCGGAGCGCGAGAAACTCTTCAAATGGGTCGGTCCCATCGGCCCGGACGACTGGGTCATGCTCGCCAAGACTGACAGCAAGATCACCCTCGACTCGCTGGATCAAGCGCGCCAATACAAGATCGGTGCCTACAAGGGCGATGCGATTGCCGAGACGTTGGCCAAGCAGGGTTTGAACCCGATCGTTGTGTTGCGCGACCAGGACAACGCTAGAAAGCTGATGAAGGGCCAGATCGACCTGTGGGCTACCGGCGACCCTGCTGGCCGTTACCTGGCGCGCCAGGAAGGCGTCAGCGATCTGCGGACCGTATTGCGATTCAACAGCGCCGAGCTGTACTTGGCGTTGAACAAGGACGTACCGGACGAGGTGGTCGCCCGGTTGCAGAAGGCCTTGGATGAATTGCGCAAGGAAGGTGCGGTGGATGCGATCATGGCGCGGTATCTCTGAGAGTCGCGCCAGCCTCACTGGCTACCGATAAACCCCATCCTTCCCGTGCCCGGCCATCGCCTGATTGCTGCGCAGGCTGATCATCGACTTTAGGTCGATCCACTCGATGCCCTGGGCCTTGAGCCGAGGCAGTTCGCGTTCGAGCACGGCGAGGGTCTGCGGATAGGGATGCCCGATCATCACCGCCGAGCCCTGCCGACGAGCCAATTCGATGGCGACTTGAAGCTGGCCGGCAATGGCCGCTTCGGTACGCTCGTCATCCAGGAATACATCCCGTGACACGCTGGCGAGGCCGATCTTTTGCGCTTCGGCGGCGGCGACTGTCCGGGCGCTGGTGCGGCTGTCGACAAAGAACTTGTGACGCTGCTGCAAATTCGCCATCAGCCACGCCATGGCTTGGGGCTGGGTGGTCATGCGGCTACCCATGTGGTTGTTGATGCCACTGGTGTAGGGCACGGCAGCGAACGCGGCGTCGAGGCGCCTGCCCAGTTCTTCGATGGGCAGTTCCGGATGCCAGGCGAACGGCCCGGTGGCCGGGTCCATAGGCATATGCAACATGACCAGCTTGCCGGCGCGATGGGCTTCGCGGGCGACTTCGGCGGCGTGGGGCGTGTCGGGCATGATCGCGGCGGTGACCGGACCGGGGAGGGCAAGTACCTGGCGATCCCGGGGCAGGTTTTGCCCCAGGTCGTCGATGATCAGGCTCAGGTACACCTTGTGCGGCGAAGAAGGAGTGGCGGGCGCCGCGTTAACGGCCCCCGCCAGCAGGCACAGCAGGACGAAGGTAAATCTCAGGACCATCTCAGCGGCCGGACGTGATGTTCAACCCCTTGAGCAAGCTCAAGGCCTGGGCCAACTGATAATCGTCATCCTGCGGCATTGGCTTGGCCTTGGCGCCGGAGCCGGTCGGTTTGTCGGTGCCGCCATTGCCATTACCCAGGTGACCTTGCAGGTCGGCTTCCTTGAAGTATTCGCTGTCCGCCTCGCTGGTGATCTTGGCCTTGCGCACTTCGATGTCCGGGACGATGCCCTGGGCCTGGATGGAGCGGCCGTTGGGCGTGAAGTACAACGCGGTGGTGATCTTCAGGGCACGATCGTTGTTCAGCGGCAACACGGTCTGTACCGAACCCTTGCCGAAGCTGGTTGTGCCCATGACCACGCCGCGCTTCTGATCCTGCAGGGCGCCGGCGACGATTTCCGATGCCGAGGCGCTGCCGCCGTTGATCAGCACCACCAGCGGCACAGCTTCGCTCAGGTCGTTGCCGGTGGCCGAGAAGCGCAGCTCGGAATTGGCGATGCGGCCCTTGGTGTAGACGATCAGGCCCTTGGTGATGAAGTGGTCAACCACTTCCACGGCCGATTGCAGGACGCCGCCGGGGTTGTTGCGCAGGTCCAGGACCAGGCCGTTGAGTTTCTTGCCGTTGTCCTTGCGCAGCTTGGCCAGGGACTTGGCGACTTCTTCGCCGGTCTTGACCTGGAACTGGGTGATACGGATGTAGCCGTAGCCCGATTCCAGCAACTGGCTTTTCACACTTTTGACCTGGATGACGGCGCGGGTCAACGTCACGTCGAATGGCGTACCACCGTCGCGCACCAGGGTCAGGGTGATTTTTTCGCCGATCTTGCCGCGCATCTTGTCCACGGCTTCGGTCATGCTCTGGCCGCGAGTCGGCTGGCCGTTGATCTTGACGATGAAGTCGCCAGCCTGGATGCCGGCCTTGGAGGCAGGCGTGTCGTCGATTGGCGAGACCACCTTGACGAAACCGTCTTCGCTGCCGACCTCGATCCCGAGGCCGCCGAATTCGCCGCTGGTGCTTTCCTGCAGCTCGGCGAAATCTTCAGGGCCCAGGTAGGCGGAGTGCGGGTCGAGGTTGCTTAGCATGCCTTTGATGGCGTTCTCCAGCAGCATCTTGTCGTCCACCGGTTCCACATACGCGGCTTTGATCCGATCCATGACTTCGGCGAAGGTGCGCAGCTCATCCAATGGCAGCGGCGCCTTGGTAGTAACGGTCGTGGCGGTTGTTGGCGACGGCGCAGGTTGCGCGGCGAAAGCCAGGGGCGCACCGATCACGAGGGCGATCGTCAGGGCCAGCGAGGTGAGGCGGGACAAATGCAGCATGTCGAACGAACTCCTGAGTTGGATGGGCGCGCTTATCCTTGCGCACGACACCATTGGGCCGGATCACTTGGGCGACCCTGCTGGCGAATAGCAAAATACAGTGCTGGCGTGTCCTGCCCGCCACTGTTGCCGACCGTGGAGATGGACTCGCCGGCCTTGACCACATCCCCCGCCGACTTGAGCAGCGTCTGATTATGGCCATAAAGGCTCAGGTATCCGTTGCCGTGATCCAGGATCACCAGCAGGCCGGCACCGCGCAGCCAGTCGGCAAACACCACGCGCCCGCCATGTACGGCGTGCACCTGGCTACCGGCGGAGGCGCTGATCATCACGCCGTCCCATTTGGTGCGAGTGTCGTCGCCGCGGGTTTCACCGAAGCGCGCAAGTAATCGACCATTGACTGGCCATGGAAGTTTGCCTCGAGCCGAACCAAAAGCGCCGCCGAAGGTTTCGCCATCACTGGAAACCAGTGCGCCGGGGCTGGATTTTGCCGATTTGCGCGGTGCTTCGCCGGCATCAGCGTCGGCCTGGGATTCACGTAAACGCTTTTTTTCGGCTTCCTGCTGGGCGATCAGCGCTTTCTGGCGCGCTTCTTCCGCCTCCCGAGCCTGGCGGGCCAGGGTTTCCTCAATGGTCTTCAATACATTGGCCAGTTCGGCCTGGTCCTGCTCGCGGGCCTTGAGCTTGCTGTCGCGAGCCTTCACGTCGTCGTTGAGCTTGGCCAGGGCGACCTGGCGCTCCTTGCGGACCTTCTCGAGTTCTTCACGCTGGGTGTCGAGGCTGCTTTTCTGAACCAATAACTGGGCTTGCTGCAACTCGATGTCTTTTTCGACATTGGCCAGTTGGCGCAGGGTTTCGTTGAAGCTCTTGAGTTGTTCCAGGCGTGCCTGGCTCAGGTAGTCGTAATAGGTGAGGGTACGGGCAAACTTCTCGGGGTTCTGCTGGTTGAGCAACAGCTTGAGATATTCCTGGCGACCGTTCTGGTAGGCGGCCCGGGCCTGGATGGCGATCAGCTTTTGCTGTTCAGTGCGCGCGCTCTGGAGTTTTTTTTTCTCTCCATCGAGCCGTTGCAGCTCGGATTCGCTTTTCTTCAGCTCTTTCTGCAAGGCGTCGACCTGCTTCTCCAGCTTGCCCATCTCGGTCTCGGTGCCGCGCAGGTCTTTCTGTACGCTGGATTTCTCTTCCTGCAGCTTGTTCAGCAGTTTTTTCAGCTCGGCAATGTCCTGACGCGTGGCGTCCAACTGTTGTTGGGTTTGCGCGCGCTCGTCAGCGAAGGCCGGTTGGAGCAGGCAGGTCAGAGCAAGGGCTATCAGGACGCGAAGCATAGAGGCGGGCGACACCAGGGAAAGGGACGGCCTAGTATGCCCGCCCCACGCTGCAAAAAAAACGCCCATTTGGGGCTGTGTGATAACTGGCCGAAAAAACACCTGGACCGATGCGGGAGCAACCTTGCTCCCGCATCGGGGCGTTGGTCAGACCAGGATCGACGTGCCGGTCATCTCCGCCGGTTTTTCCATGCCCAGCAGCATCAGCATCGTTGGGGCGACGTCAGCCAGCACGCCGCCGTCGCGGACCTTGAAGTCACGCTTGCCGACATAGATGAACGGCACCGGCTCGGTGGTGTGGGCGGTGTGGGCCTGACCGGTGGACTCGTCGGACATTTGCTCGACGTTACCGTGGTCGGCGGTGATCAGGGCTTCGCCGCCGACTTTTTCCAGCGCGTCAACGATGCGACCGACGCAGGCATCGAGGCATTCCACGGCCTTGACCGCCGCGTCGAATACGCCGCTGTGGCCCACCATGTCGCCGTTGGCGTAGTTCACCACGATCACGTCATAGCGCTGGTTTTCGATGGCGTCGACGATGCGGTCTGTTACTTCCGGCGCGCTCATTTCCGGTTGCAGGTCGTAGGTGGCGACTTTCGGCGATGGGATCAGGATGCGCTCTTCGCCCGGGAAGGGTTCTTCACGACCACCGGAGAAAAAGAACGTCACGTGGGCGTACTTTTCGGTTTCGGCGATGCGCAGCTGGGTCTTGCCGTTTTTCGCCAAGTAGTCGCCCAACACGTTTTCCAGGCTGCCGGCGGCGAAGGCCGATGGCGCAGGGATGCTGGCGGCGTATTGGGTCAGCATCACGAAGCCGGCCAGTTTTGGCTGGCGGGCGCGCTCGAACTCCTTGAAGCCGTCTTCGACAAAGACGCGGGTCAGCTCGCGGGCGCGGTCGGCGCGAAAATTCATGAACACCACGGCGTCGCCGTCTTCAACCTTCACCGGCTCGCCGATGGTGGTGGCCTTGACGAATTCATCGCTTTCGCCGCGCTCGTAGGCAGCTTGCAGGCCTTCCTGGGCGGAGGCGGCATTGAATTCGGAGCTGCCGTCGACGATCAGGTTGTAGGCCTGGGCGACGCGGTCCCAGCGGTTATCGCGGTCCATGGCAAAGTAGCGGCCGATCAGGCTGGCGATCCGGCCCTTGCCCAGTGCCTTGAACGTGTCGTCCAGCAGCTTGATCGACGACTCGGCGCTCTTGGGCGGCGTGTCGCGGCCGTCGAGAAAGGCGTGCAGATAAATATGCGTGGCGCCGCGTTTGGCGGCGAGCTCGGCCATGGCGATCAGGTGATCCTGGTGGCTGTGCACGCCACCGTCCGAGAGCAGGCCCATGAAGTGCACGGCCTTGCCGGCGACCACGGCTTTGTCCACTGCTGCGCAGATGGTCGGGTTTTCGAAGAACTCGCCGTCGCGGATCGATTTGGTCACGCGGGTGAAATCCTGATACACCACGCGACCCGCGCCGAGGTTCATGTGGCCGACCTCGGAGTTGCCCATCTGCCCGTCTGGCAGGCCGACGTCCATGCCGCTGCCGGAGATCAAGCCGTTTGGCACGCTGGCCCACAAACGGTCCAGGACAGGCTTCTTCGCCGCGTACACGGCGTTGGATTCGTGGCTGTCACTGTGACCGAAGCCGTCCAGAATCATCAGGACCAAAGGTTTAGGCGTGGTAGTCATGGAATCCACTCGTGGCTGATTAAAAGAAGACGATGGAAAAGGGACGGGCAGTTTAAAGGTAAGTTCCGGTGCCGTCACCGCCGGGCGGGGTTTGGCCGGCCTTGCGTGCTGTGTATACTGGCCGACATTTTAACGCCCTGGAACCTCCTTCGATGGTTGCTCACCTGATTGAATTTGCCACTAACCACTACATTCTCGTCGGTATCTTCGTCGTACTGCTGGCGTTGCTGGTTGCCCATACGATGCAGGGCGGCGGACGCAGCCTGAGCACGGGCGAGCTGACCGCGCTGGTCAACAAGGATGCCGGCGTGGTGGTCGATATCCGCCCGAGCAAGGATTTCGCCGCCGGTCACATTGTCGGCGCGCTGAACATTCCCCAGGACAAACTGATCGCACGCGTGGGCGAACTGGAAAAGCACAAGGCCAAGACACTGATCCTGGTCGATTCCCAAGGCCAACAGGCCGGCACTCTCGCCCGCGAACTGATGAAGTCCGGCTTCACCGCCGCCAAGCTGTCCGGTGGCGTTGCGAGCTGGAAAGCCGACAATCTGCCCCTGGTGAAGTGAGATGCCCCACGTTGTTGTCTATTCCAGCGATTACTGCCCCTATTGCTCCAGAGCCAAGATGCTGCTCAAGAACAAAGGCGTAGAGTTCGAAGAGATCAAGGTCGACGGCAAGCCGCAACTGCGCGCCGAAATGACCAAGAAGGCCGGGCGTACCTCCGTGCCGCAAATCTGGATCGGCGACACCCACGTGGGCGGTTGCGATGATCTGTTCGCCCTGGAGCGCGCCGGCAAGCTCGACGCGCTGCTCAAGGCCTGAATTCCTATTAATAGAACCTGAAAGTAAGAAGGATCTGCGATGACTGACCAACAGAACACAGCTGCCAGCGAAGAAGAAGCCGCACCGCAATTCTCCTTGCAGCGCATTTATGTTCGCGACCTGTCCTTCGAAGCCCCGAAAAGCCCGGCGATCTTTCGCCAGCAATGGGAGCCGAGCGTGGCCTTGGACCTGAACACCCGCCAGAAGGCCTTGGAAGAAGACTTCCACGAAGTGGTGTTGACCCTGTCGGTGACCGTGAAGAACGGTGACGAAGTGGCGTTCATCGCCGAGGTTCAGCAGGCCGGCATCTTCCTGATCAAGAATCTGGATGCCGCTTCGATGAGCCACACCCTGGGCGCGTTTTGCCCGAACATCCTGTTCCCCTACGCCCGGGAAACCCTGGACAGCCTGGTGACTCGTGGTTCGTTCCCGGCCCTGATGCTGGCCCCGGTGAACTTCGATGCCCTGTACGCCCAAGAGCTGCAGCGCATGCAGGAAGCAGGTGAAGCGACCGTTCAGTAAGCGGTCGATGAAACCTTGAAAAGCGCCTTGATAGGCGCTTTTTTCTTAGGTTGATTCGAATCGGGTTATCTGAAGCCGTTCTGCCGCCAGGCCTCGTAGACCGCCACCGCCACGGTGTTGGACAGGTTCAGGCTCCGACAGCCTTCGCGCATCGGCAAGCGCAAGCGTTGCTCCGCCGGTAGTGCGTCCAGCACCTCTGCCGGCAAGCCACGGCTTTCCGGTCCGAACAGGAATGCATCACCGGCGACGAAGCTGGCGTCATGAAACGGCCGAGAGCCTTTAGTGGTGAAGGCAAATAGACGCGGTTGCCCCAGGCTTTCAAGACAACTCGCCAAGTCGGCGTGTCGCTGCAAGGTGGCATACTCGTGGTAGTCGAGGCCGGCGCGGCGCAGGCGCTTGTCGTCCATCTCGAAACCCAGCGGTTCAATCAAATGCAGGTGGCAGCCACTGTTGGCGCACAGCCTGATGACATTGCCGGTATTGGGTGGTATTTCCGGTTGAAAAAGGATGACGTGAAACATGCACGGCTCCGCAGATAAAGATGAGCGGCATTCTACGCCGCAAACCGATCGACGTTCGAAGCTAATGCCTCGGGTGATGGGCTCCTTGGCGCTTTTCGGGATGATGGTCGGGCTGATGATCGGTCGCATCACCACGCCGGAGCCGAGCGAGCTGCAGCAGGTCGAAGTCCTCGACGGGGCGCTGGTGGCGTGGTTTAACAATGAGCCCAAGCTGCACGGGGAAATCATCGACGGCTCGGTCGCGTTGTTGTTCCAGGCAAAGGGGAAGGCGCAGAAGGGCCAGCTCAAACTCAACGACAGGGATGTGAACTGGCGGGTTCGCTTGAGTGACAAGGGCTTGTTGCTGACGCTGGTGGCGGCGCGTCCGTTGCGGGGAGAGTGGGCCGGCAGCGAAGTCGATGACCGCTGGCGGCTGGAGGTCCGTCTCCAGGAGCAATAAAAGAGGGAATCCCCGGCCTGCCTGTACCAAGGTCCCCAAAACGGGAGGGCTCGCCGCGAAGGTCCAGCCCTGGTGTAAAAGAAGGGAAACCTTGACCTGCCTGTATCAAGGCCCCCAAAACAGTGGGCTCGATGAGCCCGGTATAAAAGAGGGGAATCCCCGGCCTGCCTGTACCAAGGTCCCCAAAACTGGGTAGTGACTGGGTTATTGCAGAGGGCGTGCCAGTTTCGAATGATTTGTCACAAAAAGATGGCCATGAAGCGAAAAGCCCCGTAAACCGGGGCTTTTGCGTTGTGCGGGTTTGGTTTTCCGAGACGGAGCGCTGGGTTCAGCGCTCGCATTACATGCGCAATTGCAGTTCATGGTGCATTGATGCGGTGCATCGCCCCCGGGTGTGGGGGCTGGCGCAAAGCCAAGGACTGTCAGCCCTCATCCCCTTCATCATCATCGCCACCGTCGACCTTCATGCCCAATTCCTTGATCTTGCGGGTCAAGGTGTTGCGGCCCCAGCCCAGCAGTACGGCGGCGTCGCGACGGCGGCCGGCGGTGTGCTTGAGGGCGGTTTCGATCATGATGCGCTCGAAGGCCGGGACGGCGCTGTCGAGCAGGCTCGATTGGCCACGCGCCAAGGCCTGGTCGGCCCATTGGCGCAGGGCCTGTTCCCAGTTGGTCACCGGTGCCGAATCTTGTGGCAGGCTCAACAGTTCCGGTGGCAGGTCGCTGATATGCACTTCGCGACCCGACGCCATCACGGTGATCCAGCGGCAGGTGTTCTCCAGTTGGCGCACGTTGCCCGGCCACGGCAAGTTCTTGAGGTATTCCTCGGTTTCACTCTTGAGCAGCTTCGGCTCTACCGCAAGTTCCTGAGCTGCACGGCCGAGGAAGTGGCGTGCCAGGGTCGGGATGTCTTCACGCCGGTCCGCCAGGCGTGGGATGTGGATGCGGATCACGTTCAGGCGATGGAACAGGTCTTCGCGGAACTTGCCGGCGTGAACCAATGTTTCCAAGTTCTGATGGGTGGCGGCGATGATGCGAACGTCGACCTTGACCGGCGTATGTCCGCCGACTCGGTAGAACTCGCCGTCGGCCAGGACACGGAGCAAGCGAGTCTGGGTATCGGCCGGCATGTCGCCGATTTCATCGAGGAACAGCGTACCGCCATCGGCTTGTTCGAAGCGTCCACGGCGCAGGTTGGCCGCGCCGGTGAAGGCGCCTTTTTCATGGCCGAACAACTCCGATTCCATCAAGTCCTTGGGAATCGCCGCCATGTTCAGCGCAATGAATGGCGACGCCGCCCGTGGGCTGTGGCGATGCAGGGCATGGGCAACCAACTCTTTACCGGTGCCCGATTCGCCGTTGATCAGCACGGTGATGTTGGAATGGCTCAGTCGGCCGATGGCGCGAAACACTTCCTGCATCGCCGGCGCTTCGCCGATGATTTCCGGCGTGCGGGCCAGGGCGGGCACTTCTTCCAGGCCTTGTTGTTCCTGGGCGTGCTGGTTGGCGCGCTTGACCAGCGATACGGCTTCGTCGACATCGAACGGCTTGGGCAGGTATTCGAACGCGCCGCCCTGGTAGGACGCCACGGCGCTGTCCAGGTCGGAATGAGCGGTCATGATGATCACCGGCAACCGCGGGTGCTGCTCGCGAATCCGCGCCAGCAAATCCAGGCCACTGGCGCCGGGCATGCGAATGTCGGAAATGATGACGTCCGGCTGCTGACGGGCCAGGCGGCTCATCACTCCGTCGGCGCTGTCGAAGCTCTGGGTGGTCATGCCTTCCTGCTGCAACGCTTTTTCCAGGACCCAGCGGATAGAACGGTCGTCATCGACGATCCACACGGTTTCACTACGGCTCATGTCGATGTGGCTCCTTGTTCCAGTGGCAGGAAGATCGAGAAAGTGGTGTGGCCGGGGTGGCTTTCACATTCGATCAAGCCCTGGTGCTGACTGATGATGTTCTGGGTGATGGACAGGCCCAGCCCGGTACCGTCCGGACGGCCGCTGACCATGGGAAAGAAAATGGTTTCCTGCAATTCCGAAGGGATGCCCGGCCCGTTGTCGATGATTTCGATCTTGGTCACCAGGCGATGGCGTACATGGCCGATGGTGAACTGGCGCATGGCGCGGGTACGCAGGCTGATGCGACCCAGGCGAAGCTCGTTCTGGCTGCTGATGGCTTGCATGGCGTTGCGCACGATGTTCAGCACCGCCTGGATCATCTGCTCGCGGTCGATCAGGACGTCGGGAATGCTCGGGTCATAGTCACGCACCAAAGTGATGCAGCCTTGGCTCTCTGCTTCCACCAGGCTGCTGACCCGCTCCAGCACTTCATGGACGTTGCACAGCGCCAGGGACGGCAGTTTGTTGGAGCCGAGCATGCGGTCCACCAGGTTTCGCAGGCGGTCGGCTTCCTCGATGATGACGTTGGTGTAGTCCTTGAGACTTTCTTCCGGCAGTTCCCGGGCGAGCAATTGCGCCGCGCCGCGGATGCCGCCAAGGGGATTCTTGATTTCATGGGCCAGGCCGCGCACCAGCATCTTGCTGGTTTCCTGCTTGGATAATTGGGCTTCTTCCTTGGTGATACGCAGCAGGCGATCGCGAGGATGAACCTCCAACAACAGCAGCGTGGTGCCGTTGTTCAGGATTGGCGTAACTGCGTAATCAACGGTAAGGGTCTGGCCGGCGAGCGCGGTGAGCATCGCTTCGCGCTTGGTGAACGGATGGGCCTGTTCAACGGCCTGGCGCAGGGAGTTGAGCGCCTCGGCGGACTCGGTGAACAGTTCGCTGATGAATTGCCCGTGACTGCGCTGGCCGCTGACGGCCAAGAGCATTTCTGCCGCCGGGTTCATATACTCCAGACGCAATTCGGCGTCGAGCAGGATGGTCGCGGTGGTGAGGTTGTCGAGCAGCAAGCGGTGTAGTGCGTCGCTAATGGTCATCAGGACCTCTTTTAAAGCGTAGCAATCGGGGTCAAGCCCTCAAATTGCGCGCGCGATTAATGCGCTGATACCAGGAAAATGCAAAAACCAAACCAAGGCTCCGAAAAGAAGCGTTTAAAGCCTTAAATCGCTTTTTATTGCCCGTTCGCGTGGCGTTCTGCCAGCTTTTACGGGTAGTTTCGAACCAAAATGGGTTGGAATCTGGGTAGGGTGCGTAGCTGCGCACCAGTATGGTGCGCCTTCCCGGATGGCTTTAGAAGAAGGGCAGGATGCTGCTCTTTTCTTCCTCGGGCTTGTCGGCCAGAGGGCATTCGGGGCGCTGCCCATAGTCGGCCGTGGCGCAGGGTTTGACGCGGCGCTTTTGCGCCAGGGACATGCGCTGCATGTGGAAGGGCTGGTTGGCCGTGCGTTCGACGATGCGATCTTGTTCGTCCAGGATTTCCACGGCCAGGTGGTGGGTGCCGCGATCGATGTTTTTCAATGCAAACACTGGGCTGGGCCCTGGTGCGCTGGTGGGCTTTCCGTCCAGCAGCAGACGGTAGCGATGGCCTTTTTGCAGCCCGGGCTCGCTGGTGGCGGTAACGATCATTTCGCCTGATGTGCTGCGTATCGTCGCGTCCGGTTCTGGAATCAACAAACGTAGCATCTCGTAACGGAACAAAGGTTCGGGGTGCGGAGCTTCAGACGTCGTTGCCGGGGTTGTGCCGCCCGGAGGGGGTTGCATCCGGTTCCCGGGCGGCAGTTGCACTTTCTTCGCGTTGCCGGGGCGTGGCTGGTCGGTGAAGACGCGGTTGCCCTGGGCGTCGATGTAGGTATAGACCTGCGCCAGGCTCGGCATCGCGCTCAGGAGCAGGCCAACGGCAAGCGGCCAGCGGATCATGGTACGTGGACCCGCTGCACGGTGAAGATGACGGTTTCGCTCTGTTGCACCAGCGTTTCCCCATCGATGACCTGCACCGCAAGACTGTGTTCGCCACGGTCGATATTCACCAGTTGCAGGCGCGGCACATTGGTGGGTTGCCCATAGGGCTGGCCGTCCAGCAGCAATCTGAACAAATGAGGGCTTCGCAGACGCGGTTGGGCCCGGACGCCAACGGTAAAGGTGCCGTTATTGGCGCGCAAGGCTTCTTCGGTGGGAATGTCGGTCAATTCCAGCAGGTCGTAGGCATTGCGCGGGGCGTTGGTGCTTTCTGGCGTCGTGGGTACTTCGGGGTTGGCCGGGGCTTGGGTTTCGATGCTGTTGAGTGGCGGCAAGTCCACAGCCTGCGCCGGCACGCCATCGGGCGGCTGGTTGCTGTAGGCGGTGTTGCCGTGCGCGTCGGTGTATTTGTAGATCTGCGCGGCGGCGGGCAGTGCCAACAGCAACAGGATGATTGGAAAAACACGACCCATGAAAAACCGACCGAAAACAAGAGTGATGATTGCAGCATAGGTCAGGGGAGGCGGTTGGCCCAAGTCGCTACCCCCAACTCTGTCGGTAGGTGCGTGCGTTAAGCTTTCGTGAAGACGCACAGCTCTGCCGTCGCCCGGATCAACGCAAGTCGGTGTATCGGGTGTTGCTTGTTGTGGTGGGTGGCGCGGGCCAGCCATTGTGGGCATTGCGGATCGGTGCGATAGGGGGCGAAGTCGGCCAGTTGTTGCAACAGGCGTTTTTGCAGTCGGTCGAGTTGTGGACGAATCTGTCCCACCAGGTCCGGACGCGGGAGGTCCGGAGCTTTGCCATCCAGGGCCCAGTCGGACAGGTTGATGTATTGCACCAGTTTGTTGGCTTCAATCTGGGCAGCGAAAAACGCTTCCACGGTTTCGCCAGTCAGTTTGTAGGCCGGTGCCTGGGCGACGGCAGCTGCGATGACTTCACGCTCGCGCTGACGGTCTTCCACGGGTTTATGGCTGTCCCATTTGCTCAGCGCCACTTGGTCTGCAAGCGCCAGGCGTTCGCCGATGGCGTTTAGCAGTGGCGTAAGGGCCTCAGGGGCGGGGGTTGAGGTGGCTTGGGCGGTAGAGGCCAGCAACGCGGCAGATAGGGCGAGGCAGAGCTTGAAGCGCAAAGTCATGGGCAGTCTCGTCTTCTATGGGGGAGCGACGAGGCATCATGCGCTTAACCTGCGCCCATAAAAAAGGCCTCCCGAAAAGGAGGCCTCTTTTTATTTCACGCCGTGCGGGGCGGCGCTTACTGGATCAGCAGCTGTAGTACAGCTCATATTCCAGTGGGTGTACAAAGGTGCGAACCTTGATTTCTTCTTCGCTCTTCAGTGCGATGTAGGCATCGATGAAGTCGTCGGAGAACACGCCGCCCTTGGTCAGGAACGCGCGGCCCTTGTCCAGCTCTTCCAGGGCTTCTTTCAGGCTGCCACAAACCTGTGGGATTTCCTTGGCCTCTTCAGGCGGCAGGTCATACAGGTTCTTGTCCGCGGCATCGCCAGGATGGATCTTGTTCTGGATACCGTCCAGGCCGGCCATCATCAATGCAGCGAAGGCCAGGTAAGGGTTGGCAGCCGGATCCGGGAAGCGCGCTTCGATACGACGAGCCTTAGGGCTGTTGACGTAAGGAATACGGATCGAGGCGGAGCGGTTGCGAGCCGAGTAGGCCAGCATCACCGGGGCTTCGAAGCCTGGTACCAGACGCTTGTAGGAGTTGGTCGACGGGTTGGTGAAGCCGTTCAGGGCCTTACCGTGCTTGATGATACCGCCGATGAAGTACAGGGCGGTGTCCGACAGACCGGCATAACCTTCGCCGGCGAAGGTGTTCTTGCCGTCTTTGGAAATCGACATGTGGACGTGCATGCCCGAACCGTTGTCGCCATACAGCGGCTTCGGCATGAAGGTCGCGGTGCGGCCGTAGGCGTCGGCAACGTTGTGCACGCAGTACTTCAGGGTCTGGACTTCGTCAGCCTTCTTCACCAGCGTGTTGAATTTCACGCCGATTTCGTTCTGGCCGGCAGTCGCCACTTCGTGGTGGTGAACTTCGACGGTCTGGCCCATTTCTTCCAGTGCGTTGCACATGGAGGTACGGATTTCGTGGTCGAAATCGAACGGTGGAACCGGGAAGTAGCCGCCCTTGATGCCTGGACGGTGGCCTTTGTTGCCGCCTTCCACGTCCTGGTCGGACATCCACGAACCTTGTTCGGAGAAGATCTTGAACATGGAGCCGGAGATGTCGGACTTGAATTTGACCGAGTCGAAGATGAAGAACTCAGGCTCAGGACCGAAGAATGCAGTGTCGCCGATGCCGGTGGACTTCAGGTATTCCTCGGCGCGGTGGGCGATGGCGCGAGGGTCGCGGTCATAGCCTTGCATGGTCGAAGGTTCGATGATGTCGCAAACCAGGATCAGGGTCGGCTCTTCGGTGAACGGATCCAGCACGGCAGTGCTGTCATCCGGCATCAGGATCATGTCGGAGGCTTCGATGCCTTTCCAGCCGGAGATGGAGGAACCGTCGAACATCTTGCCGATTTCGAAGAATTCGTCGTCCAGCGCATCACGGGCCGGCATGGTCACGTGATGTTGAGTGCCCTTGGTGTCAGTGAAGCGCAGATCAATCCACTTGACGTCATGATCTTTGATGAGTTGAACCGACTTCGACATATGTCCTCCGGGTGGCTTCGGGCGGTAATGGTGTGCCCTTAGATATGGGTGATGCCGGCGCGAATACTCTGCCAAGGCAACCTGCCTCACAAGGGAGCAATTTGCATGCCAGTGCCCCAGCATGGGTTTTTTGCACCAAATACACGCTTTTAAACGCCGAGAATATGGATTGTCTAACAATTACGCACTGCAATGTGGCGCCTTTCGTCATAAATGAACTGTTTTGGTGCATGCAAAACCGCTCGCACATTAACTGGTCAAACCTTGAGCAATTTCCGCTATAATCCGCGCCCCCCTTTTTCGGCTGGCCGATCGCGCGCTGTTTTCATGAAACTAATCGTAAAAGTCTTTCCCGAGATCACCATCAAGAGCCGCCCGGTACGGATGCGTTTCATCCGCCAGTTGGCCAAGAACATCCGCGCCGTGCTCCGAGACCTGGACCCGGCCGTGGTGGTGAACGGTGTGTGGGACAATCTCGAACTGGAAACCCGCGTCAGCGATCCCAAGCTCCTGAAGGAAATGACCGAGCGCCTGAGCTGCATGCCGGGCATTGCGCATTTCCTGCAAGTCGACGAATACCCGCTGGGGGATTTCGACGACATCCTGGCCAAGTGCATGCTTCATTATGGTGACGCGCTGGCCGGGAAGATCTTTTCGGTGCGCTGCAAGCGTGCCGGCAAGCACCCGTTCAGCTCGATGGATGTGGAACGTTATGTCGGCAGCCAGTTGCGCCGGCAGTGCGGTGCCGCCGGTATATCGCTGAAAGACCCGCAGATTGAAGTACGCATTGAAATCCGCGACCAACGGCTGTTCGTGATCCACAGCCAGCACGACAGCATCGGCGGCTATCCGCTGGGGTCGCTGGAGCAGACGCTGGTACTGATGTCCGGTGGCTTCGACTCCACGGTGGCCGCCTACCAGATCATGCGTCGCGGGCTGATGAGCCATTTCTGCTTCTTCAACCTCGGCGGGCGTGCCCATGAACTGGGCGTGATGGAAGTGGCGCACTTCATCTGGAAGAAGTACGGCAGCTCCCAACGCGTGTTATTTGTGAGCGTGCCGTTCGAGGAAGTCCTCGGGGAGATTCTCGGCAAAGTCGATAACAGTCATATGGGCGTCATTTTGAAGCGTATGATGTTGCGGGCCGCGTCGAACATCGCCGACCGCCTGCAGATCGATGCGCTGGTGACTGGCGAGGCGATTTCCCAGGTGTCGAGCCAGACGTTGCCGAACCTGTCGGTTATTGACTGCGTCACTGAAAAACTCGTGCTGCGCCCACTGATTGCCAGCCACAAGCAGGACATCATTGACCAGGCCAATGAAATCGGCACCGCCGATTTTGCCCGGCACATGCCCGAGTATTGCGGGGTCATCTCGGTCAATCCGAAGACGGCGGCCAAGCGCGGACGCGTGGAGCACGAAGAGAAGGCTTTCGACATGGCGGTCCTCGAGCGTGCAATCGAGAACGCCAGGCTGGTGCCAATTGATCGGGTCATCGATGAATTGGGCCAGGACATACAGATTGAGGAAGTCGGCGAAGCGTTGGCCGGTCAGATCATCATCGACATCCGTCATCCGGATGACGCTGAGGACGACCCGCTGGATGTCGCCGGCATCGAGGTACAAACGATGCCGTTCTATGCAGTGAACGCGCGTTTCAAGGAACTGGACTCTACTCGCCAGTACCTGCTGTATTGCGACAAAGGCGTGATGAGTCGCCTGCATGCCCACCATTTGCTCAGTGAGGGGCATGCCAATGTGCGCGTTTATCGACCGAGCTAAGTGCCCGGGGCTGTTTGCCTGTGGCCTGCGTCACCGGCCCCCCGACGCCGCCGACACGCTGTAATTGTCGGACTCTACTGTAAATCGCTGCCACGACCTGTCAGCACACCGAATCCTCTGATCGAGATACACAAGTGATCGAAAATCTACGCAACATCGCCATCATTGCTCACGTTGACCATGGTAAGACCACCCTGGTAGACAAACTCTTGCGTCAATCCGGCACCCTGGAGCGCAACGAGCTCAACGACGAGCGCGTGATGGACTCCAACGACCAGGAAAAAGAGCGTGGTATTACCATCCTGGCAAAAAACACCGCCATCAACTGGAACGGCTACCACATCAACATCGTGGACACCCCGGGCCACGCCGACTTCGGCGGTGAAGTAGAGCGCGTGATGTCGATGGTCGACTCCGTGCTGCTGCTGGTCGACGCCCAGGACGGCCCTATGCCGCAAACCCGTTTCGTAACCAAGAAGGCTTTCGAAGCCGGCCTGCGTCCGATCGTGGTCATCAACAAGGTTGACCGTCCAGGCGCGCGTCCGGATTGGGTTCTGGATCAGATCTTCGACCTGTTCGACAACCTCGGTGCCACCGAAGAACAGCTGGACTTCAAAGTCGTCTACGCCTCGGCCCTGAACGGTATTGCCGGTCTGGACCACACCGACATGGCTGAAGACATGACCCCGCTGTACCAGTCGATCGTCGACAACGTACCTGCGCCGAAAGTCGACCGTGACGGTCCGTTCCAGATGCAGATCTCGGCACTGGACTACAACAGCTTCCTGGGTGTTATCGGTGTTGGCCGTATCGCCCGTGGCCGCATCAAGCCGAACACCCCGGTGGTTGCCATCGACGCCGACGGCAAGAAGCGTAACGGTCGTATCCTCAAGCTGATGGGTCACCACGGCCTGCACCGCATTGACGTTGAAGAAGCAGCGGCCGGCGACATCGTCTGCATCAGCGGCTTCGAGCAACTGTTCATCTCCGACACCCTGTGCGACCCACTGAACGTCGAAGCGATGAAGCCGTTGACCGTTGACGAGCCTACCGTTTCCATGACCTTCCAGGTCAACGACTCGCCATTCTGCGGTAAAGAAGGCAAGTTCGTGACCAGCCGTAACATCAAGGAACGCCTGGACAAGGAGTTGCTCTACAACGTTGCCCTGCGCGTTGAAGAAGGCGACTCGGCCGACAAGTTCAAAGTATCTGGCCGTGGTGAGCTGCACCTCTCGGTACTGATCGAAACCATGCGTCGCGAAGGCTTCGAAATGGGTGTAGGTCGTCCTGAAGTGATCATCCGCATGGTTGATGGCGTCAAGCACGAACCGTACGAAAACGTGACCATCGACCTGCCGGAAGAATCCCAGGGCGCGATCATGGAGCAAATGGGCCTGCGTAAAGGCGACCTGACCAACATGGTTCCGGATGGCAAGGGCCGTGTGCGCCTTGAGTACAACATTCCGGCCCGTGGCCTGATCGGTTTCCGTAACGAGTTCCTGACCCTGACCTCCGGCGGCGGCATCCTGACTTCGATCTTCGATCGTTACGACGTGATGAAGTCCGGCGACATGTCCGGCCGTCAGAACGGCGTGCTGGTATCGGTTGCGACCGGCAAGGCACTGACCTATTCGTTGGAAACCCTGCAAGCTCGCGGCAAGCTGTTCGTCGAGCACGGCCAGGATATCTACGAAGGTCAAATCGTCGGCCTGAACAGCCGCGACAACGACCTGGGCGTGAACCCGACCAAGGGCAAGAAGCTCGACAACATGCGTGCTTCGGGCAAAGACGAAACCATCGCACTGGTTCCGCCGGTCAAGTTCACCCTGGAGCAAGCTCTGGAGTTCGTACAAGAAGACGAACTGTGTGAAGTGACGCCGAAGTCGATTCGCCTGCGTAAGAAAATCCTTGGCGAAAGCGAGCGTACCCGCGCTGCCAAGAAAAGCGGTAACTGAGTTTCGACTTAGTTGACGGCTGAAAAAAACGCCCCCGGTCGCGAGACTGGGGGCGTTTTTTTATGTCTGGGTTAACGGCGTAGCAAAGCGGCAATCGCGAGTGGATGCCAGCAAAGCTAGCGTCCGATCAAAATTTGTCCAGCGTCCGTGGATTGCGCTCGCGTTCCACTTCCTTGGGCTTGTAGGCGCAGTAACCCGGCCGTGGTCCGACCCGCGGGTGATTGCGGCAGGTGTCCGGGCGCTTCTCGTAAATGGTGCACAACCGGCTTTTGCGGTCCAGATACAGGCAATCGTTGTTGCTCATGCGCTGGAGCGTGAAGATTTCCGACTTCTGGTTGTAGCGCTCGACGATCCCTTCCTTTTGCAGGCGCTTGGCGATGTTTTTCGGCGGGTCGCCCAGCTCGAATTCATCGACGATGCCGATGCGGATCAGGTCCTTGATCTTGACCTCTACCGGCAGCGTGCAGCAGCTCGACACGCAGGAGCCGCACATCGGGGCGGAGTACTTGGCCCAGGTATCGAGTCGGTCGATCTCCGCGGCGGCGATCAGGTTGGGCTTCATCATCAAGGTTTACCAGCATGCATCAGGGCGCGCGATCATACCGGGACTGGTGAAATTTTGAACGACCATCCGCCGGTTTTTTTTACGTTCCGGTAAAACCCGCCTGGACCGGCACGGCCCCTGCATTCATTCGACCATCCGGCAATTTCATGGCGGCGATTCTCCGACGCTCGGGGAAATCCACCGAACCAAGAGCCTGTACCGTCTGTCAGACCGTCTAGGCTCAGACAATTCCATGCTCGTTCGAGGTCTTATCAATGACTCAAGAACCACTTGTTCGCGAAGCGGAGGTTGCCGCCTTTCGCGACGCCGTGTTGACCAAACTCACTTATGCCGTCGGCAAGGATCCCGATCATGCGTTTGATCACGATTGGTTCGAAGCCATAGCCCTTGCCGCCCGCGACCACATGGTCGAACACTGGATGGACCACACGCGGCAGATCTACCGCAAGGGCCAGAAGCGGGTCTATTACCTGTCCCTGGAATTCCTCATTGGCCGCTTGCTCTATGACAGCCTGAGCAACCTCGGCCTGCTGGACACCGCCCGTGAGGCGTTGACCGAGCTGGGCGTGGACTTGGAGCGCATCCGCCTGCTGGAGCCCGACGCGGCCCTGGGCAATGGTGGCCTCGGCCGCTTGGCGGCGTGCTTCATGGAAAGCATGTCGACCTTGGGCATCGCTGGTCATGGCTATGGCATTCGTTATGAGCACGGCCTGTTCCGCCAGGCGATTGTCGATGGCTGGCAGCAGGAGCAGACCGAGCACTGGCTGGATTTTGGCAACCCATGGGAGTTCGAACGTCCGGAAGTCGTCTATCCGATTGGCTTCGGCGGCAGCGTCGAGACTGTTACCGACGAGAACGGCAAGACCCGCCAAGTATGGTCGCCGGCTGAAACCGTGCGGGCCATTGCCTATGACACGCCCGTGGTGGGCTGGCGCGGTGCCAGCGTCAATACCCTGCGCCTGTGGCGTGCCCGGGCCGTGGAAGACCTGCACCTGGAGCGCTTCAACGCCGGCGACCACCTCGGCGCGGTGGCCGAAGTGGCCCGGGCCGAAAGTATTTCCCGCGTGCTTTATCCCGCTGACAGCACCGAGGCTGGCCAGGAGCTGCGCCTGCGCCAGGAATATTTCTTCGTCGCCGCCTCGTTGCAGGACTTGCTGCGCCGCCATCGCAACATGCACACCTCGGTGCTGACCCTGGGCGATCATGCCGCCATCCAGCTCAACGACACGCACCCGTCGATTGCCGTGGCCGAGCTGATGCGCCAATTGGTGGACGTCTACGACGTGGCCTGGGATGCGGCCTGGCAGGTCACTCAGGACACGCTGTCCTACACCAACCACACACTGCTGCCCGAAGCGCTGGAAACCTGGCCCGTGGGTCTGATGGAGCGCATGCTGCCGCGGCACATGCAGATCATCTACCTGATCAACGCCCAACACATCGACTCGCTGCGGGCCAAGGGCGTGCATGATTTCGACGTGCTGCGCTCGGTGTCGTTGATCGAGGAAGACAACGGCCGCCGGGTGCGCATGGGCAACCTGGCGTTCCTCGGTTCCCACAGCGTCAACGGCGTGTCCGGGCTGCATACACAACTGATGCGCAGCACCGTGTTCTCCGAGATGCACAAGCTTTACCCGGAGCGGATCAACAACAAGACCAACGGCATTACCTTCCGCCGCTGGCTGTTCCAGGCCAACGCCGAATTGACCTCGATGATGGTCGACGCCCTCGGCCCGAGCGTGCTCGACAACCCCGAGGAGCGCCTGATCGAGCTGGAGCCGTTCGCCGACAAGCCGGCGTTCCGCAAGCAGTTCGCCGAACAGCGCTTGCACAGCAAAAAAGCCTTGGCCTACCTGATCCACGAGCGGCTGGGTATCGCCGTCAACCCGGCGGCGATGTTCGACGTGCAGGTCAAGCGGATCCACGAATACAAGCGCCAATTGCTCAACCTGATGCACACCGTGGCGCTGTACCAGGCAATCCGCGCCGAGCCGGAAGTGGATTGGGTGCCACGGGTGAAGATTTTCGCCGGCAAGGCCGCCGCCAGTTATCACCAGGCCAAGTTGATCATCAAGCTGACCAACGACATCGCCCGCGTGGTCAACAACGACCCGACCGTGCGTGGCTTGCTCAAAGTGGTGTTCCTGCCCAACTACAACGTCAGCCTGGCCGAAAGCATCATCCCGGCGGCGGACCTGTCGGAGCAGATTTCCACCGCCGGTTTCGAGGCGTCGGGTACCAGCAACATGAAATTCGGCCTCAACGGCGCGTTGACCATCGGCACGATGGACGGCGCCAACGTGGAAATGCACGAGCGGGTCGGTGGCGAGCACATGTTCATCTTCGGCCTGACCGCCGAGCAGGTGGAAGCGCGCAAGCGCAACGGTGAGTTCAGCGCCGCGCCGGACATCGCTGCGTCCCACAGGCTCAACGACGTGCTGCAGGCGATTCGTGGCGGCGTGTTCTCGCCGGACGATCCGATGCGCTACACCGGGTTGGTGGACTCGCTGGTGGATTACGACCGCTTCCTGGTCTGCGCCGATTTCGACGCGTATTGGAACGCCCAGGTCAAGGTCGAGGAGCGTTGGCACGACTCCAAGCAGTGGTGGCGTTCGGCGGTGCTCAACACCGCGCGCATGGGCTGGTTCTCCTCCGACCGGACCATTCGCGAATACGCCACCGACATCTGGAAGGCCCTGGACTGATCTGTTGCAAGAAATGTGAGCGAAGCCCAACGGTCGTTGGGCTTCGTCGATATACTAGGCGTCAGTTTCGCCGGGCTTGATGGTCGCCGGGCCCAGCACTGGAAATACTGACAATCCGACAGGGGTTGGACGGTTTCGCCAGGCTGACCCGGGCACTGCATCATCCCGGTCATGCCCGCAACGGGCGGCTTAGGGATATCGACCATATGCAATGGATTTTGACGCTGTTGGGCCTGGCCCTTGGCTGGGTGGTGGATGAGTCGTTCGCCGATGCGCTGATCGGAGCGTTGGTGGGGCTCGGCGTCGCCCAGGCGTATCGATTGGGACGACTGGGTATCCAGGTCGCCAAGCAACAGCTTTTATTGCAAGACGCCCAGCAAAGCGTGCTCACATTGGAAGCGCGTCTAGCGGCCCTCGAAAGCGGCACCGTTGCCGCGCCGAGTGATCCGACGCCAGCGCCCGAGTCTGTAGTGCCCCAGGCCGCAAAGCCCGATGCCCGCAGCGGGCCGGAGCTCATCTGGGATCTGCCACCCGAACTCGAACCCGTCTCCGTCATGGTCACCCAGGCCAGCCAGCCGTTGCCGGAAGAAATCTGGAGCCCTGCGCCAGCAGCCTCCAGCCGGCGTGCTGATAGAGACTTTGAGCCTCTCCCCATGGAGCCGAGGGTTGCGGAACCGGCAGCCCCACGCGGTCCGAATCTGTTCGACCGTGCCTGGACCGGCGCGCGCAACTGGCTGTTCGGCGGCAATACCGTGCTGCGAGTGGGTGTGGTGTTGCTGTTCCTTGGCCTGGCCTTTTTGCTGCGCTACGCCACCGAAGGCATGATCGTGCCGATCGAGGTGCGTTACGCCGGCGTCGCGGCCAGCGCCTTGGGCCTGTTGGGCCTGGGCTGGTGGTTGCGCCAACGCAACAGCAACTATGCGCTGATGTTGCAGGGCGCGGGGATTGCGGTGCTGTACCTGACCGTATTTGCTGCCATGCGCTTGCATCCGTTGCTCGACTCCAAGGCTGCCTTGGGCCTGCTGGTGGCGGTCACGGTGTTTTCGGCGATCCTGGCCGTTACCCAAAACGCCCTGGGTTTGGCTGCGGCCGCGGCATTGGGCGGGTTTGCCGCGCCGATCCTGACGTCCACCGGCAGCGGTAACCATGTCGCGCTGTTCAGCTATTTCATCTTGCTCAATACCGGGATCTTCGCCATTGCCTGGTTCAGGGCCTGGCGCTTGCTCAACCTGATTGGCTTCGTTGGCACCTTCGGTATCGGTTTCGCCTGGGGCCTGCGTTCCTATGCGCCGGAACTGTTGTGGAGTACGGAACCGTTCCTGATTGTTTTCTTCCTGATGTACCTGGCGATCGGCTTGCTGTTCACCCGGCGCAAACTGCAGGAAATGAGCGATGCCCCCGAAGATGACAGCCGCGAAGCGATGCTGCGCTGGTCGGCGCGCAAGGGTGATTACGTAGACGGCAGCATGTTGTTCGGCCCACCGTTGGTAGGCTTCGGCTTGCAGTTCGCTTTGGTGCAGCATCTGGAATTCGCCGCCGCCTTCAGCGCCTTGGCCCTGGGCATGATCTACATGGGGCTGGCTCGCGTACTGATGGGTGGTCGCGCCGTGTTGCTGGCCGAAACCTGTCTCGCCCTGGGGGTAATTTTCACCAGTCTGGCGATTCCTCTTGGCCTCGATGCCCGTTGGACTGCCGCCGCGTGGGCGGTGGAGGGCGCCGGCATCTTCTGGCTCGGCCTGCGTCAACAGCGGCCATTCGCACGAATTTTCGCGTTGCTGCTGCAATTGGGGTCGGCGCTGGCCTTCGTCAGTGAATTGCATACTGGCGAAGGCAGCCTGTTGGAGGGTTCATGGCTGGGTGCGTTGATGCTCGGCGGTGCCTTGCTGTTCAGCTTCTATCAATTGCGCAAGGCCGAGCCTGGGCACATCGCGAGCTGGGAACGTCAGGCGCAGCCCGTGCTGGCAGTGTTGGGGTTGAGCTTCCTCTATCTGTTGGCGCCGCTGTTCTTCTTCATCCACGGCACCGCCATCGCCTGGGCGCTGGCTGGCCTGGCAACGCTGATCGTTGGCCTGCGCCTGCAATCACGCGCATTCCTGTTTACCGCGTTTGCCGTGCAACTGCTCGGCGGTGCGCTGTTCCTGCTGCGCTTGCAAGGCGCCGAAGGCGATTCGGCCGCGGTGTTCAGCGCGGGGTGGAGCGGTTTGCTCAGTGCTTCGCTGATCGGCCTGGCGTTGATCGGCGGTATGTTGCTGGCGGCGCGCGACGACATGGTGCGCAACGATGTCCGGTTGCTGCGCAGCTTGTCGGTGGTGTTGCTGGCGGGGTTGGTGCTGATCAATCTCGCGGTGCTGTTCGTCCTGCCGTGGCAAACGGCGAGCGGGGTGTGGGCGGCCAGCGGCCTGCTGATCATCTGGCTGAGTCTGTACCTCAAGCAACGCGTGAGCTTTGTCTTTGGCCTGTTGCTGCAAGTGCTTGGTGGTGCGTCGTTCCTGGTGGCAGGGCCGGCACTGCTGGGGCCGCTCAATGCCGAGGACCTGCGACCCTTGGCCCACAGCGGTTTCTGGACGCCGCTGGTGCTGGGGCTGGCCGCGTTGGTGGGCGCATGGCGTCTGCAACGGGCGCACGCGGCGCAGGAACTCGATGTATTGAGCTTGCAGCGCTTGTCCGAGCTGTTGCTGATCTGGGGTGCCGGTTGGTGGGCGCTGGCGTGGGTCAGCGAAGTGCTGCGCTTTGCCCCGCAAAACCTGCAAGGTAGCTTGTTGCTGATTGTCGCGGCTGCCAGCGTGGCGGTGTGGAGCGTGTTGTCGCTGCGGTTGAAATGGGCGGCGCTGGGGCTGCTGTGCACCTTGTTGATTCCAGCAGCAGGCTGTGTGCTGGTGGCGACGGGGCACAGTTACTATCACCCGGCGGCGGACTTTGGCTGGCTGGCTTGGCTGGCGGTATTTGCCGTGCATTTCCTGTCGCTGAAACGCCTGGCCGCGACGCTGCCGGCCCAGGCGCGCAGTACCGCTCATGTGCTCGGTTGCTGGTTGCTGATGGCGGTGCTGATGTTGGAGTTGCGTTACGGCCTGCTGTTGCTGTCCGAGCAGTACAACGCCTGGCGATGGCTGGCCTGGGCGATCCTGCCAGGTCTTTACCTGGTGCTGATGGCGACGCCGCGCACCTTGCCGTGGCCGGTATCGGCCCAACCGCGCGAATATCGTGTCTACGCGGCGGCGCCCATGGCGCTTTTGATGCTCGGTTGGTTCTGGATGACCAACACCTTCAGTGACGGCAACTCAGAGCCACTGCCTTACGTGCCGTTGCTCAATCCCTTGGAGTTGGGCCTGCTGTTCGCCTTGTTCGGCATCTATGTGTGGGCCCGCAATGCTGTGGAGCAATCGACGAACCGCTGGAATCGCATTGGACAGATCGCCCAGTTGATCGCCGGTGTGTCGCTGTTCGCGTTCTTCACCGCCTTGGTGATGCGCGTTGCCCACCAGTGGATGGATGTCCCGTACGAGCTGGACGCGCTGCTTGAGTCCATGTTCGTGCAGGCCGGCTTGTCCATCGTCTGGACCTTGATTGCCCTCGGCCTGATGATTGGCGGGCACCTGCGGCACCGGCGTGAAGTGTGGTTGATCGGCGCGGCGCTGATCGCCGTGGTGGTCGCCAAGTTGTTCTTTGTCGAATTGAGTAACCGTGGCGGTCTGGCGCGGATCGTGTCGTTTATTGGCGTGGGGGTCTTGTTGTTGGTGGTGGGCTACTTTGCGCCGCTGCCACCGAAACGCCCGGAAACGATCTCGGAAACCGAGCCACCGATGCCTGTCAGTGAGGGAGTGTCGTCTTGAGTCGCAAGTTGAATCGGATCGGGCTGGGCGTGGTCGGGTTGTGGGTGGCGCTGTCGGCCACGGCCCAGGAAAAACCGGCGGATTTCGCCCATCAGGTGCCTCTGGCCTTGAGCGGGGAGGGGCCTTGGTATCGCCTGCCGTTGCCGCTGGACGTCCAATTGCAGGCGCGGCAAACCGATCTCAGCGACCTTCGGGTCTTCAACGCGGCCGGACAGCCTCAGGCGTATGCATTGGTGCGTGAATCGGCGCAGAGCCGGGAAAATCACACCCTCACCGACGTGAAGTGGTTTCCGCTCTACAACGCAGCCGATGACAGCGAGCGAGCGCCCAGCGTGCGGGTGCAATCGAACGCCAACGGCACGTTGGTCGAAGTCCAGCCGTCCAGTCGGCTCGAAGCGGGCGAAGAGGAGCTGCGTGGCTGGTTGCTGGATGCCAGCGCGATCAAGGCGCCTTTGCAGCAATTGATCCTCGACTGGACCAGCGAACGCGACGGCTTCCAGCGCTTCACCATCGAAGCCAGTGACGATTTGCAACACTGGCAAGGATGGGGCGAAGGCCAGATTGCGCGACTGACATTCGCCGACGAGCGGGTCGAGCAGCATGAAGTGAACTTGCCGGGGCAATCGGCGCGGTATTTGCGGTTGCTGTGGGATTCGCCTTCCTCGGCGCCGGTGCTGACCTCGGCCCAGCTGCAAAGCGCCAGCCGCGAAAACCTGCCGTTGCCGCTGGCCTGGTCGCGGCCTTTGGCCGGTAGCACGACGAAGGCCGGTGAATACACTTGGCAGTTGCCTATGGGGTTGAATATCGAGCAGGTGCAGGTCGAACTGAGCCAGGCCAACAGCCTGGCGCCGGTGACTTTGGCCGGCCGCCGTGAAAGCAGCCAGCCCTGGCAGTCAATGGGCAGCGGTTTGCTCTATCGCTTGACCCAGAACGGCCAGGACGTGCTGCAAAACCAGCTGCAGCTGTCCGGACAGACTGTCCAGCAGTTGAAACTGACCGTGGATGAACGCGGCGGGGGCTTGGGCGTCGAAGCCCCGGCCCTGCGTTTTGCCGTGCGCCCGACGCAGGTGGTGTTCCTGGCGCGTGGCGAAGGCCCCTACAGCCTGGCGCTGGGCAGCGCGACGGTGAAAGCGGCGAGCCTGCCGTTGACGACGCTGGTGCCGGACTACAAGCCGTCGCGGCTGGCGACGTTGGGAACGGCGACAGTGAACGGTGCGGCCACCTCGACCCCGGCGGCTGAAACAACGCCCGCGGTCGTCGAGACCAACTGGAAAAAAATCGGCCTGTGGGTGGTATTGCTGCTGGGCGTGCTGTTCCTCGCGGCGATGGCGTTCAGCCTGTTGCGCAAGCCGCCGGTCAATAATTGAAGCGCCTGCTCAGAACAGGCTCGCTTCCATAATGGGCGAGCCTGCTGGTGATGCGTCCTCTTTATCAACATAAACACCGAAGCGAGCCCCAGCCCGTGAACTCAATCCTCCATATCCCGTCTCATAGGAGGAATTAAGTCCCGACTCGCGCTAAACTGCGCAGGTTTTTCCGCCCCCTATTCTTCGGAGCCGTCCATGTCCCGCGTTACCTTGAGTCGCTATTTGATTGAGCAGACCCGCAGCAACAATACCCCTGCCGATCTGCGCTTTTTGATCGAAGTGGTAGCGCGTGCGTGCAAAGAGATCAGCCACGCCGTCTCCAAAGGCGCGTTGGGCGGTGTCCTGGGCAGCATGGGCACCGAAAACGTGCAGGGCGAAGTGCAGAAGAAACTCGACGTGCTGTCGAACGAAATCCTGCTCGAAGCCAACGAATGGGGCGGCCACCTGGCTGGCATGGCGTCCGAAGAAATGGACAATGCCTACCAGATCCCGGGCAAATACCCCAAGGGTGCCTATCTGCTGGTGTTCGACCCACTGGACGGTTCGTCGAACATCGACATCAACGCGCCGGTCGGCACCATCTTCTCGGTGCTGCGTTGCCCGAACGAATACCTGAGCCAGAACGAAGCCCTGAATGAAAAGGCCTTCCTGCAGCCGGGCACCGAGCAAGTCGCCGCCGGTTATGCCATCTACGGTCCTCAGACGATGCTGGTGTTGACCCTGGGCGATGGCGTGAAGGGTTTCACCCTGGACCGTGAGATGGGCAGCTTCGTGCTGACCCACGAAGACATCACCATTCCTGAAACCACTCAGGAATTCGCCATCAACATGTCCAACCAGCGTCACTGGGAAGCCCCGGTACAACGCTACGTCAACGAGTTGCTGGCCGGTGAAGAAGGTCCGCTGAAAAAGAACTACAACATGCGCTGGGTCGCCGCGATGGTCGCCGATGTGCACCGGATCCTGACCCGTGGCGGTCTGTTCATGTACCCTCGCGACAGCCGTGAGCCGTCCAAGCCAGGCAAGCTGCGGCTGATGTACGAAGCCAACCCGATGTCGTTCCTGGTGGAACAGGCCGGTGGCGCTTCCACCGACGGGCACCAGCGCATCCTTGATATCCAGCCTGAAGGCCTGCACCAGCGCGTGGCAGTGTTCCTTGGCTCGAAAGAAGAAGTGGCCCGCGCCACGGCCTACCACAAGGAATAAATCATGGCCGAGCCCTGGCAGCCGTTGCTCGATTGGTGGTTTGGTTCAGCCCAAATGCCGGACGAAATAGCGGCTGAAAAGGGCAAGCTGTGGTTTGGCAAAGGCCATGATCGCCAGGCGCAAGAGCGCTTCGGCGATCAGGTCGAGCAGGCACTGGCCGGCGGATTGACTGAATGGGCGCAACGCCCGGAAGGTTGGCTGGCCCTGGTGCTGCTACTGGATCAACTCCCGCGGATGATCTATCGCGACACCCCCAAGGCTTTCTCCGGTGACCTGCGTGCCCAAGCAATCGTGGCCCAAGGTCTGGCGGCGGGCACGGCCCAGCAACTCAAACCCATCCAGCGCGTATTCATCTACCTCGTACTCGAACACTGCGAAAACCTCGCGGTACAGAACGAAGCCGTATCACGGTTCATCGAACTGGTTCGCGAACAGCCGGAGGCGCAACGGGCGGTGTTCGAAGACAACCTGGACTATGCCGAACGGCATCAGAAGATCATTGCCCGGTTTGGCCGCTTTCCCCATCGCAATGCGGTGCTGGGGCGCGAATCCACGGCTGAGGAGATTGAGTTTTTGAAGAGGCCTGGTTCGCGATTTTAGTGAAGCCCTACGGATTACTTCGAAGTAATCGTTTCATCAGCAACGTGGGTAAGCTTTTGCGGCTGTCGGCAATGATATGGATATAGATCGTTTGGCCTCGTACTTCATAAATGATTCTGTTCATCCCTGACACTATTTGACGATACTGGCCGAGATTGAGCCTTTCGATTTCTGCCGGAATTGATCCCGCATAGGGCAAGGTCTCCAACTGACGGATCGCCGTTTTAAGGCTGGCGTAGGTATTCTGCCAAGCTTGAAGAGAAAATCGCTCAATGAGATAGCTACGAAGTTCCTTAAGGTCCGCTTCAGCCGATTGAAGGATGACGATGTCCAACCTCATTGAATGTCGGCCTTGTCCAACTCACCGAAGACCTCTTCAATCGCCTTGAATTTACCGTCTTCAATCTCTTGATTGCCCATCGCCAACAATTTCAGTAGCGCCATTGTGTCTTCTTGCTCTTCGAAGCTTTTTACATCCATCACCACCAGCTTGGCTTCACCGTTCTGGGTGATGACCAGCGGCTCTCTGGTCTCGGTGATCGTCTTGACGATCTCAGCGGTATGGCTTTTCAAGTAGCTGATGGGTTTGATTTGGGATGACAGCTTCATCAGGCGGACCTCGGAATTGTGGATGGACCGATTCTAGTCTTAATTCGGTCTCGCGTCAGGGCTGCGCTGACATAAGGTCTCGCATGCGCTAATGCCGCTATCGCGAGCAAGCTCGCACAATCTCTGTGAAGCTTGCTCGGGATGTCGGCGCTAAATCCTGAAACTACCCACCAACTGTTTCAACCGCGCCGCCTGCTGTTCCAGGTCGGCACAGGCCCGCAACGTGGCTTGCAGGTTCTCCACGCCTTCCTGGTTCAGGGTATTGATTTCGTTGATGTCGACGTTGATCGATTCCACCACGGCGGTCTGTTCTTCGGTGGCGGTCGCCACGGACTGGTTCATGCCGTCGATTTCTCCGATGCGCTGGGTCACGCTGCCCAGGCGTTCGCCGGCCTGGTTGGCGATACCGACGCTGCTCTCGCTCTGGCGCTGGCTGTCGGTCATGGTCAGCACCGCCTCCCGTGCGCCGACTTGAAGCTCTTCGATCATCTTCTTCACTTGCTGCGCTGAATCCTGGGTGCGGTGGGCCAGGTTGCGTACTTCGTCGGCGACCACCGCGAAGCCACGTCCGGCTTCACCAGCGCGGGCGGCTTCGATGGCGGCGTTCAGTGCGAGCAGGTTGGTCTGTTGGGAAATGCTGGTGATCACTTCGAGAATCTGGCCGATGTTCACCGTGTTGCTGTTCAGGGTTTCGATGTTGCCGCACGAATCGCTGATCTTGGCCGACAGTTGCTGCATCGCCGTGATGGTTTTATCCACCACTTGCTGGCCATCTTCAGCGAGGTTGCGGGCTTCGCTGGAATGCTGCGAGGCGAGGGCGGCGTTCTGGGCGATTTCCTGGGCGGCGGCGCCGAGCTCGTTGATCGCCGCGGCCACGCTGCTGGTGCGCGACGCCTGCTGGTCGGAGTTGTACATCGACGAGTTGGACGCGCTGACTACGCGCAGTGCCACTTCGTTGACCTGACCGGTCGCCGAAGCCACCTCGCGAATCGATGTGTGGATACGTTCTACAAATCGGTTGAACGAGGTGCCCAGGGCGCCAAATTCGTCCTGGCCATGAATGACCAGGCGCCGGGTCAGGTCACCTTCGCCCTCGGCGATGTCATGCATGGCACGGCCCATGGTCAGCAGCGGTTGCATCAACACGCGGATCAGCATGCCCAGCAGGGCGATGATGAACACCACGGCGATGGTCATGGCAATCAGCGCCGAAGTACGGAATTCGCTGAGCATCGCCAGCGCCGTGCTCTTGTCGAGCACCAGCGCTACGTACCAATCCGCCCCGGGTACGCCATTCACGTGGGTGAAAGAGATGAATTGGGTCTTGCCGTCGAGCTCGACTTCCTTCATGCCCGGGCTGACTTGTGGCGCGCCGTTGGGGTAGGCCTCGGCGAGGGTCTTGAGCACGCGCTTGCTGTCGGGATGGACCAGGATCTTGCCGTCGGCGCTGACGATGAACGCATGGCCGTGGCCGCCGAAATTCAGCGAGTTGATGATGGCGCTGACGCTCGACAGGTCGATGTCCGCCCCCGCCACGCCGATCATCTGGTTCTGGCGTTGTACCGGCGTGGCAACAGTGATCACCAGCTTGCCCGACGAAGCCGCGATGTAGGGCTCGGTGACGATGGTTTGCTGGGCGCTATTGGCGGCCTTGTACCAGCCGCGGGCGCGAGGGTCGTAATCGGCGGCACGATTGCCGGCGGGTATCGAGAACATGACGCCGTCGGTACCGCCGAAATAGCTGAGCTGGAAGTTGCCGGTGTAGGCAGGCAGGCCCACGGCGCGCTTCAAGCTCTCGGCGCTGTTTCCATCGATGGCAATTTGCTGGGCCAGCGATTGCAGCAGTTGAATACGGCCCTCGACCCACGTCTGGATATTACGACTGGTCAGGTTGCCGAGTTCCTGCATCGACGTCTCGGTGCTGGCGTTGAGGCTTTGTCGTTGGCGGTAATCGTTGAACAGGATGAAACAGGCGAATGCGACGGCCACTACGAGGGCGGCAGCTAGCAGGATTTTATGGCTGAATTTCATGTTTCTGGTCATTAAGAGCGCTACCGCGGAGGGACGGGTCAGAAAGGGGCGCCAATTTGCCATAACGCTGGACTTTGCGCTGTTACTTTTTATCGGCGCAAAGGTCCGGCCCATCAGGTGTCAGCGGCCCATTCCCGACGAAAGGCACGACGGCGTCACAAACTGGACGATTAGCCGATGAAGCACCACGGTGCGGCCAATAAATACTGGGCTCGTCGGGGAACCAGATAAGGGTTTTCTCTTCTAAGGTTCAGGTTGGCACCCTGCCACCTCCCTTCCGTTCCAGGAGTTACACCATGTCGCTGCGATCTATCGCCCTGCTGTTTATGTGCGTCGTGTTGACCGCATGCAGCAAGGTCAACCAGGAAAACTATTCGAAGTTGTCGGCCGGCATGCCCAAGGCCGAGGTCGAAACGTTGCTTGGTAAACCGACTGATTGTTCGGGCGCGCTCGGCATGTCCAGCTGCACCTGGGGCGACCAGAAAAGCTTTATCAGCGTGCAGTACGCGGGTGACAAAGTGTTGATGTTTTCCGGCCAAGGCCTGAAGTAATCCGAAGTAAACCGGGGCCAAGTGCCCACGGGAGAAAAAAATAATGATGCGGTTAGTTTTTGTGCTTTTGGCTGGCCTGGTATTGGCCGGCTGTGCCACTTCTGGCGTAGACCCGTTGGCGCCCAAGACCGTCAACAGTGTCAATCTCAAGCGTTACCAAGGGACCTGGTACGAGTTGGCCCGCCTGCCGATGTATTTCCAGCGCAACTGCGCACAATCCGAAGCTCACTACACCCTCAAGCCTGACGGCAACGTGGATGTATTCAACCGCTGCCTGACGTCGGATTGGCAGTGGGAGGAAGCCAGGGGCACGGCATCCCCGCAAGTGCCAGGCAAGACCGACAAGCTCTGGGTCGAATTCGACACCTGGTTCTCGCGGATCGTGCCGGGCGTGGCGAAGGGGGAATACTGGGTGTTGTACGTCAGCGACGATTACAAGACGGCAATTGTCGGCGATCCGAGCCGTCGCTACATGTGGCTGCTATCCCGCTCGCCAACAGTCAATGTGGACGTGCGTGAAGAATTGCTGAGCAAGGCGCGCCAGCAGGGCTATGACACGACACGGTTGATCTGGCGTGCGTCGGATCGGCAGATGGCCAAGACGTCGGACTGACCGAGGCCCGAGACCCAATGTGGGAGCCAGTCAGGTCCCACATTTTTGAGGATTGTCAGCCCAGGAGTTCGCGCAGTACTTGGGTAAAGGCCCGGGCACTCTCTGCTTCCCCGGCGTGGTGTCCATCGCGAACCACCCATTTCCCCCCGACCATCACGTCCTGCACCTGGCGATCCCCGCCGGCAAACAGCCAGCGATTGAGGATGCCGTCGCCGTTGGCCGTGGCCAGGTAAGGGTCGTTGCCGTCGAGCACGAGCCAGTCGGCGCGCTTGCCAACCTGCAAGGCGCCGATGGGGTGCCCCAGCGCCTGGGCTCCTCCTTCCAGCGCGGCATCGAACAGCGTGCGTCCGACCATCGGCTGATCCGCGCGATACAGGCGGTTGCGCCGCTGATCCCGCAGCCGCTGGCCGTACTCCAGCCAACGCAACTCTTCCACCACACTCAACGACACATGGCTGTCGGAGCCGATACCCATCCGCCCGCCTTGGGCGAGGAAGTCCACGGCTGGAAAAATACCGTCCCCCAGGTTGGCTTCGGTCGTCAGGCACAGGCCGGCAATCGCCCGGCTCCTGGCCATGAGGCTGACTTCCTGGGGATTGGCATGAGTCGCGTGGACCAGGCACCAGCGCTGGTCGACTGGGGCATTTTCGTACAGCCATTGCAGCGGGCGGGCGCCGCTCCAACTCAGGCAATCGTCGACTTCCTTTTGCTGCTCGGCAATGTGGATATGCACTGGACAATGGGGATCGCTGGCGGCCAGCACCTCTTGAATTTGCCCGGGCGTCACGGCGCGCAAGGAATGGAAGCACAAGCCCAGGGCCTGATTCGCTTGCCCGGCCAGGACCGACTGCAAGCGCGACTGCAACTTCAAGTAGTTTTCAGTGCTGTTGATGAATCGGCGCTGCCCTTCATTGGGCGCCTGACCGCCGAAGCCGGAATGACTGTAGAGCACCGGCAGCAGCGTCAAGCCGATGCCGGCGGCAATGGCGGCCTGGCTGATGCGCAAGGCAAGTTCGGCCGGGTCGGCGTAGGGCGTGCCGTCGGTGTCGTGATGAACGTAATGGAATTCGGCGACCGAGGTATAGCCGGCCTTGAGCATTTCGATGTACAGCTGCCGAGCGATGATGCCGAGTTGATCGGGACTGATTTTACCAACGAGGCGGTACATCAGGTCGCGCCAGGTCCAGAAACTGTCGTTGGGATTGCCCGCCACTTCCGCCAGCCCGGCCATGGCCCGCTGGAAGGCGTGGGAGTGCAGGTTCGGCATGCCTGGCAACAAAGGACCCGCCAGCCGTTCGGCGCCGTCTGCTTGGGAACCGGCCTGGATATGGATCAAGACGCCTTCGGCGTTGACCTCAAGACGTACATCATTGGCCCATCCATCAGGCAACAGCGCGCGCTCGGCGAAGAAGGCGGACATGGGTTGAACCTCGGTGCGTGTAATTTGTATATACATATACAGACGTTTGCCTGGCCGGTAAACTCCGGCAAGCTAGCAACCTTATCCGCAGAACAGGGAACCGCCGTGCCGACTCCGCCTGCCAAACCGCCGCTGGCCGCACACATGGGTGACAGTCCGGCGCCCTTGTACGCCCGCGTCAAACAGATGATCACCCAGCAGATCGACAGTGGAAACTGGCCGCCGCATTACCGCGTGCCGTCGGAAAGCGAACTGGTCAGCCAGTTGGGTTTCAGCCGCATGACCATCAACCGCGCCCTGCGGGAAATGACCGCCGATGGCCTGTTGGTTCGCATGCAAGGTGTCGGCACATTCGTCGCCGAACCCAAGAGCCAGTCCGCGCTGTTCGAAGTGCACAACATTGCCGACGAGATCGCCTCCCGGGGCCATCGCCACACCTGCAAAGTCATCACCCTGGAAGAAGAGGCGGCCGGTTCCGAACGGGCGCTCGCCCTGGACATGCGCGAAGGTCAGAAGGTGTTCCATTCGCTGATCGTGCATTTCGAGAACGACATCCCGGTGCAAATCGAGGACCGTTTCGTCAACGCACTGGTGGCGCCGGAATACCTCCAGCAGGATTTCACCGTACAAACCCCCTACGCCTATCTGAATCAGGTTGCGCCGCTGACTGAAGGCGAGCACGTGGTGGAGGCAATTCTTGCAGAACCGAGCGAATGCAAGTTGTTGCAGATCGAAAGGGGCGAGCCGTGCCTGTTGATCCGTCGTCGCACCTGGTCCGGGCGCCAACCAGTGACCGCCGCGCGGCTGATCCATCCGGGCTCCCGTCACAGCTTGGAAGGGCGCTTTCATAAATGAGCCAAGTGAAGGTTTTACGTGCCGCGCAGTACCCGCGCATGCCATGGAAGAATGGCGGTGGCAGCACTGAAGAGATCACCCGCGATGCCGGCGCGGGCCTGGAAGGTTTCGGCTGGCGCCTGTCGATCGCCGATATCGCTGAGTCAGGCGGCTTTTCCACGTTCGCCGGTTATGAGCGAATCATCAGTGTCTTGCAGGGTGACGGCATGACGCTCAACGTCGATGGCCATTCCACGCGGTCTTTGCATCCGCTGGATCCTTTCGCGTTCAGCGGCGAGAGCCATGTGCACTGCACATTGCTGGGTGGACCGATTCGCGACTTCAACCTGATCTACGCGCCGCAGCGTTACCGTGCGCGGTTGCAGTGGATGGGTGGGCAGCAGCGGTTCTTCGGCGAGGCCGGGACGGTGTTGGTGTTCAGTGCGGTTCCGACGCTGAGGGTCGAGATTGACGGAGCTGTCGAGACACTGGGGCTTTATGACTGCCTGCAACTGAGCGGTAACAACGGGCTGCTGGAAGTCACCACCCACGGCCAATGCTGTGTGATCGAGCTGACGGCCCGCTAAGGCGCCCTGCTATAGAGCTTTTGTGGCGAGGGAGCTTGCTCCCGCTCGACTGCGCAGCAGTCGCAAAATAGGGGCCGCTACGCCCGAGGCGTCGGACCGGCCCAGCGGGATCTCCCTCGCCACAAAAAGCGTGCTCGTTGTTCCTTCTGCGCGCACCAACCTGTTACCGAACGCCCCAGCATGGCGCAATACCACGCTTTTCTGTCCCTTCGACTTTCCTCTCAAAAACCCTCCTGAAAAATTTCATGCAGCCCGGCAGCCCTTCAACCACAGGGCTTTCAGTCGATTCTCCAACCGCGCCTGACCATCCTCTCCAATAAGTTGGCCGTTCGATTGCATATGCTTGTACATACAAGTAAAGACGTATGCGTATGAGTCATCGATATTCAACGCAACGTTCGTAGAAATCGCTGCCCACTGCCCGGGCTGGTCTGGATTGATCGCTGAGGAGTTTTTGCTGTGACCGACGCTACCCGCAAACCTGAAAAATACCGTGACGTTGAAATCCGCGCGCCTCGCGGCAATACGCTGACCGCCAAGAGCTGGCTGACTGAAGCGCCGCTGCGCATGTTGATGAACAACCTCGACCCGGAAGTGGCCGAGAACCCCAAGGAACTGGTGGTCTACGGTGGCATCGGCCGCGCGGCGCGCAATTGGGAGTGTTACGACAAGATCGTCGAAAGCCTCACCAACCTGAACGACGACGAGACCCTGCTGGTGCAATCCGGCAAGCCGGTGGGCGTGTTCAAGACCCACAGCAACGCCCCTCGCGTATTGATCGCCAACTCCAACCTGGTGCCGCACTGGGCCAGTTGGGAGCACTTCAACGAACTCGATGCCAAGGGCCTGGCCATGTACGGCCAGATGACCGCCGGCAGCTGGATCTACATCGGCAGCCAGGGCATCGTGCAGGGCACATACGAAACCTTCGTCGAAGCCGGTCGCCAGCATTACGATTCCAACCTCAAGGGCCGTTGGGTCCTGACCGCCGGCCTGGGCGGCATGGGCGGTGCGCAACCGTTGGCCGCGACCTTGGCCGGTGCGTGCTCGTTGAATATCGAGTGCCAGCAGGTGAGTATCGATTTCCGCCTGAAGACCCGCTACGTCGACGAGCAGGCCAAAGACCTCGACGACGCCTTGGCGCGCATCGAGAAATACACCGCCGAAGGCAAGGCGATTTCCATTGCTCTGTGTGGGAATGCCGCCGAAATCCTGCCGGAAATGGTCCGTCGTGGTGTGCGTCCGGACATGGTCACCGACCAGACCAGCGCCCACGATCCCCTCAATGGTTACCTGCCGGCCGGCTGGACCTGGGACGAATACCGCGCCCGCGCCAAGACCGAACCCGCCGCCGTGGTGAAGGCCGCCAAGCAATCGATGGCCGTCCACGTCAAAGCCATGCTGGCCTTCCAGAAAATGGGCGTGCCGACCTTTGACTACGGCAACAACATCCGCCAGATGGCCCAGGAAGAGGGCGTCGAAAATGCCTTCGACTTCCCCGGCTTCGTCCCGGCGTATATCCGTCCACTGTTCTGCCGTGGCATCGGCCCATTCCGCTGGGCGGCGCTGTCCGGTGATCCGCAGGACATCTACAAGACCGACGCCAAGGTCAAGGAACTGATCCCCGACGACGCCCACTTGCACAACTGGCTCGACATGGCCCGCGAGCGCATCAGTTTCCAGGGTTTGCCGGCGCGTATTTGCTGGGTCGGCCTGGGCCAGCGCGCCAAATTGGGCCTGGCCTTCAACGAAATGGTACGCAGCGGCGAATTGTCAGCGCCGATCGTCATTGGTCGCGACCACCTGGACTCTGGCTCCGTCGCCAGCCCTAACCGCGAAACCGAATCCATGCAGGACGGCTCCGACGCCGTATCCGACTGGCCGTTGCTCAACGCCTTGCTCAATACCGCCAGCGGCGCGACCTGGGTTTCGCTGCACCACGGTGGCGGCGTCGGCATGGGCTTCTCCCAGCATTCGGGCATGGTCATTGTTTGCGACGGCACCGACGAAGCGGCCGAGCGAATTGCCCGTGTGCTGCACAACGACCCAGGCACAGGTGTCATGCGTCATGCCGATGCCGGTTACCAGATCGCCATTGATTGCGCGAAGGAGCAGGGGCTGAACCTGCCAATGATCACGGGCAAGTAACCCCGCGCCGAAAGCACTGCCCTAACCAGAACAATCCACAGAGGTTGAACCATGGCTGTCACCAACACGCGCACAAGCAGCAAGTTGATCGAGAAACGTTCGATCGACTACATCCCGGAAGCGGAGAGGCACGGCCGGCTGTTAAGCCAATTCACCCTCTGGATGGGTGCCAACCTGCAGATCACGGCCATTGTCACCGGCGCATTGGCGGTGGTGCTGGGCGGTGATGTGTTCTGGTCGTTGATCGGCTTGCTGATCGGCCAAGTGCTCGGCGGTGGCGTCATGGCGTTGCACGCCGCGCAAGGGCCCAAGCTGGGCCTGCCGCAGATGATCTCCAGTCGGGTGCAGTTTGGCGTATATGGCGCGGCCATCCCGATCGTGCTGGTGTGCCTGATGTACTTGGGCTTCACCGCCACCGGAACCGTGCTTTCCGGCCAGGCGCTGGGCCAGTTGTTTGGCGTCAGTGACAGCGTCGGCATCCTCATTTTCGCCAGTGTCATCGTGCTGGTCACGGTGCTCGGGTATCGGGTGATTCACTTCATTGGCCGCGTCGCCAGCGTGATCGGTGTGATTGCCTTCGTTTACCTGTTTGCTCGCTTGATCAGCCAGACCGACGTGAGCGCACTCTTGCAAATCCGCCATTTCAGCTGGAGCAGTTTCCTGCTGGCGGTGTCGCTCGCGGCCTCCTGGCAGATCGCCTTCGGCCCCTACGTGGCGGACTATTCGCGTTACTTGCCGAGCAAGACCTCCTCGGTGAAAACCTTTTTCGCTGCCGGCGCCGGTTCAGTCGTCGGCGCACAGGTGGCGATGATTCTCGGCGTGTTTGCCGCCGCCTCGGCCAACGGGCAGTTCGCCGGTCACGAAGTGGCCTATATCGTGGGTCTGGGAGGAACCGGTGCCACGGCTGCGCTGCTGTACTTCAGCATCGCGTTCGGCAAGGTCACCATCTCCACGCTGAACTCCTACGGCAGCTTCATGTGCATCGCGACCATCATCAGTGGTTTCCGCGGGCACGTGAACGTCACGCGCGTGCAGCGCCTGGTCTTCGTGCTGTTCATCGTCGGCGCTGCGACCTTGATCGCGCTGCTCGGCCAGCATTCGTTCCTGGGAGCCTTCAAGTCCTTCATTTTGTTCTTGCTGGCGTTCTTCACGCCTTGGAGCGCGATCAACCTGGTGGATTACTACTGCATCACGCGTGAGCGCTATGACGTGCCGGCACTGAACGACCCGAACGGTCGTTATGGTCGCTGGAACGTCCTCGGCATCAGCGTCTATGTCTTCGGGGTACTGGTTCAACTGCCATTCATTGCCACCAAGTTCTATACCGGTCCGCTGGTGAAGGCCATGGGCGGTGTGGACATCTCCTGGATCATCGGCCTGGTGGTTCCGGCGGCGCTGTACTACGTCCTTGCGAGGAAGTGGCACAGCGCAGTACCCGATCAATTGATCCTGCCGGTCGAGCAGGACGCGGTTGACGCACAACCGAGCAGGGCGGGCCGCATCCAAGCGGTCTGATGGGACGTTGACAGGGCTGGATGCCTCTTGACTGCCGTAAGCCAATCCAACTGATTAGGAGCGTCACATAATGAAGTCGAACAAGACCCTGCTGACCACATTGCTTTCCATGGGCCTGCTGGCCAGCGTCGGCGCCACGCAAGCGGCCGGTTGGTGCGAGTCGGGTAAACCGGTGAAGTTTGCCGGCCTGAACTGGGAAAGCGGCATGCTGCTGACCGACGTGATGCAAGTGGTGCTGGAAAAAGGCTACGGCTGCAAGACTGACAGCCTGCCGGGCAACTCCATCACCATGGAGAACGCCCTGGGCAGCAACGACATCCAGGTGTTCGCCGAAGAGTGGGTCGGCCGCAGCGAGGTGTGGAACAAGGCCGAGAAGGCCGGCAAGGTGGTCGGCGTCGGTGCCCCGGTGGTGGGCGCCATCGAAGGCTGGTACGTGCCGCGCTATGTGGTGGAAGGCGACGCCAAGCGCAAGCTCGAAGCCAAGGCGCCGGGCTTGAAGAACATCGCTGACCTGGGCCAATACGCCGCCGTGTTCAAGGACCCGGAAGAACCGTCCAAGGGCCGCTTCTACAATTGCCCGGCCGGCTGGACCTGTGAGCTGGACAACAGCGAAATGCTCAAGAGCTATGGCCTGGAAAAAACC
Organism: Pseudomonas sp. SWRI154; assembly: GCF_014268645.1. Classification (NCBI taxonomy): domain Bacteria; kingdom Pseudomonadati; phylum Pseudomonadota; class Gammaproteobacteria; order Pseudomonadales; family Pseudomonadaceae; genus Pseudomonas; species Pseudomonas sp. SWRI154. Next base: position 86,604 of record NZ_JABWQW010000022.1, read on the forward strand.
TACACCAACTTCCGTCCAGGCACCGGTCCAGCGCTGGATGCCGCGGTGCTGTCGAGCTACAAGCGTGGCGAGCCGATCCTGTTCTACTACTGGTCACCAACGCCGCTGATGGGCCAGGTGGACCTGGTCAAACTGGAAGAAAAACCCGGCGTGGACAAGAGCGTGAGCATCAAGGTCGGCCTGTCCAAGACCTTCCACGACGAAGCCCCGGAATTGGTGGCGGTGCTGGAAAAGGTCAATCTGCCGATCGATATCCTGAACCAGAACCTTGGCCGCATGGCCAAAGAGCGGATCGAGTCGCCGAAACTGGCGAAGATTTTCCTGAAGGAACATCCTGAAGTCTGGCATGCCTGGGTCAGCGAAGACGCTGCCAAGAAAATCGACGCGGCTCTGTAGGTCGAATATTTCCCGGCCAACCGCAGGGCTGGCCGGGACGTTCACCGCATCCACCTGATCGAGAGTCTCTTATGTTTCCCGAAAGCTTTACCTTCTCCATCGCCGACTGGGTCAACGGTTGGGTCGATTCCCTGGTGACCAACTATGGCGATGTGTTCCGGCACATCTCCGAGACCCTGCTATGGGCCATCGTCAACCTCGAAGGGTTGCTGCGCATGGCGCCCTGGTGGTTGATGTTGGCGATTGTCGGCGGCATTGCCTGGCACGCCACCCGCAAGGTCGTCGCCACGGCGGTGATCGTCGGCCTGCTGTTCCTGGTGGGCGCGGTGGGCCTGTGGGACAAGCTGATGCAGACCCTCGCGTTGATGCTGGTGGCGACCCTGATCTCGGTGTTGATCGGCATTCCGCTGGGCATTCTCTCGGCGCGCAGCAATCGTCTGCGTTCGGTGCTAATGCCGTTGCTGGACATCATGCAGACCATGCCGAGCTTCGTGTACCTGATTCCGGTGTTGATGCTGTTTGGCCTGGGCAAGGTCCCGGCGATTTTCGCCACGGTGATCTATGCCGCGCCGCCGTTGATTCGCCTGACCGACCTGGGCATCCGCCAGGTGGACGGCGAAGTGATGGAAGCCATCAACGCCTTCGGCGCCAACCGTTGGCAGCAGCTGTTCGGCGTGCAACTGCCCCTGGCCCTACCGAGCATCATGGCCGGGATCAACCAGACCACCATGATGGCCCTGTCGATGGTCGTCATCGCCTCGATGATCGGCGCCCGTGGCTTGGGTGAAGACGTGCTGGTGGGCATCCAGACCCTCAACGTCGGGCGCGGCCTCGAGGCGGGGCTGGCCATCGTGATTCTCGCCGTGGTCATCGACCGCATTACCCAGGCCTATGGTCGTCCTCGGCATGAGGTGAGCAAATGAGCAACGCAGCCATCAGCAAGATCGAAGTCAAGAACGTCTTCAAGATATTCGGCAACCGCTCCAAGGAAGCCCTGGCGCTGATCCGCCAGAACAAGACCAAGGACCAGGTGCTGGCTCAAACCGGTTGCGTGGTTGGCGTGAACGACCTGTCGCTGAGCATCGGCACCGGTGAGATTTTCGTGATCATGGGCCTGTCCGGTTCCGGCAAGTCAACGTTGGTGCGCCACTTCAACCGGCTGATCGACCCTACCAGCGGCGCAATCCTGGTGGACGGCGAAGACATCCTGCAACTGGACATGGAGGCCTTGCGCGAATTTCGCCGGCACAAGATCAGCATGGTCTTCCAGAGCTTCGGCCTGCTGCCCCACAAGAGTGTGCTGGACAACGTCGCCTACGGCTTGAAAGTCCGTGGCGAAAGCAAACAGGTGTGCGCCGAGCGCGCCCTGCACTGGATCAACACCGTGGGCCTGAAAGGCTACGAGAACAAATACCCGCACCAGCTCTCCGGCGGCATGCGCCAACGCGTCGGCCTGGCTCGCGCGTTGGCGGCGGACACCGACATCATCCTGATGGACGAAGCCTTCAGCGCCCTCGACCCGCTGATCCGCGCGGAAATGCAGGACCAGTTGCTGGAGCTGCAAAAGACCCTGCACAAGACCATCGTCTTCATCACCCACGACCTCGACGAGGCCGTGCGCATCGGCAACCGCATCGCGATCCTCAAGGACGGCAAGCTGATCCAGGTCGGCACGCCGCGGGAGATCCTGCACTCGCCGGCGGATGAGTATGTCGATCGGTTTGTGCAGCGGCGGGCTGCGGTGGTTTGAGGATGACGTGGCAGGCCAACAGCTATTTTTGGCTGACAGGCTGTTGTGGCGAGGGAGCTTGCTCCCGCTGGGCTGCGTAGCGGCCCCAAGATTTTGCGAGCGCTACGCACTCGAGCGGGAGCAAGCTCCCTCGCCACAGAGGCTGTGCCTTAAGCCAGCGGTGATGCTGAAATGAATTTTCCATGAGGTTTGAGATGTCCCAGGCTGAAAAAATCATCATCACCGGCGCTCCGTTGCGCTGGCAGGACGTGGTCGCCGTCGCCCGCTTCGGCGCGGTGCTCGAGCTGTCGACCCAGACCTGGGCGCGGATCGACAATGCCCAGGCCATCGTCCAGCGCATCGTCGAAAGCGGCGAGCGCGCCTATGGCATCAACACCGGCCTGGGGGCCTTGTGCAATGTCTCGCTCAAGGACGAACAACTTAGCCAGTTGTCACGCAACACCTTGCTCAGCCATGCCTGTGGCGTCGGCCCGGCGCTCTCCGATGAGCAGACTCGGGCGATTCTCTGCGCCGCGATCCTCAACTACAGCCAGGGCAAGTCTGGTATCCATCGTCGGGTGGTCGAAGCGCTGCTGGCGCTGCTCAATCGCGGCATCACGCCGCAAGTACCGTCCCAGGGTTCGGTGGGTTACCTGACCCACATGGCCCACATCGGCATCGCGCTGCTGGGCGTCGGTGAGGTCAGCTATCGCGGGCAAATAATCTCGGCGCAACAGGCCCTGGCCGCCGGAGGTTTGCAACCGGTGCAACTGGGGGCCAAGGACGGTTTGTGCCTGGTCAACGGCACGCCGTGCATGACCGGCCTCAGTTGCCTGGCCTTGGCCGATGCGACGCGGCTGGTGCAGTGGGCTGACGTGATCGGCGCCATGAGCTTCGAGGCCCAGCGCGGGCAGATCGCCGCGTTCGATGCCGAGATCGTCGCCCTCAAGCCACACCCTGGCATGCAGCAAGTTGGCGTGAATTTGCGGGCGTTGCTCGACGGCAGCGAAGTCATAGCTTCGAGCCTGGGCATTCGCACCCAGGACGCCTTGAGCATCCGCTCGATTCCCCAGGTGCACGGCGCTGCTCGCGACCAGTTGGCCCACGCCCGTCAACAGATCGAGACCGAACTCAACGCGGTGACCGATAACCCGCTGCTGCTGGGCACGCCGGAGAACTTCCGGGTCATGTCCCAGGCCAATCCCCACGGCCAGTCGGTGGCGTTGGCGGCGGATCTGCTGGCGATTGCCATGGCGGAAATCGGCTCGATCGCCGAACGCCGCCTCGATCGCCTGATCAATCCCCACGTCAGCGGCTTGCCGGCCTTCCTGGTCGCCAACCCCGGAGTGAATTCGGGGATGATGATCGTGCAATACGTCGCTGCGTCGCTGTGCGCGGAAAATCGCCAGTTGGCGCAACCGGCGGTGCTGGACAATTTCGTCACCTCCGGTTTGCAGGAAGATCACCTGAGCATGGGCACCAACGCGGCCCTGAAGCTGCACCGGGCGCTGGAAAACTGCACACAGATCCTCGCCATCGAATACCTGCTGGCGGCCCAGGCCTTTGAATTTCTCAAGGAGCAGCGCTTCGGCGCCGGAACCGACATTGCCTGGAAACTGCTGCGCGAGCGCGTTCCGGCCTACGACCAGGACCGCTGGCTGGCGCCGGACATCGCTGCCGCCGCCGGGCTGCTCAAAGACCCGAACGTGCTGCACAGTGTTTTACCGAATTTGAATTGATCGAAAAATAGCGCCAGCGTGCCAAGGCACCTATAGCCCACAAGGCATCGCCCAAAGCGAAGGTGACGGATAACGGAACATTCCGGAGCGACTGGCGGGTGAAAAAACAAACTCTCAAAAGGAGCAATACATGACTGCCTTGAACCTTATTCCCGGCCAATTGAGCCTGGCTCAATTGCGTGACATCTATCAGCAACCGATCACTTTGAGCCTCGACGCAAGCGCGTCGGCACAGATCGAAGCCAGTGTCGCGTGCGTGGAACAAATCCTCGCCGAGAATCGCACCGCCTATGGCATCAACACCGGTTTTGGCCTGCTGGCCTCGACCCGCATCGCCAGCGAGGACCTGGAAAACCTCCAGCGCTCCCTGGTGCTGTCCCATGCCGCCGGTGTCGGCGAGCCGATCAGCGATGCGCTGGTGCGTTTGGTCATGGTGCTTAAGGTCAACAGCCTGAGCCGGGGTTTTTCCGGTATCCGTCGGCAGGTGATCGATGCGCTGATTGCGCTGATCAACGCTGAGGTCTACCCGCACATTCCGCTCAAGGGTTCGGTCGGTGCGTCCGGTGACCTGGCGCCGCTGGCCCACATGTCCCTGGTGCTGCTGGGCGAGGGTAAGGCCCGCTATAAAGGCGAATGGCTGCCGGCTGTCGAGGCGCTGAAAGTCGCTGGCCTTGCACCGCTGACCCTGGCCGCCAAGGAAGGCCTGGCGCTGCTCAATGGCACCCAGGTTTCTACCGCGTTCGCCCTGCGTGGCCTGTTCGAAGGCGAAGACCTGTTTGCCGGTGCCCTGGCCTTGGGCAGCCTCACGGTGGAGGCGGTGCTTGGCTCGCGTTCGCCATTCGATGCACGCATCCATGCCGCCCGTGGCCAGAAAGGCCAGATCGATGCCGCCGCGGCCTATCGCGATCTGCTGGGAGAGCGCAGTGAAGTGTCCGATTCGCACCAGAACTGCGACAAGGTCCAGGACCCGTACTCCCTGCGTTGCCAGCCGCAAGTGATGGGCGCCTGCCTGACCCAATTCCGCCAGGCCGCCGAGGTGCTGGTGATCGAGGCCAATGCCGTGTCGGACAACCCGCTGGTATTCGCCGCCGAGGGGGACGTGATTTCCGGTGGCAACTTCCACGCCGAACCGGTGGCGATGGCCGCCGATAACATGGCCCTGGCGATCGCCGAGATCGGCTCCCTGAGTGAGCGGCGCATTTCGTTGATGATGGACAAGCACATGTCGCAACTGCCGCCGTTCCTGGTGGCCAATGGCGGGGTGAACTCCGGCTTCATGATCGCCCAGGTGACCGCAGCGGCCCTCGCCAGTGAAAACAAGGCGCTGTCCCATCCTCATTCGGTGGACAGCCTGCCGACCTCGGCCAACCAGGAAGATCACGTCTCCATGGCCCCAGCCGCCGGCAAGCGCCTGTGGGAAATGGCCGAGAACACCCGCGGGATCCTTGCGGTGGAGTGGCTGGCGGCGTGCCAGGGGCTGGACCTGCGCGGCGGCTTGAAAACCTCCGCCAAGTTGGAACAGGCCCGGGCCCTGCTGCGTGCAGAAGTGCCGTTTTATGAGAAGGACCGCTTCTTTGCGCCGGACATTAATGCGGCCAGTGAGTTGCTGGCGAGTCGGTGCCTGAATGCATTGGTCACCGCGCAATTGCTGCCGAGTTTCCAAGGCTGATCCGATCGTTCCCACGCTCTGCGTGGGAATGCCTCATGGGATGCTCTGTGTCCCGCTCTGACGGAGGACGTCAATGAAAACCCTCTGGCAAAACTGCCACGCCGCCACCATGGCCAGGGGCGTCTACTCGATCATCGAAGACGCCGCCATCGTCACCCAGGGCGAGCACATTCACTGGATCGGCCCGCGCGCCGAATTGCCGGCGGGTGACTACCCGACGGTCAACGACCTCAACGGCGCCTGGGTCACGCCGGGGTTGATCGACTGCCACACCCACACGGTGTTCGGCGGCAACCGCAGCGGTGAGTTCGAACAGCGCTTGCAAGGCGTGAGCTACGCCGAGATCGCCGCTGCTGGTGGCGGTATCGCCAGCACAGTGCGCGCCACTCGGGCGGCCAGTGAAGACGAACTGTTCGCCAGCGCCGCCAAACGCCTGAAAAGCCTGATGCGTGACGGCGTGACCACGGTGGAAATCAAATCCGGCTACGGCCTGGACCTCGCCAGTGAACGCAAAATGCTGCGGGTCATCCGCCGCCTTGGCGCCGAACTGCCGGTCAGCGTGCGCAGCACCTGCCTGGCCGCTCACGCGTTGCCGCCGGAATACCAGGATCGCGCCGATGACTACATCGAGCACATCTGCGCCGAGATGCTTCCGGCCCTGGCCGCCGAGGGGCTGGTGGATGCGGTGGATGCCTTTTGCGAATACCTGGCGTTTTCCCCGGAACAAGTCGAACGAGTATTTTTGACCGCGCAACGGCTGGGCCTGCCGGTGAAGCTGCACGCCGAACAATTGTCGTCGCTCAATGGCTCCAGCCTGGCGGCGCGTTACCAGGCGCTGTCGGCCGATCATCTGGAATTCATGACCGAGGACGACGCCAAGGCCATGGCCGCGTCCGGTACCGTGGCGGTGTTGTTGCCGGGGGCGTTTTATTTCCTGCGCGAAACCCAGCTGCCGCCCATGGATGCCTTGCGCAAGCACGGCGTAAAGATCGCCGTAGCCAGTGACCTCAACCCCGGCACCTCGCCAGCGTTGTCGCTGCGCCTGATGCTGAACATGGCTTGCACCTGTCTGCGCCTGACCCCGGAGGAAGCGCTGGCGGGGGCGACGATTCATGCGGCACAGGCCTTGGGTATGGCGAGCACCCACGGTTCGCTGGAAGCCGGCAAGGTCGCGGATTTCGTCGCCTGGCACATCGAGCGCCCGGCCGATCTGGCGTACTGGCTCGGTGGCGATCTGGAAAAACGCGTCGTGCGTCACGGCGTCGAAATCGATTGAGGAGAGTGGTTGTGGAAAAGGTCCTGAGTTTCAAGCAAGGGCGCGTGCCGCTGTTGATCAGCATGCCCCACGCGGGCCTGCGCCTGACGCCGGCGGTGAAGGCCGGGTTGATCCCCGAGGCCCAGAGCCTGCCGGACACCGATTGGCACATCCCCAGGCTGTACGAATTCGCCGATGAGCTGGGCGCCAGCACCCTGGCCGCAGAGTACTCGCGGTTTGTCGTCGACCTGAATCGTCCTGCCGACGACACGCCGATGTACGTCGGCGCCACCACCGGTTTGTACCCGGCGACATTGTTCGATGGCGTGCCGTTGTTCCGCGAAGGCCTGGAGCCGTCGGCCGAGGAGCGGGCGACGTATCTGCAACAGGTCTGGATGCCATACCACCAGGCACTGCAGCAGGAACTGGCACGGCTCAAGGCCGAGTTCGGCTATGCCTTGCTGTTCGATGCCCACTCGATCCGTTCAGTGATCCCGCACTTGTTCGACGGCAAGCTGCCAGACTTCAACCTCGGCACGTTCAACGGCACCAGCTGCGCCCCGACCCTGGCCAGCCAACTCGAAGCCATCTGCGCCCGCCACGACCGGTTCACCCACGTACTCAACGGGCGTTTCAAGGGCGGACACATCACGCGGCACTACGGCAATCCGGCCCAGGACATTCACGCGGTGCAACTGGAACTGTGCCAGAGCACCTATATGGAAGAGTTCGAGCCGTTCAACTACCGCCCCGACCTGGCGGCGCCGACCCAGGTGGTGCTCAGGGAGTTACTGGAAGGTTTCCTGGCGTGGGGACAAAAGACCCATAAACGCTAATTTATGGCGAGTCAGCTTCTGTGGCGAGGGAGCTTGCTCCCGCTGGGACGGTCCGACGATTCGGGCGAAGCCGCCCTCGCTTTTTTGCGGTCGCTACGCAACCGAGCGGGAGCAAGCTCCCTCGCCACAAAAGCATTTCAAGCCCCTCAACCTGTCGCCACCGTGCAAAACCGAGTCGCCACAGTTCATCTGCGCCCCCTCGACGCTGCGTAATGTTCCAGGCACGGTGCGCAAAGACACCGACCTATAACAATCCGCTGCCGCCGAGACCCTTGCGATGAAAAGACTGTTCAAACGCTGTCTGTCGATCCTCTGCGGTACCGTTCTATTGAACTTCGGTGTGATGGCCGCCGAGACGGCGTCCTGCCAGACCGTGCGCATGGGCGTAGTCAACTGGACCGACGTGATCGCCACCAGCGGCATGGCCGACGTGTTGCTCACCGGGCTGGGCTACGAAAGCAAGCAGACCAGCGCCGTACAGCAGATCATCTTCGCCGGCATTCGCGACAAGCGCCTCGACATCTTCCTGGGCTATTGGAAACCGGCGATGGACAAGAACATCGCCCCGTTCCTGGCCGCCAATCAGGTGAAGGTATTGGACAAGCCGAGCCTGGCCGATGCCCAGGCCACCTTGGCCGTTCCGGACTACGTGGCGGCGGCGGGGCTCAAGACCTTTGCCGACATCGCCCGGTTCAAGGATCAGCTCGGCGCCAAGATCTACGGCATCGAGCCGGGCAGCGGCGCCAACACCACCATCAAGACCATGATCGAGACCAACCACTTCGGCCTCAAGGATTTCAAACTGATCGAATCCGGAGAGGCGGGGATGCTGGCGGCGGTGCAGCGGGCGGTCAATCGCAAGGAGTTCGTAGTCTTTGTCGGCTGGACCCCGCACCCGATGAACATCAACATGAACATCACGTACCTGACTGGCAGCGAAGACGTTTATGGCCCCAATGAAGGTGCCGCGACCGTCTCCATCGTGACCGCGCCAGACTACGCCCAGCGTTGCCCGAATGTGAACCGGCTGTTGGAAAACCTCACCTTCACCGCAGCCCAGGAAAGCCAGTTGATGGTGCCGATCATGGAGCGCAAGACGCCTCAGGAGGTCGCCCGGCAATGGCTGCGCGAGCATCCCGAAGACCTGCAGCGCTGGCTCGCCGGCGTCACCAGCTACGATGGCAAGGATGGCGTGGCGGCGGTGCAGGCCAGTCTAAAGAACTGACACAACCTTCTGGACACTGATAATCCCTGTGGCGAGGGAGCTTGCTCCCGCTGGGCTGCGAGCAGCCCCAAAAAAAAACGGGCGCTGCGCACCCGAGCGGGAGCAAGCTCCCTCGCCACAAAAGCCACAAAAGCCACAAAAGCCACAAAAGCCACAAAAGCCACAAAAGCCACAAAAGCCACAAAAGCCACAAAAGCCCCGGGCTACACCTTGGCATTCCACGGCAAATCACAATGGCCTACCCACTCTCCCAGGCAATGTCCGCCTTCATCGACAAAACCCTGAGCTTCACCAGCCCGGACGACAGTCTCGACGGTTCGCGCCAGGCCTACAGTCAAATGTGCCGGGCATTCACCCCGCCGCGTCCGCCAACGCTTGCGGTCGAGGATTTGCAGTTGGCCGGCGTAGCCGTGCGGGCCTATCACCCGCGAACTTCGCCGCCGCTTGCCGGCTGGCCGTGCTTGCTCTATCTGCATGGCGGTGGCTGGGTCGTGGGGGATCTGGATTCCCACGACTTCATCTGCATGGAATTGGCAGTTGAGCTTGGCGCGTTGGTGTTGGCGGTCGATTACCGGCTGGCCCCGGAGCATCCGTTCCCGGCCGGTTTCGAAGACTGTTTTGCGGTGTGGTGCCACCTGGCGGACGCACCATTTGCCATCGATCCACGTCGCAGGGTGGTGGTCGGTGACAGTGCCGGCGGCAACCTCGCCGCTGCGTTGTGCCTGGCCTTGCGCGATGCAGGCCGGCCTCTGCCCAAGGCTCAGGTGCTGGTTTACCCGGCGCTCGGCGGTCCTGCTCATTTGCCGTCGCGCAATGAATGTTTCGATGCGCCGCTCCTGAGCAGCGACGATCTGCAACGCTATGACGCGTTGTACCTGCGGAGTGCGCAACCCTCGGCCTATGCCGCGCCATTGCTCGCCGATGACCTGGGAGGCCTGCCACCGGCGCTGATCGCCGTCGCCCAATGGGATCCGCTGCGCGACGACGGTGTCCTCTACAGCGAGCGGCTGAACGCCGCAGGAGTCACCTCGCAACTCTATGTCGGAGAAGGCCTCGTCCACGGTTGCCTGCGCGCCCGAGGCCAGGTGCCAGAGGTCGATCAGCTGTATCGCACGCTGCTGGCGTTCCTGGCTGACACGCTTTGACTGCGCAGGGGGCATGCTCATTCAGGTAATTCGGGTTTATGATGCCGGACGGCAGACTAAATAGAAGTCCCCACAGGGATGACTCGACCCCTTACGGAGCGCGCAATGCAGACTTTGTACCCGCAGATCAAACCCCATGCCCGGCACGATCTGGCTGTCGATGACACCCACACCCTCTATGTCGATGAAAGCGGTTCGCCGGAAGGCCTACCGGTGGTGTTCATTCACGGCGGCCCTGGGGCGGGTTGCGATGCACAGAGCCGCCGCTACTTCGATCCGAACCTGTACCGCATTGTCACTTTCGACCAGCGCGGTTGTGGTCGTTCGACCCCTCACGCCAGCCTGGAAAACAACACCACCTGGGATCTGGTCGAAGACCTCGAGCGCATCCGCAAGCACCTGGGCATCGAAAAATGGGTGCTGTTCGGCGGTTCCTGGGGCTCGACCCTGGCGCTGGCCTACGCCCAGACCCATCCGGAGCGGGTGCACGGCTTGATCTTGCGCGGGATTTTTCTCTGCCGTCCGCAGGAAATCGAGTGGTTCTACCAGGCCGGCGCCAGTCGCTTGTTCCCTGACTATTGGCAGGACTACATCGCACCGATCCCGTTGGACGAGCGCGACGACCTGCTCAGCGCTTTCCACAAGCGCCTGACCGGTAACGACCAGATCGCCCAGATGCACGCGGCCAAGGCCTGGTCCACCTGGGAGGGCCGTACCGCGACCCTGCGCCCGAACCCGCTGGTGGTCGATCGCTTCTCCGAGCCGCAGCGCGCACTGTCGATCGCCCGGATCGAATGCCACTACTTCACCAACAATGCTTTCCTCGAACCCAACCAACTGATTCGCGACATGGGCAAGATCGCCCATTTGCCGGGCGTCATCGTCCATGGCCGCTACGACGTTATCTGCCCGTTGGACAATGCCTGGGAGTTGCACCAGAACTGGCCCAACAGCGAACTGCAGGTGATCCGCGACGCCGGTCACGCCGCTTCGGAGCCAGGGATTACCGATGCGCTGGTGCGCGCCGCCGCGCAAATGGCCCGGCGCCTGCTCGACTTGCCACCCGAAGAAGCATGAAGGGGCTGTTGCAGCGGGTTCGCGGTGCCCGGGTCGAAGTCGCTGGCGAGATCGTCGGGGCCGTGGACCACGGCTTGCTGGTACTGGTTGCCGTCGAGCCTGGAGATACCCGGGCCAACGCCGACAAACTCCTGCACAAGCTGCTTAACTACCGGGTGTTCAGCGACGCCGAGGGCAAGATGAACCTGTCCCTGGCGGATGTCGGGGGGGGATTGCTGCTGGTGTCGCAGTTCACCTTGGCGGCGGACACCAAAAGCGGCCTGCGTCCGAGTTTTTCGACCGCCGCGCCGCCTGCGCTCGGTGAAGAACTCTTCGACTATCTACTTAGCCAGGCGAAACAGGTGCATGGCACCGTGGCATCAGGTAGATTCGGCGCCGACATGCAAGTGCATCTGGTCAATGATGGCCCGGTAACCTTTCTGTTACAGGTCTGAAAGCGTTTGAAACATCTTTTCGGTCCGGTTTCGAGTCAAAACACGGAGTTTTCTCGATAAATACTTTGCTAGCCCTGATGCGTTGTCACGCGGCCTACTAGATAATCGCGCGCTACGGGGGACCAGCGTTCGCTGGTCCATTTGACTTAGGTAGAGACTTGTCCTGAACCGTTTGGGGAATCATTTTGTCCCATCGGAGTCGGAACAATGCTCGCCAACTTGGCAAGAGTGGTCCGCAGGAACGGTTTTTCAGCGCCGTTACCGTGCAGATACTTTATCTGGCCGTTGGTTTTTTGATCTGTTTTCGGCGAGGGTTGCTCGTGATTGTTAGTCCCTGTAATGCACCAAAAATGACTGCCAAACGGTTTAGAAACGCTCTGGTAGCGGGCTCCGCCCTGTTGTGCCTGTTTGGCGCGGGCCAACTGTGGGCATTCAGCCTGGATGATGTATCGGCGAAGGCACAAGAACTGGCCGGGCAGAAATTCGAAGCCCCGCGCAGCAATCTGCCGAACGAATTCCGCGAAATGAAATTCGCCGATTATCAGAAAATCCGTTTCCGCACCGAAAAAGCTGAGTGGGCCGACCAGAAGACCCCGTTCCGGTTGTCCTTCTATCACCAGGGCATGCATTTCGATACGCCGGTGAAGATCAACGAAATCACCGCGACCACTGTCGACGAGATCAAGTACGACCCGACACGTTTCGATTTCGGCGACGTCAAGTTCGATCCCAAGGCTACCGAACAGCTGGGCTACGCCGGTTTCCGCGTGTTGTACCCCATCAACAAGGCCGACAAGCAAGACGAAATCATGACCATGCTGGGCGCGAGCTATTTTCGCGTTATCGGCAAGGGTCAGGTTTATGGCTTGTCCGCCCGCGGCATGGCCATCGACACCGCGTTGCCATCCGGTGAGGAATTCCCGCGCTTTCGCGAGTTCTGGATCCAGCGTCCGAAACCGACCGACAAGCACCTGGTGATCTTCGCCCTGTTGGACTCGCCACGGGCCACCGGCGCCTATCGCCTGACCGTGCGTCCGGGCACCGACACGGTTGTTGACGTCAAATCCCGTGTGTTCCTGCGTGATCGCGTCAACAAGCTGGGCATCGCCCCGTTGACCAGCATGTTCCTGTTCGGCGCCAACCAGCCATCCAAGGTGCTGAACTACCGTCGTGAACTCCATGACTCCAGCGGCCTGTCGATCCATGCCGGCAACGGCGAGTGGATCTGGCGTCCGCTGAACAACCCGAAACACCTGGCCGTGAGCAACTTCTCGGTAGAAAACCCGCGTGGTTTCGGCTTGCTGCAGCGCGGCCGCGATTTCAGCCACTACGAAGATCTCGACGACCGCTACGAAAAACGCCCAAGTGCCTGGATCGAGCCGAAAGGCGATTGGGGCAAGGGCTCCGTCGACCTGGTTGAGATCCCGACAGCCGACGAGACCAACGACAACATCGTTGCTTTCTGGAGCCCGGAAAAACTGCCTGAGCCAGGTCAGCCGCTGGACTTTGCCTATCGCCTGCACTGGACACTCGACGAGGCCAGCCTGCACTCGCCAGACAGTGCCTGGGTCAAGCAGACCCTGCGTTCCACGGGTGATGTGAAGCAGTCCAACCTGATCCGTCAGCCGGACGGCAGCGTGGCGTACCTGGTGGATTTCGAAGGTCCGTCCCTGCAAGCCCTGCCTGAAGACGCCGATGTGCGTAGCCAGGTGAGCATTGGCGACAACGGCGAGATCGTCGAGAACAGCGTGCGCTACAACCCTGAAACCAAGGGCTGGCGCTTGACGCTGCGCTTGAAGATCAAGGATCCGAGCAAGGCGACCGAGATGCGTGCCGCGTTGGTCCGCCCTCTGGTTCCTGTCGAGCTGCCAGCCACCTCGCATTCGGTGACGACCCTGGCCAAGGCCGACAAGGTCGCCAAGCAGCAGAGCGAAAAAGACAAAGCCAACGAGCAAGCCGGCGAGCAGAAAGAAGCCAAGGCCGTCAAGGCGTCCACCGCCGCTGCCGAGCCGACCCCAACCCCACAGGAACCGGAACAGACTGAGCAAGTCCTGACCGAGACCTGGAGCTACCAGTTGCCTGCCGATGAGTAATACGTCCGTACAACCAGAATCTCTCAGTGAGTATCTGGCCCATTTGCCGATGACCGATGAGCAGCGCGCCGAGCTGGCGGGCTGCAAGTCTTTCAGCGAATTGCACGAGCGCCTGGCTTCTTCGACATTCGATGCACCCAACGAGGCGGCGCAAGCCTCGGTGGGCCGTCGCCTGACGTTGAGCACTGCCGAGGAACTCGAGGAAGCCGAAATGCTGGCCCTCGATTCCAGCGGCCGCGTGTGCTTGAAGGCGACTCCGCCAATTCGTCGGACCAAGGTCGTACCGGAGCCGTGGCGCACCAATATCCTGGTGCGCGCCTGGCGCCGCCTGACTGGCCGCACCAACCCGCCGAAACCGCCCAAGGACGAGCGCGTATTGCCGCACGCGCGTTGGCGTACCGTGGGCTCGATCCGCCGCTACATCCTGCTGATCCTGATGCTCGGCCAGACGATTGTTGCCGGCTGGTACATGAAAGGCATCATGCCGTACCAGGGCTGGTCGCTGGTGGACCTGGACGAAATCCTGCATCAACCGCTGTTGCAAACGGCCACGCAAGTGCTGCCGTATGCGCTGCAAACCAGCATCCTGATTCTGTTCGGGATCTTGTTCTGCTGGGTATCGGCGGGTTTCTGGACCGCGTTGATGGGCTTTCTCGAACTGCTCACCGGACACGACAAGTACCGTATCTCCGGCGCCAGCGCCGGTAATGAGCCGATTCCCAAGGACGCCCGCACTGCGCTGGTGATGCCGATCTGTAACGAGGACGTGCCACGGGTATTCGCCGGCCTGCGCGCCACCTTCGAATCCGTCGCGGCCACGGGTGACCTGGATCGCTTCGACTTCTTTATACTCAGCGACAGCAACGAAACCGATATCTGTGTCGCCGAACAGCAAGCCTGGATGGACGTCTGCCGTGAAACCGGTGGCTTCGGCAAGATCTTCTACCGTCGTCGCCGTCGCCGCGTGAAGCGCAAGAGCGGCAACCTCGACGACTTCTGCCGTCGGTGGGGCAGCGACTACAAGTACATGGTCGTGCTCGACGCCGACAGTGTCATGAGCGGCGAATGCCTGACTAGCCTGGTACGGCTGATGGAAGCCACGCCGGACGCTGGCATCATCCAGACCGCGCCACGTGCCTCGGGCATGGATACGCTGTATGCGCGCATGCAGCAGTTCGCTACTCGGGTGTACGGTCCGCTGTTTACGGCCGGTTTGCACTTCTGGCAGTTGGGCGAATCCCATTATTGGGGCCATAACGCGATCATCCGCATGAAACCGTTTATCGATCACTGCGCCCTCGCGCCGTTGCCCGGTAAAGGTGCGTTCTCCGGAGCGATCCTGTCCCACGACTTCGTCGAAGCCGCGCTGATGCGCCGTGCCGGCTGGGGCGTGTGGATTGCCTATGACCTGCCGGGCAGCTACGAAGAGCTGCCGCCGAACCTGCTGGACGAACTCAAGCGTGACCGTCGCTGGTGCCACGGTAACCTGATGAACTTCCGGCTGTTCCTGGTCAAGGGCATGCACCCGGTGCACCGTGCGGTGTTCCTGACCGGCGTGATGTCTTACCTGTCGGCACCGCTGTGGTTCTTCTTCCTGGTGCTGTCCACCGCGCTGCTGGCAGTGAACACGCTGATGGAGCCGCAGTACTTCCTCGAGCCACGCCAGCTGTATCCACTATGGCCGCAGTGGCATCCGGAAAAAGCCATCGCGCTGTTCTCCACCACGATCGTGTTGCTGTTTTTGCCCAAGCTTTTGAGCATCATCCTGATCTGGGCAAAAGGCGCGAAGGAATTCGGCGGCAAGTTCAAGGTGACTCTGTCCATGCTGCTGGAGATGTTCTTCTCCATGTTGCTGGCGCCGGTGCGGATGATTTTCCACACTCGCTTCGTCCTTGCTGCTTTCCTGGGCTGGGCCGCGACCTGGAATTCGCCGAAACGTGACGACGATTCCACGCCATGGAGCGAAGCGGTCAAGCGCCACGGTCCACAAACCCTGTTGGGCTTTTTCTGGGCCTTGCTGGTGATCTGGCTGAACCCAAGCTTCCTGTGGTGGCTGGTGCCGATCGTGGGCTCCTTGATGCTGTCGATCCCGGTCTCGGTGATCTCCAGCCGCGTGGGCCTGGGCTTGAAATCCCGTGATGAAAGCCTGTTCCTGATTCCTGAGGAATACGCACCGCCGCAGGAGTTGCTGTCGACTGACCAGTACACCCATGAAAACCGTTGGCATGCACTGAACGACGGCTTCATCCGGGCAGTGGTCGACCCGCAACAAAATGCCTTGGCGTATGCGCTGGCGACTTCGCGTCACGGCCAGGCCGAGCCGATCGAATGGCTGCGGGTCGAACGCGTTCGTCACGCCCTGAAGGTCGGCCCCGAGGGGCTCAACAACGCCGAGCGACTGGCGCTGCTGAGTGATCCGGTGGCCTTGTCCCGTCTGCATGAGCAGGTCTGGAGCGAGGCGCATCCCGAGTGGTTGGCGGCGTGGCGTGAATCGGTGAAGGCCGACCCCCATGCACCGTTGCTGCCGCTTCAGCCGGTGAGCGTACAGCCTCAACTGGCTTGATGGCCTGATACGCAAAAAGCCCCGCTTCTGGAAGGAAGCGGGGCTTTTTGTTTGGCGTTATATGGGTTTTTGATCTCCGCCCGTGGCAAGGTCAGGGTTGTGTATTGACGTTGTCCAATGCTCGGTTTGCCAACATGCCACTCAGCTCGATCAGTTGCTGAATACCAAGGGCAATATGGCGGCGCGAGCCTTTCAGGTCGAAGGCAAGGTCGCTGATCATGGCGTCGGCTGAGGCCAGGTTTTCGCTGAGGTTGGCCAGCAGGCTTTCGGTGTCGATGCCATCGGCGACGGTGAAGAGCTGGCCTGGCGACGGTTTCTTCTCGGATTTGGCCTGTTTGGGGTTCAGGTAGTAATCGAGCGCGCGGTCGGTGGCTTCCTGGAGTTTCTTGGGGTCGGTTTCTGGTTCTGGCGGGTTGGGTGTGACCTTGTGCATGGTTGACGCTCCTTGATTGATGGAGCCGCCAGACATCGCTGCTAAACGAGAAGGGTGGCGGCAGTACGCGGGTTAGCAGACCAGGAATCAAGGAACCCGGCGCACCGAAGTGCCCCACGCACAGCCGCCATGAAGCGGAGCTGCGTGCCTTGATAGTGTGCCGAGCTGCTAAACCCGATCGCTGAACTGACAGCGACCCGCAAACGTTAGAGCCCAAGGCCAAGGCGCACAAGCCGGCGGATTCTGGCGTAGTTGTAGGCAATGGCGCAAGACGTCGTAGCCTTGGGATGACGGATTGTGGGAGGTAGGTGTTTTTGTGTGTATATCCGTTGTTTAGGTCACGGCTGCTTAGGGTTTCGCTCTTACAGCGACTCACTTTTATGAAGCGTAAAAGTAAGCAAAACGCTTTTGCCCCACCACTCGGCACCTCGCCTAGGCTCGGTGTGCCCTCACTCCGGCATTGCTCCGTGGGCCCGCCGCGAAGGACCATCCATGGTCCAGCGCGGCTATCCCGGCATCCATGCCGGGATGCCCACTCCACAATGCCTGCGTTCGGCCAGCGTGGTTAACGGGGCGCCGAGATCAACATCCGTCGCGAGGCGGCCTGATAGCCGACCTGGTTTTGTGTGGACGCGTTTCTCCAGCGGGACGAGCCTTCGCGCCACGGTACGCGGTGTGGTCAGTGTTGTGGATTGACGTTATCCAGCATCCGGTTTGCCAGCAAACCGCTCAGCTCGATCAGTTGCAAGATGCCAAGCGCAACTTGGCGCCGGGAGCCTTCAAGGTCGAATGCAAGGTCGTTGATCATGGCATCGGCCGAGGCCAGGGTTTCGCTGAGGTTGGCCAGCAGGCTTTCGGTGTCGATGCCGTCGACGACGGTGAAGAGCGGGTCTGACGGTTGTTTGTTCCTGGGTTTGTTCTGTTCGGGTTTCAGGTAGTAATCGAGCGCGCGGTCGGTGGCTTCCTGGAGTTTCTTGGGGTCGGTTTCTGGTTCTGGTGGGTTGGGTGTCACTTTGTACATGGTTGACGCTCCTAGGGTTATGGAGCCGCCAGATATCGCTGCTAAACGAGGAGGGTGGCGACTGTACGCGGGTTAGCAGACCGGGACCCTAGAACCCGGCAGACCCGAAGGTCTCCCACGCACAACCGCCATGACATAGATGCGCAGGCGCTGAAGCCTGCTCACGCATTTGGGGAGTGTACGTCTAGGATTTGTCCAGGCTGCTAAACCCGATCGCTGAACTGACAGCGACCCGCAAACGTTAGAGCCCAGGGCCAAGGCGCACAAGCCGGCGGATTCTGGCGTAGTTGTAGGCAATGGCGCAAGACTCCGTAGCCTTGGGATGACGGATTGTGGGGCGTAGGTATTTTTGTATGTATATCCGTTGTTTAGGTCACGGCTGCTTATGGTTCCGTCCTTACGACGGCTCACTTTTATGAAGCGTAAAAGTAAGCAAAACGCTTTTGCCCCACCACTCGGTGCCTCGCCTAGGCTCGGCATGCCCTCACTCCGGCATTGCTCCGTGGGCCCGCCGCGAAGGACCATCCATGGTCCAGCGCGGCTACCTCGGCATCCATGCCGAGGTTCCCACTCCACAATGCCTGCGTTCGGCCAGCGTGGTTAACGGGGCGCCGAGATCAACGTCCACCGCGAGGCGGCCTGAAAGCCGACCTGGTTTGGGTGGGACTGCATTTCTCCCGTGGCGAGGGAGCTTGCTCCCGCTGGGTTGCGGAGCAGCCCCAAAACCATTCGGCAAGATGCATCTGGGAAACAGCAGGTCGTTTTTTACGACTGCTGCGCAGCCGAGCGGGAGCAAGCTCCCTCGCCACGGGTTGTTGTTTGCTCAGGAAAAAGGTTTTTTCATGTGGGAGTGAAGGCCAGCTCATAGCCCCACCGCCATCGCGAGCAAGCTCGCGCTGGAGAAACGCGGTCCCGATCAAGAACCAGGTCGGCTATCAGGCCGCCTCGCGGCGGACGTTTGATCTCGGCGCCCCGTTAACCACGATGGCCGAACGCAGGCATTGCGCAGTGGGCATCCCGGCATGGATGCCGGGATAGCCGCGCTGGCC
>NZ_JABWQW010000023.1:0-100763 GCF_014268645.1 Pseudomonas sp. SWRI154
TTCTTGGGCTTGGCCTGTTCCGGCTTCAAATAATAATCGAGCGCCCGCTCAGTGGCTTCGTGGAATTTTTCCGGGTCGAGGCTTGAGTAGGCAGCGGTGGGATCTGATTCTGGTGGGTTGGGTGTGGCTTTGAACATGATGACGCTCCTAGGGGTAATGGAGCCGCCAGACGTCGCTGCTAAACGAAGAGGGTGGCGACTGTACGCGGGTTAGCAGACCGGACCCCTAGAGCCGGCAGACCCGAAGGTCTCCCACGCACAACCGCCATTACATGGCAGGCATCAAGGCCTGCTCAATAATGTGGAGCACTGTGCGTCTAGGGATTCAGGCTGCTAAACCCGACCGCTGATTTTCAGCGACCCGGTAACCATAAAGTCCCGCCCCAAAGCGCACAAGCGGGCGGATTCTGGCTTAGTTGTAGGCAAAGGCGCAAGGCGATGTAGCCCTGGGACTAACGCTCGGTGTTACTGGGTATTTGTCTGTAAGACTCAGGGGCACGGGGGCGCCAGTGTTATGCGAACCAAACCTGTGGGAATCGCGCCTGCTCGTGATAGCAGAGGGGCCAGTCGAGCAGGCCTGGACGCATCCAGCAACTCTGTCGATTTCTAAAGAATGACTCGATACAAAAGTCCGCCACGATTGTGGCGGACCAAGGACGTTCGAGAGCAAACGACGTGTCGGTTATCCTTGAATCCAGTATTCGCCAGAGGCACCCGCACTGTCGTAGTTCAACCGCTCGTTGTTCGCGGCGCTCACCGAACTGGGTACGAATCTAAGCGTCAGGTAGCCTACGTTGTCTGTGAGATCGCCGTCGTTGATACGCAGAATCAAAGGCTCTCCCGCCTTCAAGTGAAAGCAGACTCCGTACCCTTCAATTGTGCTACCCGATTGTCTGACGAGCTGTCCCAGGATCCCTGAAGGAAAAGGACAGGTTGGATCCGCCCCGATGGGGTTGTAATTACCCGCATTACTGTTGGTTCCAGTTGCTTGGCACACTCGTCCACGATCATTGTTGTTGAAGCACCAGGTGCCCTCTGCATACAGGGCCCCGTCCTCCTTGACTGTCCCAAGATGCTGCCAATCTTTATCTGCATATACATCCATTTGTTAACTCTCCTTTTCCGAAAGGGCGGATACCGCTGTGAGTCGGTGCCCGGAAGCTCTCGCTTGTACTATCGATCACATTCGCCACTTTGGCGAATTTGCGAAATAACCGATCGAGATAATGCTTATTCGATATCAATCTTTCTTTCACGGGTGATTCTGCCAATGCACTTAAGTCCAATCTGGTGAACCGGCCTGTTCAGAACTAGATTTTCTCGAGCGCCGTCGGACCCCGGCTTTATCCGGAGCAGAAGGAAATGGCTATGAATAAGCTGCTACGCATGTTGTTTTTGCTGAAGGTGTTGGTGATGTTGTCCCTCGGTTCCACCGCTGCGTGGGCTGAGTGCGACGAGCATGAAAAACACGCGTCGAGTGGCTCGGTGGTTCAGGGCGAGTTGATGCTTGCCGCGACCACCACAGAGGAGCCAGGCGATCAGGATAATGATGACTCGACCATAGACGATCCGGACACCGACGACGGTGGCGATAGCGGTGATGGTGGTGAGGGCGATGCCGACGAAGGCGATAGCCAGACGTAGATTCCTGACCTGAAGAAAACCCCTCCAGGCCTAACTGAGACTTAGTCGGGGCTGGAGGGGTTTTTCATGGGGAGGCGTGAGCCAAAGTCAGCGTTGCCCGTGGCGAGGGAGCTTGCTCCCGCTGGCCTGCGCAGCAGGCCCAAAAAGAGGATCCGCTTCGCGGCCCAGCGGGAGCAAGCTCCCTCGCCACAAGGGCTTTTCTGCCTTAAGTGCTTTGCTGCCTTTTAGCTTTACGCCGCACCGTCGAGGAACCGCTCGGCGTAGTGACACGCCACCAACCGGTTATCGAGCGGGCGAAGCGCCGGTTCTTCAGTTTTGCAACGCTCGGTCGCGTACGGGCAGCGCTTGTGGAAGGCGCAGCCGGACGGCGGGTTGAGCGGGTTGGGCAGTTCGCCGACGATCTTGATCTTCGGCTTGTTCGGGTCCGGGTGGATGGTTGGGGTGGCCGACAGCAGCGCCTGGGTGTACGGGTGCAATGGGCGGCTGTAGATGTTTTCGTTGGGGCCCATTTCCACCGGGCGGCCGAGGTACATCACCATCACGTCATCGGCGACATGCTGCACCACCGCCAGGTTGTGGGAAATGAACACGTAGGCGGTGTTGAATTCCTGCTGCAGGTCCATGAACAGGTTCAGCACCTGGGCCTGGATCGACACGTCCAGCGCCGAGGTCGGTTCGTCCGCCACCAGCACCTTGGGTTGCAGCATCATGGCGCGGGCCAAGGCGATGCGCTGGCGCTGGCCGCCGGAGAACATGTGCGGGTAGCGCTGGTAATGCTCGGGGCGCAAGCCCACCTGCTTCATCATCGCCTGGACTTTCTCCCGCCGCTCGGTGGCCGACAGGTTGGTGTTGATCAGCAATGGCTCGGCCAGTTGATCACCGATTTTCTGCCGTGGGTTGAGGGACGCATAAGGGCTTTGGAAGACCATCTGCACGTCTTTGCGCAGTTGCTTGCGCTCGGCCTTGTTGGCCCCGGCCACTTCCTGGCCGGCGATTTTCAAGGAGCCGGAGGACGGCTCTTCGATCAGCGTCAAGGCCCGGGCGAGGGTGGATTTGCCGCAACCGGATTCACCGACCACGGCCAGGGTCTTGCCGGCCTCCAGTTCGAACGACACGCCGTTGAGGGCGCGCACGGTCGCATGGCCCTTGAACATGCCACGGGACACTTCGTAATGACGGGTCAGGTCACGGGCGGTAAGTACGACGGCCATCACGCCACCTCCTGGTTCAACGGGTAGAAGCAGCGGGTGAGTCACCGGCAAAAGAACTCCCTTCAATCTCGACGGATTGCAACCGAAGCTGCGAGGATTTAGCAACGGGCCGAAGACATTTGTAGGTTTTTTCTGTAACGCATTTCTCCGTCACTCGTAGCTCCATTCTTTTTTCGAATGAGCAGACGTTTTGCTCTCGACGTTGAAGCCACAAGCGATTAGTTTTAAGCCGTCGGCAAACATCGACAAAAGGAAAAGGCGCGAGTTAGGGGGGGGTTATTTCTGTCGGGTCTGATTGATTAAGCCATTATCGTGTAGAACTTTAATTTCGCGTCGGTAAGCGCGACGATTAATTAAATGGTTGATATTTTGTAATTATGTTTCTTGACGGTATGAATTGTTGCGTAATGTTTCTCGGCGTCGAAACGATAAGCGCAATGGATAGCTCATTTTTTCAAGGTCTCAGTCACGATGGATAGCATCACTGTAAGAAACTTGTCCAAGACGTATCGAATAAAAGAGCGCTCGGAAAGGGCGTACGGTTGGCTGAAAGACCTTGTATCTCCCAAAACGTCTGAAAAAACAGCAGTTGACGATATTTCCTTCACCGTCAAGCAGGGTGAGGTCGTGGGCTTTCTCGGCCCGAATGGCGCAGGTAAAACCACTACATTGAAAATGCTGTCGGGGTTGCTCTACCCGACTGCCGGACAAATATCGGTTCTGGGTCATAAACCTCAACTGCGCAGTAAGGAATTTCTCAAGTCCATCTCGCTGATCATGGGGCAGCGTCAACAGTTGATCTGGGACTTGCCGGCCATGGAAACCTTTCGGCTGAATCAGAAGATATTTGAAATTCCTGATGCACAGTTCAAAAAGACTTATGGTTATTTGGATGAGTTGCTTCAGGTGTCGAAGTTGGCCAAGGCGCCAGTGCGTACCTTATCGCTTGGCGAGAAAATGAAGTGTGAGCTGGTTGCCTCATTACTTCATGATCCCAAGGTTCTTTTTCTCGATGAGCCTACCATCGGGCTTGATGTCGGCGTGCAGAAGATAGTTCGTTCGTTTATTCGGGACTATAGTCGCGAGCGCAATGTAAGCGTACTGCTAACGTCGCATTACATGCAGGATATTGAGGCCCTATGTGAGCGAGTCGTTGTGGTTTCCGATGGCAAGATATCCTTCGATGACACCCTGGAGTCATTGCGTAAACGCATGTCGGATCACCGCATCATCACTGTGGAGTTATCCGAAAATATCGTGGCTTCGGCGCTGGGCAGGTATGGTCTGGTGCGTTCCACGGACGGCTTTGTGCATGAAATGCTGGTCCCGGCTGCCGAGGTCGTGGCCGTTTGTTCGCGGGTTCTCGCCGAGCAGCCGGTCATCGACATTTCCATTGGTGATCCGCCGATCGAAGAGGCGCTGTTGAAGCTATTCGTGACCTCCCAGTCCGATACCCGGAAAAAGGTCCCGGGTGCTTCCGGGGAGCGTGTCGCATGAGCCGGTTTGCAGTGAAAGTCGCAGGGGTGGCGCGCACGGCCATTCGTCGCAAAATCGCACATCGCGCAGAGTTGTTCGTATTGGTGCTCGCGTCTTTGGTGCCGTTGTTCATGATGGTCATCTGGATGGGTATTGCAAAAGATGCCGCACTGGAAGGCTTTACACCCGTAAGGTTTGCGGCTTACTTCGCGCTAGTGTTTCTAGTTGGCGAAATTGTCTCTAG
Organism: Pseudomonas sp. SWRI154; assembly: GCF_014268645.1. Classification (NCBI taxonomy): domain Bacteria; kingdom Pseudomonadati; phylum Pseudomonadota; class Gammaproteobacteria; order Pseudomonadales; family Pseudomonadaceae; genus Pseudomonas; species Pseudomonas sp. SWRI154. The sequence continues at coordinate 4,575 of NZ_JABWQW010000023.1, forward strand.
TACGGCTGCTGAGGAAGTGGAGAACGACATCCATTCGGGCGATATCGGCAATCTCCTGTTAAGGCCATTCAACATTGCCGTGTATTATTTTTTGAGCGAGCTGGCTTCGGCAATGATCAGAGTTATTCCAGTTTTTTTTCTGGTGCTCGGAGTATTCCTGTTTACTGAGGCGGGTCAATATTTACATCTGAGCTATCTACTCCCCGCACTGCTCGGGGTAATGCTTGGGTTTGCCATAAATTACTTGCTGTACTTCATTGGCGGGCTTGCGGCTTTCTGGTCCGATCAGGCAAGTACCTTTGATCTGGTCTTGACTTACATGCTTACTCTGTTTGGTGGTGTTCTCGCGCCCTTGACACTTTATCCCGCATGGATGCAGTCGATACTTGAGTGGTCACCATTCCCTTATATTATTAGTTTTCCAATACGAATCATTATGGGGGAGCTGACCGTCGAGCAACTGATCAACGGATTGCTGTTTCAGATAGTGCTGGTCGTTGCGCTCTCGTTGTTGGCTCATTTTGTCTGGGCCAAAGGTGTTAAGCGTTATTCGGTGTTTGGGTAATGAAGACATTAGGTGCGGTCAAGGCGCTTGTAACTGCAAGGTTGCAGGCGAATATGAAGGATCGTGTTCCGGTCTTTGTCAGCCTGCTGAACACTGCTTTGCTGGGATTGTCCGTTTATGTCGTGATCGAGATTTTCTTTGGAAATGTCGAGACAATTGGTGGCTGGAACAAGCAGCAGTCGATTGTGCTGTATGGGGCATTCATTTTTATTCGCTCCTTTGTACAAATGGTGGTGTTGCCTAACTGCGAGGCTGCCTCAAAGTTGATTATCAACAAGTCCATTGATACTTACTTGTCCAAGCCGGTGGATCTTCAAACTATTCTGGCTTTTGGGCAGCTACGCCTGTGGCACATCTTCGGCGCCTTGCTGGGGCTGGGATTGATGCTGGGCGGTAGTCATGCGCAGGGGCAATTGACGTTGCAGACGCTCGGCGCTTTCTTCGTGTTCTTGGTACTGGCATGTGCGCTGGTTTATTCGGTCTGGTTCAGTATCGCGAGCCTGGCGTTTTGGACCAAGAAGACCGGCAACATTTCCCACCTGCTATTCATGTTTTTGACTACCGGTCGGTTTCCGTCCGGCGCGTACCCGGAGTGGATCCAGGTCGTGATCATGACCGTAGTACCTGTCTTTTTCATCATGGAAGTGCCCGCACAATCAGCGATGGGGTTGACGACGGGGCGGTCATTGGCGGGCGCTGTTCTGGCCACCCTAGCCTTCTTGTTGTTGTCGAGATTGCTTTGGCATTGGGGGGGCAAGAAATACCTTCGAGAAGGTGCCTGACACAAGAAGCATCGAAATTTAGACCATAAACATGGAATGATATGGACAATTTTCTGGATGTATTCGCCGATCAGGTTCGGCGGGCGCCTGGCGCCATTGCAGCTTCGGATGGCTGCAACAGTCTGAGCTATCGCGATCTTGACGAAATATCCGACGGCTTCGCCCGTATGCTGAGCGCCGCATCCGTCAGGCCGGGCGATATTGTCGCTATCGGTCTGGAAAGGGGACTCGGATTTCTGATTTCGATGATTGGCCTGTTCAAGGTAGGGGCCGCTTATCTGCCTCTGGATCGTACTCTGCCGCTGGAACGGCGGGCCTACATGCTGGAGCAATGCAGTTGCCGATGGCTGATAGCGGAAGACGACGCCCAGTTACTGATCGACGGTATTGGCCTTCTGACAATGCCGGTCCGGCTCGAAGGCCTTAAGGACGGGGCGCCGTTCGAACGCTGCATACTGGCGAACGACAGTCTCGCTTATGTGATTTTCACCTCTGGCTCGACAGGGATGCCCAAGGGGGCGATGGTCCATCACGGTGGAATGCTCAATCATCTGCTGGCCAAAGTCGAAGATCTGGGCATGCACAAGGCGCCCAACGTGGCGCAAACAGCGCCACAGAGTTTCGACATTTCGGTCTGGCAATTCCTGGCACCGCTCATCTGCGGCGGGCGTACGGCAATCCTCACCCGTTCGGAGTTTCTTGACCTGAATCGTCTGGGGGCACGGATCGAGCTCGACGAAGTCGATATCCTGCAAGTGGTGCCGAGTCATCTGTTTGCCATTCTGGATGCGATTTGCGTGGATGCCCAAAACGCACGCTTCGACCGTTTGAGCTGCCTCGTCGCCACCGGCGAGGTGCTGCCCGTTTCACTTGCTCGACGTTGGTTGGCGACTAAGCCTCACGTCCCTTTGGTCAATGCCTACGGGCCGACTGAATGCAGTGACGACATCACTCACCAGGTTATTGCCCGGATGCCTGCGGCTGACCAGGCGATCCCGATCGGGCGGGCGGTACGCGGTGTTCGGCTGGTCGTACGCGATGCTGACCTGGTAGCTTTGCCCGTAGGTGAAGTCGGCGAACTCTATGTCGAAGGGGTTGCGGTGGGGCTCGGCTATATCGGTCGCCCCGACCTGACTGCCAAGGCGTTTGTCATTGTCGATGGTCACCGAGCCTACAAGACCGGCGACCTCGTCAGTTGTGATGGCGAGGGTGTCTTTCACTATCACGGTCGGGCCGATGATCAGGTCAAGGTGCGAGGTCACCGGATCGAGCTGAGTGAAGTCGAATTCGGCATCCTGCGACTGGCTTACATCAAACAGGCAGCAGTGGTACTCAACACTTCGCGCACTCGTGCCTTCCTGACGGCTTTCATCGTCGAGCAGGAGGGCACAGCAACCGATCTTGATAGGCTGCGTCTCGACCTGCACGACGTCTTGCCGGAACACATGATTCCATCCGAGTTTCGGGTTCAGTCGTCTCTTCCCCAAACGTCCAATGGCAAGATCGAGAAGAAAAAGCTCACGGCCATCGCTAATGAAACAACGGCGCCTGACACCGTACAGAGCGTTGCGACCACTGCAACTGTCGGCGCGGAGGCGCTGCTTGAGACCTGGCGTGAATTGCTGCGTAACCCGGCGTTGCGACCCGCCGACGATTTTTTCAAGCAGGGGGCTGATTCGATTCTCGCCTTGCAGTTCATTGCACGGGCGAAGGCCCACGGATATGCCTTCACACTCGGGGACATCTTCCGGCATCCAACCACGCTCGGGCTGCTCAAGATAGCCAGAACCCAAAACGCGGTGGCCGGCACCGCAGCGAGGGTGGGCGTTACACAGTTGGATCCGCAACAAGCGAAGGGCGATTCGTCATCCTTCAAGCAGATTTCGCCGGCGCAGAAGGGCATTTACGTTCAGTCGCTGCGAACCCGTCATCGCACGACTTACGTGCTGCAGTATTCGTTCCGCATGCTGCTGCCTGATGGCGGTGCCGTGCTGGAAGACGGATGGCGCAAGGCACATCAACACCATGAATTGCTGCGCAGCGCGTTCGTTCTCGCGCCGACGGGCCAACCGGTGCGTGTCGTTGTCGAAGACGCTCCACTACGATGGTCTCGGACCAGTCTTCTGCACCTTGACGACGAGCACCAGCGCAAGCATCTGGAAGACTTCCTCGTTCAGGACAAACAGACCGGTTTCGAGCTGGATCAGCCAGCGCTCTATCGGGTGCATCTGTTCCATTTGGGGGGCCACGATTATCAATTTATCCTCAGCGCTCACCATCTCGTGCTCGATGGTGCATCGATCTTTGCGCTGATGAGCGAAGTGTTCTCGGGAGCGCCGGTGGCGCAGGATGCATTTTCAACCTATATCGCCGGCCAGGAAAAATTCCACTTGCAACCGGAGGATCAGCAACTCTGGTCGGATCTCCTGGAGCCCTTCCATGTGCCGGTCTGCGTGGCTGACAAGCTTGCTGAGCCGTCCTTGAAACCGGTAGAACATCGAATCTTCAAAAAACGACTGCCCGCGACGCTTGAGCAGGGCATCGCGGGGCTGTGTGGTCGTTCCGGGGTCACGATTGCCTCTGTTGCGGCAACGGCCTGGGGAATGGCACTCAATGCAATAAACGGCGGGCAGCACCAATTATTCGGAATGATTGTCTCGGGGCGTGCCGACACCGGGGTTGGGTTGGATGATATCGGGATGTACGCCAATACCTTGCCGGTTCCCCTGGCATTGGCGGCGACGCAGAGTCCCGAGGTCAGCCTGCAGGCGGTCAGTAGGCGCATCGCCGAGCTGCTTCGCTTCGAATCGATATCGATGAACGAGGCGTTGGCCAGCACGCGTTCGCGTTTTGCCAACGGCGCTTTTGATACGGTGCTGAACGTCGAGACGTTGGCGGACTGGGCTGTGCTTGAGGCCTCCGGCGTCACGGTCGAGCTCACACAGGTGACTGACCTCACCGAGTTTGCCTTTGCCGTTGAAGTCCTTAGCGGCGCAGATGCCATCACTGTGGATTTCATCCGCGATCCTGAATATGTCTCCGAGGAGCGAGCAGAGGCACTGTGCGAGCATTTCCTGAGTGCGCTGACCTATATCTGTGAAGCACATCGCCCTCTGCAAGAGTGGCAGGGCTGGCAAGGTGTGCTCATGATCGGTGACGAAACTTCGGTTCCGAAAGATCAACCCCCGACTTCTTCGCAGCACACGTCCTTCGACACGATGGTGCTGGCTGCGGCGCGTGCGATCATCGGCAATGACACGATTGCCCTGCAGCAGAATTTCTTCTCTTCGGGCGGAGACTCGATCGGTGCGTTGCAACTCATCGCTCGTTTAAGAAGCGATGGGATGACAGTTGATCTCGATAGCATCTTTGCCAGTCGATCACTGGTCGAAATCGCCCAGGCAGTGCGGCCGCTGCACGGTACCGTCCGTGGAGAAATCCATCCGCCGACCGGTGCAACCGCACTGGTGCCTGTACAGCGCTGGTTCGCCGAACAGCAGCTAGTCAATCCTGACCATTGGTGTCTCGGCACGGCGGTCGAGATTCACCGTCCCGTCGCGGCCGATACCCTTGTCGAGATCACTCACAAGATACTGGAGCGCTATCCGATATTGAGTGCGCAGTTCAAGATCGGCGATGGATACGACCAGACTGTTCCGGCCAATCCCGTCGATGCGCGGTCGAGTTGCAGGACAGCGCAACTGGCTGCGTCGATCGATCAATCGCTGGAGCATATCCGGGCGGTGCTGGACGAGTCTCTGTCCGGTCTCGACCTCGAGCAGGGCGATCTGTTTCGCGCGGTGCTGTTTCGCACCCCGGATCCCGACACCAATCTACTGGTGCTGGTGGCGCATCATCTCGTGATCGATGCGGTGTCTCTGCGAATCCTCGTCGAGGATTATCTGCGCCTCTGTGCAGGTAGCACGGTTCCTGCGCATGTCACCCCGTTTCGCGCTTGGGCGCAGCAGCTTGCGAGTCACGGACAGGTATTCAAAAATGATGTCCTGTCGCAGACCGCATACTGGTCACGGGTCATCGAAACAATTCCCGCTGCGATACCTTTTGACCTGAACCGGCGGCCATCGGGTCGCACCGCAATGTTGTCTCGGGGGTTGAGCTACGCGGCGACCAGCGCTTTGATCCGGGAGGTACCTGCGGCTTACAACACCCATATCAATGACATTCTGATCTCCGCGCTGGTCCGGGCATTTTCCGGTTGGCGAGCGAGACCGGACATTGCTATCAACCTTGAAGGACATGGCCGCGAAAGCGTCCTGGAAGATGTCGACGTATCCCGCACGGTAGGCTGGTTCACCTCTGTGTTCCCGGTATGCCTGAATGATCCCCAAGAGGGGCTTGGAAGTTTGATTCAGGCGACCAAACGTACGCTCGCCGATATCCCGCAACGAGGTGTAGGGTATGGTCTGCTGCGTTACCTGTTCAATGAATCTCGGGTAATTCCTGCTGCCGAGCCCATGGTGCAGTTCAACTATCTCGGGCAGTGGGACAACGTGTCATTTGATGACCCGGATGTGTCGATGCCGTCCGCCCAGGTACTGAGTCTCCTCGATCAGGTGTCGGTGGACCCGCGTAACGGGCGCCAACATGCACTGGAGATCGAGGCAAGGATTTCCCAGGGTCGATTTGAAATCGACTGGTATTACGATGACGGGATCCTGTCCCCGCAGGAGGCCGAGGATCTTGCAACGCGCTACGTCGATGCATTGGCGCAAATCATCGAGCATTGCACGTCGGGCGCCGTGGTGCGTGTGCCCGGCGACTATCCGGATGTCGATCTGACTGACGATGAGTTACAGTCGCTGATTGCAGGCGCTGGTGCCATACCGGCGGATATCTATCAGTTGTCACCGACACAGGAGGGAATCCTGTTCCAGCACCTGATGAGCGATGACGACACCTATACCCTGCAGTACGTCATGGACATTAATGGTGACGTCGACATCAATGTGCTGGATGCGGCGTGGCAGGTGCTGGCCGAGCGTCATCCGATCCTGCGCACGGGTTTTTTCTGGGATGCGGTGGCGGGACCGGTGCAATATGTGCTGCAGAAGGCAACTTGCAGTTGGCAGATCATCGCGGGTAACGGTGATCCGGCGCAATATGAACGCCTGATGCATGATGATCGTTCATGGATCTTTGATCTTGCGACACCTGCTTTGACTCGCTTCACGTTGCTGTCCGATGGTTTGCAGGCGCACAAATTGATTTGGACCTACCATCACATCCTTCTGGATGGCTGGTGTGTGGCCAAGGTCATCAAAGAGCTGTTTGCCATCTACGACCAGATGATCCACGGTGTGCAACCCGATGCGGTTTTCGGTCCCGTCTATCGTGATTACATCGAGTGGCTGGCCAGCCAACAGGCGCGGGAAAATCGTCCGTTCTGGCGACATTATCTAGCGGACGCCAGGCCCAGTCTGTTTACCAGTCCGGTTGCCTATCAGCCGTCCTCGCGTGCAGATCACAACGTCTACCGGTTTACCCTCGGACGTGACCTTTCGGGTTGCATCGAGCGATTCTGCGCCGGGCTGGGTGTGACCGTTGCGGTTCTCTTCCAGCGTATCTGGGCACAGATCCTGGCAGAGAACACCCAGAGTCTCACCCCCATATTCGGCTGGGCTATTTCGGGACGGCCTGTAGATCTTGAGGGTTCGCAAGACATCATCGGGCTGATCAGTTCAATCGTCCCTTGCAAAGTTGATATACAGGCGCCGTTGTCTGCCGAGGTCCTTCGGCAGTTGCAGCGCAGCAGTGCAGTCCTGCAGGACGAAGGGCATGTCTCGATGAGTCATTTCCGGGATGCCGCCGGTCTTGGCATGGAGGAATTATTCAATACTGTTCTGGTGGTCGAGAACTTCGAGCTTCAGGACAACTTGCCGGTTGGTGATCACTACCGGCTCAGTAATCTGCGATGGATCGAGAAGTCGGGGTTTCCTTTGGTTCTCGGTCTGGTTCCGATAGATGATTTTCTGATCGAACTCAATTTCAACTCTGAAAAGTTCTGCGTTGCACAAATGGCCGATCTTAAACAAAGGATTGTTTTTTATTCGCGTCGATTATCTTCTCTTGGAAATGGATACCTTGAGCATGATGCAAATTTACAATGCGAATCTGTACCACAAACTGGATAACTTTATTGGCAATGTGCCGGTCTACCTGAAGATAGAAGGGTTGAATCCGGCCGGGTCGATAAAGCTCAAGACTGCAATATCGCTGATCGAAGAAAGTGAGCGTCTGGGCTTACTTTCGCCCGGACGAAAAGTAATCGAGTCCAGCTCGGGGAACCTCGGTGTTGCGTTATCGATGATTTGTGCGCAGCGCGGTTATCCGTTTACCTGCATAACCGATCCCAACGTCAATCAGGTCAGTGTCAACCTGATGAAGGCTTACGGCGCCGAAGTCATTGTCTGTGACACCCGCGACCGAAATGGCGGTTTTCTCGGGGCGCGCATTGCGCTGATTCAGGAAATGATCCGCCAGGACCCGAGGTATTTCTGGACCAACCAGTACGCCAACCCGGCTAACCCACTGGCGCACTACAACAGGACCGCGCCGGAGATTTTGCAGCAACACCCCAACTGCAAATGGTTGTTTGTCGGTGCCGGTACCACTGGGACGCTTATCGGCTGCGCGCGATATCTGCGCGAAAAAGCGCCAGAGGTAAAACTGATTGCCGTCGATACCGTGGGTTCGATCAACTTTCAGGAGGTGCCCAAGAAGAGGCTTATTCCCGGTTTGGGAACGAGTCGGCGCCCGGAAATTCTCGAACGGGATCTAGTCGAGCATATCGAGTTCGTTGATGAGGTCGAGACGATCCGCATGTGTCGCAGTGTTGCGCTGGACTACGGCCTGCTGCTCGGGGGGTCCACGGGGACCGTACTGGTTGCGGTCAAACGTCTTAGGAAACAGATTCCGGCGGGCGACGAAGTTGTCGTAATAAGTCCCGATATGGGTGAGCGGTACCTGGAAACGATCTACTCGGATAAGTGGTGTGACGCCAATTTTGGGCACCCGGATGTAGCCGCGCGTGAAGGCGAATTAAGTCTTGGCGGTGCATTGGCTGATGGTTTCCCGGAGCGGAAGGAACCCGGCTTGTCGCTTCAGTTTCCCCCGGACGCCATTAAGCAAACACCGACATTTCTCGATCAGTGGGATCGCGTCAGTCAAGATTCAAAGGATGCACCTGCGATAGAAGATGCCGGTGTTTTATATACCTATGCCGAAGTGGACGCAGACAGTCAGCGGATCGCTGCCTATCTGACCCACAGCTCGATTGGCTCAGGCGCTATAGTTGCCATTGGTTGTCCGCGCGGCAAGGATCTGCTGGTAGCCTTGCTGGGTGTCATGAAGAGTGGCGCAGCCTTTGTCCTCATGGATCTGGACGCTGCCCCAGCCCGCTTGTCCATACAATTGGACGCTGCCAATGCGAAGCTGGTTTTGGTCCCCGATGGGTTCATCGTTGGTAACAATCCTGCCCTGGTCGCTGAGAAGGTCGTGACCCTCGGTCAGGTCCGGGATACGGCGCAGTCTCTGCACTTCGAACAACCGCGGATAGCACCACAAGACCTGGCGTACATCATTTTCACTTCGGGCTCTACTGGGCAACCGAAAGGGGTGATGGTTTCACACCGGGGCATCCCTAACCTTGCGCATCATGCGCTGACGTATGGCATTACGCAGGGCAGTCGGGTGCTGATGTTTTCCCCGGTCTGTTTCGACGCGATCATTGCCGAAATCACCATGACCTTATTTGCTGGCGGCTGTCTGGTTGCGGTGGCTGACCACGAGCTGCGAGATTTCGACAATCTGCAAAACCTGCTGTGCAATCGTCGGATCGATGTCGCCACGTTACCACCGTCACTGGTGTCGTTGCTGCCGTCCGAGTTACCGATCAGCCTGAGTACATTGATCGTGGCCGGCGAGAGGTGTAACAAGGAGGTCATCGTCAACTGGGCGAGTAAGACCCGTTTGATCAATGCCTATGGGCCTTCTGAGGCGACAGTCGCCACAACGGTGAAGTTGTGCACTCCCGATACCTCTCCAGCGGATATTGGCCAAGCGATCTCCAACGTCACGGTGCGCATCCTCGACGAAGCGCTGGAGGACGTTCCGGATGGCGAACTCGGTGAGATCTACATCAGCGGAGTGAGTGTTGCCTTGGGCTATCTGGGCAATCCGGACCTGAGCGATGCACGGTTTATCCGTGGCTTGGCCGGCGACGACAGCCTGAGCTTTCGAACCGGGGATTTCGCCAGACGCGATGTAAACGCAGACATCCTGTTCGAGGGACGCAAGGACGATCTGGTCAAAATCAACGGAAACCGTGTCGAGCTGGCAGAGGTCGAGGCCTGTGCCATGGCTTCGCGGCTAATTAGAAGCTGCCACGCTTGTTGCGTCGATGCCGGCACTTTAGGCGTGAGGATCTCGCTTTTTGTGACGCCGTCTGACAAGGCTGACGGTGGGCGGCTTGAGCCTGAGCTGAGGGCCCGCATCAGCGCCGAGTTGCCCGCTTATTTCATGCCAGCGCGGATCGTCGTTCTGGATGAACTGCCGCGCAATCCGGCGGGTAAAGTCGATCGGGCAGCGTTGATCGCGCAGTTGGGCGACCTGGTGGAGGAGGGCGGGACCCCGGAGGCAATGACCCCTCAGGAAGAAACCCTGGCGCTGATCTGGGCACAGATTCTCGGGCGTCCGATTGAAGACCGTGAGGCGAATTTCTTTGCGTTGGGGGGGAACTCTCTCTTGGCGATGCGTCTCGTCGCGCTGATGAAACGCAGTGGTATTCAAATCAATCTCAAGCGCGTGTTTGGCGCTCCGACACTGGCAAAAATGGCCTGTTTGATGGAGGGGTAGGTAATGGCGGGCAAAGGACTGAACCCATATCAACGCTATTATTGGAGCGCGTCCAGCGCCTACGACCTCGCAGAAACGGCCTGCGTGAGCATTGGTTTTGTACTGGACGGGCCATTGAACATTGCGCAGTTCAGCCGAGCGGTGGACGCGGTGGTCAATCGTCACGAACAACTGCGGTCCCACTTCTATGAAACGGAAGAAGGCCCTCGACGTTTTCCCGCAACCGAGGTAACTGACGTACTGAGCGTCGATGGCGAACCGTTCGAGTTGTCCAGGCTGGAAGACTGTATCGAGCACTTGTGCCGACGGCCGCTCGATCTGAAGGTGGATATACCCTTCAGGGCCTATCTGAAAAAACTCGGGCATGATCGTTGTCTGTTTGCACTGATCATTCACCACATCGTTGTCGACTCTTGGTCGCTGGAGGTCATCCTCGACGATCTGGCGACCGCCTACAACGGTTTGATATCCGCCGCGCCGGAACCGTTGCTGGAGCCGCTCACTTTCGATCATGAAACGCTGGCAACGCCGTTGGAGAAGGATGAGTATCAGCGTCAGGCGCTGTTCTGGCGACAATATCTCAAGGACGCGAAGATCCCGCTGATTCCGGGTTTGCTCATCGGCGAGAGCGCGCAAGCCAAGTCGACCTTCGATGTAATGACCCCCGGTGTAGAGATTCATGGGGCCATCAACCGACTTTGTAATACGTTGGATGTAACGCCTTTTGTGGTTTACACCGCGGCGGCGTCTATCGCTCTCGCACATTTTTGCGCGACGGACGATTTTTTGATCCAGACCAATGTGACGCCGCGATGGACGGAAGGCACGCAGACTGTCGTCGCCTACTTGTCGGCGCGCATTCCATTGCGAATACGCGTTGACTCGAAATTGTCGTTGCAGGCTCACATTCTCAATGTCGCCGACTCACTCTACGAAACCTTCGACAGCGTCGGTCTTTCTATCGGTGAAATCATGGCCGAATCCGAAATCAGACAAAGCCTGCCTATTCATATCGGTGCCGAAAGCCCGTTCGAAAGCTGGGATCTTGACGGTGTCGCTGTCTCCCAGGTCCAGCTACCCGACTATCAACCGTGGCCGCTATTTTTGTGGGTACCTGTCACGACTGATCATTGCTTTATCAAGCTGCAGTACCAGGCCGACAGAATCTCGCCTGGAAACATGCTGAAACTAAAACATCTGCTGAACGAAACGTTAGATCAATTCAGTCTCCTGGAGGCCGAAGGAAGCGCTCGTGACACAGCGGTTTTACAACACGATGCCATTCAATGAGACCTTCCATGAAAGACTCCCAACACCTGTCGTCCCATGCATTGACCGTCGTTTCCGGCGCGCAGATCGCCAATCTGATGCCTTCGTTGCGCGAGGACATTCTGCGTCTGGTCGAAGAAACCTACTTGCAGCACGATGCCGGCCTGACCAATAACCCCGACAGTTATTTCCTGAGGTTCGAAGAGCGTCAATCGGATCGGATCATTGCTTTGCCGGCTGCCATTGCCAACGACACGCCCATTTCTGGCATCAAGTGGATTGCCAGTTATCCGAAGAACATTGAGCAAAATCTACAGCGTGCCTCGGCCGTCCTGTTGCTCAACGATTATGAAACGGGTTACCCGGTCGCATGCCTTGAAGCCTCGCAAATCAGTGCGGCCAGAACCGCGGCGTCTGCAGTACTTGCTGCAAGGGCACTGGTGGCGGATCCGAAGGAGGCGGTGAAAATTACATTTGTCGGCGCCGGGGTGATTTCCCGCGCAATCTTTGATTTTTTCATGGCCGATGGCTGGAGGTTCGGTCAGGTAAATGTCTGTGATTTGGACGCGGGGTCAGCCGCTGAGCTTCGTCATCACATAGAGGCCGGGACAGGCCAGGAAGCGCGTTTCGTCGAGAACTGGAAGTCTGCTATCAGCGCTGCCGATATCGTTGTTTTTGCCACCAGCGCAGGCACGCCTTATGTATCGGGAGACGATGTCTTTGCGCCCGGACAGATCATTCTGAATGTCTCGCTGCGCGATATCAGCCCGGACATCATCTGGCATGCGTTCAACGTATTTGACGACGTGGAACATTGCATGAAAGCCAATACTTCCCCCCATCTGGCGGAACAGAAGTACGGCGATCGCTCATTTGTGCACGGCACGCTCGCGCAAGTCCTGAAGAACCCGAGCTTGATCAACCGTTCGCGTCCGCTGATTTTCTCGCCATTTGGGTTGGGTGTCCTGGATCTTGTGGTGGGCCAACTGTTCGTCGACAAATGTATGGAGGCTGGGGCCTATACCCACATCGCGGACTTCATTCCCGACACGCGACGTTGGGCCACGTCCCACGGCTGAACCCACCAAGTAGTAGAAACGCGAGTATTTGCTCGTTCCATTCCAGGGAGGAATGACCCGATGCCCATTAAAAAATGCATGATTATCGGCTTCAATGATTTCTCGTTTGACGACTACTGTCAGATGCTCGATCAACTTGCACCTGAAGCGGCAGCGAAACGGGATCTGCGCTTGGCGTTTGTCAATTATGAGGGCTCGAGGTTTCATGCATTGGGCGTGCTGAACAGGACGCGTGAATTGCAGGGGCTAGCCGACCTGGACCTGAACAATGCCGACTTTCTATGGCCGGTTATGATGGTGTTGGGTACCTATCTCGAAAAGCACGGCATTGCCTTTGACTACGTCAACCTTTTTCAGAAAGAGAAGGACGTTCTGGCGCAAAAACTGGCATCCGGGACAATCAACGCGGTGGTCATCACCACGACCCTCTATGTGATGCCCCATCCGGTGCAGGAGATTGTGGACTTCGTGCGTTCCTTTGCCCCTGAGGTGCAGATCATCATCGGCGGGCCCTATATCGGTGGTCTGTTCAAGGCCCACGATCGCGAGCTGCTCGGTGACTACTTGAGTGTTCTTGGCGGTGATATCTATATCAACAGCAATGAAGGTGAGGACACACTTCGCCAGGTACTGGAGGCGCTCAATCAGAACCGTTCAGTCATCGGCTTGAGCCGCACGGCGGTATGGGACGGTGATACGTGGGTGTTCGGTGCGGATGAGCCGGAATATAACGAGCTGAAGGAAAATTTCGTCAATTACAAGTTGTTCGAACCGCGCGGCATCGGACGTTTTTTGTCCACGCGTACAGCCAAGTCGTGCCCTTACTCCTGTGCATTCTGCGGTTTTCCCCAACGGGCCGGTAAGTACCGCTACTTGTCCACCAGCGATGTAGAACGCGAACTGGACGCGGTGAAGGCAATCGGCACTGTGGATACGCTGACGTTCCTGGATGACACATTCAATGTGCCCAAGCAGCGCTTCCGAGAAATCATGCAGATGATGATCGACAACCAGTACAACTTTAAGTGGAACTCCTTCTATCGCTCTGACCAGGGCGACCCGGAAACCATCGAGCTGATGGCGCGCGCAGGGTGCGAAGGCGTTTTTCTGGGGATCGAGTCTGCCTCCGACAAGATGCTTGCATTGATGCGCAAGACGTCACGACGCAAGAACTATGAACAGGCCATCAGTGCATTCCGCTCGGTGGGCATTGCGACACACGCCTCGTTCATCATTGGCTTTCCAGGGGAAACCATCGACACGGTGCAAGAGAGCCTGGACTTCATCGAAACCTTTCGGCCGGACACCTTCCGTGCGCAGGTGTGGTACTGCGACCCGCTGACACCCATCTGGAATGATCGGGAGAAGTACGGCATCACCGGGTCGGGCTTCGACTGGGCGCACGACACGATGGACAGCGAACTGGCTGCATCCATTACCGAGCGGTTTTTTCTTACCGCTCAAAACTCCATGTGGTTGCCACAGTTCGGCTTTGAGCAATGGAGTCTGTTTTATCTGCATCGCCAGGGAATGGAGCAGAGTAATATCCTCGGGTATCTGGACGGCTTCAATGCGGCAGTCAAGCATCAGCTGTTGCATGGCGATGAGGTTGAGTTGCCTGCCTCAATCGTCGACCGCTTCAGGTTCAGTGCCCATTTGCCGGCGCAAATTCCTGCCGTGCCGCAGTCCAGGTTATCAATGGAATCGGCGACGCACTTCAAGGCAGCCGAAGCACGCCTGTGGGCCGCGGCCGCGTGGCTGGATCCGAAGAATATCGGGGCAACGCCGGTGCACACGGGAGAGCAGACGCAAACAGCGCTGAGCTGGCCCGAGGGTATCGTCAATGGCAGCGATCCGGAAGTCGGCTGGATCGTGGTCTTTTTGAAGTACGCTTCGAGCATTCTTCAGAGCAGTCGATTTGTTTGGCAACACGTCGTCAAGGACGGCTCCCGACTGATTGCGATCGATGATGTCGACCGTTGCAGCGAGGCTGCGCTGTATGACCGCGTCGCGACGTTACTTGCCCAGACCCCGCTACTCGGCAGTCACGACAACTATCTGCTGTCGCGCAATTCACGGTTGGGGGCTTGCGGCATCGTTTTATGTCAGCCGGTCCTTCGCGTGTTCGCCAATGATGTTGTCGCTCCTTCGTCTGACAGCGGGCTTTACATGCACCTGCTGCTGCCCGGTAGCGGGCAGGGACGGGTGCTGAGCAATTTTGTCCGATGGGCTCCCGAGCTTCACACAGCGGATGCGCAGAGTTCGCTTGCCGAGCAGGCCGTGTTTGTCAGAGTGCAATAGGTGCGATCCGGGGAGGAGAACGCCAGGAGTTCCCCTCACTGATCCTTGACACACTTAGCGGGGGGAGCCTTGCAACGCAGCTCTCTTGCGTTCTTCGCGGGCGTGGGCAGCCGCTAGCAGCTGTTCGGCTATGCGCATTTCCAGACGCTCCTCACCGAGCCGGATGAACAATGGATGGCCGGCAATGGTCGCGTCGAGTTCATAACCGCGTCCTTCGGGTTCTCGCATCCAGTAGTTGCCATCAATCAGCGTACGCCGCAGCTCCACCACATCGCTTCGCAGCATGGGGGCGTATTGGGTTTTCCATTGATCGAGCCGCGCGGTGGCTTCACGTTCGCTATAGCGTTCGCCGGGCTTGAGCGCGCAGCTGATGTACAAAAGTATTACCGCCAGCTCCTGGCGATTCAGCCGGCCCAGGGTCAAGCCGTTCTTCTTGCTCAAGCGCGTCAGTGTCTCGACGAAGTGCTCAAAGTCTGTTGGAAGTTCCTTGTTCAATGTCCTGCTCCTTTGGATATTCATGGTTCGCGCAGTTTAGCGGTGAAGCACGGCACGAGTGAGCCGGTATGGCGGTTGTCATGCAATGTTGTATGGGCGTTCCCGAAAAAAGAAAACCCCTCCAGCCCAAACTGATACTCAGTCGGGGCTGGCGGGGTTTTTTATGCAGGGTGCGTTACCCAAGACGAAGATTCACCCCTCGCCACAAGGGCTTTTCTGCCTTAAGTGCTTTGCTGCCTTTTAGCCTTACGCCGCGCCGTCGAGGAACCGCTCGGCGTAGTGACACGCCACCAACCGGTTATCAAGCGGGCGCAAGGCCGGTTCCTCAGTCTTGCAACGCTCGGTCGCGTACGGGCAGCGCTTGTGGAAGGCGCAGCCGGACGGCGGGTTGAGCGGGTTGGGCAGTTCGCCGACGATCTTGATCTTCGGCTTGTTCGGGTCCGGGTGGATGGTTGGGGTGGCCGACAGCAGCGCCTGGGTGTACGGGTGCAATGGGCGGCTGTAGATGTTTTCGTTGGGGCCCATTTCCACCGGGCGGCCGAGGTACATCACCATCACGTCATCGGCGACATGCTGCACCACCGCCAGGTTGTGGGAAATGAACACGTAGGCGGTGTTGAATTCCTGCTGCAGGTCCATGAACAGGTTCAGCACCTGGGCCTGGATCGACACGTCCAGCGCCGAGGTCGGTTCGTCCGCCACCAGCACCTTGGGTTGCAGCATCATGGCGCGGGCCAGGGCGATGCGCTGGCGCTGGCCGCCGGAGAACATGTGCGGGTAGCGCTGGTAATGCTCGGGGCGCAAGCCCACCTGCTTCATCATCGCCTGGACTTTATCGCGCCGTTCGGTGGCCGACAGGTTGGTGTTGATGAGCAGCGGCTCGGCCAGTTGATCACCGATTTTCTGCCGCGGGTTAAGGGACGCGTACGGGCTTTGGAACACCATCTGCACGTCTTTGCGCAGTTGCTTGCGTTCGGCCTTGTTGGCGCCGGCCACTTCCTGGCCGGCGATTTTCAAGGAGCCGGAAGACGGCTCTTCGATCAGCGTCAGGGCGCGGGCAAGGGTGGATTTGCCGCAACCGGATTCACCGACCACGGCCAGGGTCTTGCCGGCTTCGAGTTCGAACGACACACCGTTGAGGGCGCGCACGGTCGCATGGCCCTTGAACATGCCACGGGACACTTCGTAATGACGGGTCAGGTCACGGGCGGTAAGTACGACGGCCATCACGCCACCTCCTGGTTCAACGGGTAGAAGCAGCGGGCGAGGCTGTTGGATTTCGGGTCGAGGGCTGGGCGCTCCTGGCGGCAGTTATCGCGCACGTACGGGCAGCGCGGCGACAGCAGGCAGCCCTGCGGACGGTCGTAGCGACCGGGCACGATGCCCGGCAACGTCGCCAGGCGCTCGGCGCCCATGCTGTGCTCCGGAATCGCCGCCAGCAGCGCTTCGCTGTACGGGTGAGCCGGAATGTCGAACAGCTCCGGCACCTGGCCCACTTCCACGGCTTGGCCGGCATACATCACGCACACGCGCTGGGCGGTTTCGGCCACGACGGCGAGGTCGTGGGTGATCAGCACCAAACCCATGTCCTGCTCTTTTTGCAGGGCAAGCAGCAGGTCCATGATCTGCGCCTGGATGGTTACGTCCAAAGCGGTGGTCGGCTCGTCGGCGATCAGCAGTTTTGGCTCGCCGGCAATCGCCATGGCTATCGCCACGCGCTGGCTCATGCCGCCAGACAGTTGATGCGGGTAGGCGTCCATGCGGCTGGAGGCGCCGGGGATCTCGACTTTTTCCAGCAGCTCGATGGCGCGCTTGCGGGCGGTCTTGCCGGACATCTTCAGGTGCAGGCGCAACACTTCTTCGATCTGGAAACCCACGGTGTAGCTGGGGTTGAGGGCGGTCATCGGGTCCTGGAAGACCATCGCCAGGTCTTTGCCGACGATCTGCCGGCGCTGGCGGTTGCTCAGCTTGAGCATGTTCTTGCCGTCGAAGTTCAGCGCATCGGCGGTGACGATGCCGGGGTGCTCGATCAGGCCCATCAGCGCCATCATGGTCACGGATTTACCCGAGCCCGATTCGCCGACGATGGCCAAAACTTCGCCCTTTTCCACGCTCAAGTCGAGGCCGTCGACCACCGGCACGGCGGTGGCGTCGCCGAAGCGGACGTTGAGATTCTTGATTTCTAGCAGTGACATGGGAATCTCCTCAGGCGGCATTCTTGAGTTTCGGGTCCAGCGCATCGCGCAGCCCGTCGCCCATCAGGTTGATTGCCAGCACGCTGAGCAAAATGGTCAAGCCAGGCAGGCTCACGACCCACCAGGCGCGTTCGATGTAGTCGCGGGCCGAGGCCAGCATGGTGCCCCACTCGGGGGTTGGCGGTTGCACGCCGAGGCCGAGGAAACCCAGGGCGGCGGCGTCGAGGATCGCCGAGGAAAAGCTCAGCGTCGCCTGGACGATCAACGGTGCCATGCAGTTGGGCAGCACGGTGATGAACATCAGGCGCGGCAGGCCGGCACCGGCCAGGCGGGCAGCGGTCACGTAGTCGCGGTTCAGCTCGCCCATCACGGCGGCGCGGGTCAGGCGCACATAGGACGGCAGCGAGACGATGGCGATGGCGATCACGGTGTTGATCAGGCCTGGGCCGAGGATGGCGACGATCGCCACGGCCAGCAGCAGCGAGGGCAGGGCGAGCATGATGTCCATCAGGCGCATGATGGTCGGGCCGAGGATGCGCGGGAAGAACCCGGCGAACAGCCCCAGCAGGATGCCCGGGATCAGCGACATCACCACCGACGACAAGCCGATCAGCAGCGACAGCCGCGAACCCTGGATCAGGCGCGACAGCAGGTCCCGGCCCAGTTCGTCGGTGCCCAGCAGGAATTGCATTTGCCCGCCTTCGAGCCACGCCGGCGGCGTCAGCAGGAAGTCACGGTATTGCTCGCTCGGATCGTGAGGCGCGACCCACGGCGCGAAGAGTGCGCAGAACACGATCAGGATCATGAACAGCAGCCCGGCCACGGCGCCCTTGTTGCGGGAAAACGCCTGCCAGAATTCTTTGTACGGGGATGGGTACAGCAGGCTTTGATCGACTGCTACCGCGGTAGTTGGAGTACTCATGGTCTTGATCTCAGCGCTGGTGACGGATGCGTGGGTTGGCAAAGCCGTAGAGGATGTCCACGACGAAGTTGACCAGAATCACCAGGCAGGCGATTAACAGGATGCCGTTCTGCACCACGGGATAGTCCCGGGCGCCGATGGCTTCGATCAGCCACTTGCCGATGCCCGGCCAGGAGAAGATCGTTTCGGTCAGGACCGCACCGGCCAGCAGCGTGCCGACTTGCAGGCCGACCACCGTCAGCACCGGGATCAGCGCGTTGCGCAGGCCATGCACGAACACCACGCGCGACGGCGACAGGCCCTTGGCCTTGGCGGTGCGGATGTAGTCTTCGCGCAGCACTTCGAGCATCGAGGAACGAGTCATGCGGGCGATCACCGCCAGCGGAATGGTCCCCAGCACGATGGCCGGCAGGATCAGGTGATGCAGGGCATCGAGGAACGCGCCCGGTTCATCGGCGAGCAGCGTGTCGATCAGCATGAAGCCGGTTTTCGGCTCGATGTCGTAGAGCAGGTCGATCCGCCCCGACACCGGTGTCCAGCCCAGGGACACCGAGAAGAACATGATCAGGATCAGGCCCCACCAGAAGATCGGCATCGAATACCCCGCCAGGGAGATGCCCATCACTCCATGGTCGAACAGGGATCCTCGCTTGAGTGCCGCGATCACCCCGGCCAGCAGGCCCAGGATGCCGGCGAACAACAGCGCGGCCAAGGACAACTCCAAGGTCGCGGGAAACAGGGAGCTGAACTCGGTCCATACGCTTTCACGGGTGCGCAGCGATTCGCCGAGATCGCCGTGGGCCAGTTTGCCGATGTAGTCCAGGTATTGGGCATACAGCGGTTTGTTGAGGCCAAGGCGTTCCATTGCCTGTGCGTGCATTTCGGGATCGACCCGACGTTCGCCCATCATCACTTCCACGGGGTCGCCGGGGATCATGCGAATCAACGCGAAGGTCAGCAAGGTGATGCCGAAGAACGTGGGGATCAATAACCCCAGTCGGCGGGCAATAAAACTAAACATCTTCAGGTGTACCTCATCAGCCGGTTAGGCGTGCCCGGCAATCCCTGGCTCAGGGTTGCCGGGCGTTTTCTTATCTACTTCACCTGGGTGGTGGCGAAGTTATTGGTGGTGAGCGGGCTAATCACGTAGCCCTCTACGTTCTTGCGCATTGCCGTGAACATCCGGGTGTGCGCCATGCTGATCCATGGCTGGTCCTGGTTGAAAATCACCTGGGCCTGTTCATAGAGCTTGGCGCGCTCCTCGGGGTTCACTGTGGCGCGTGCCTGGTCGAGCAGCGCCTGGAATTTCTCATTGCACCAGCGCGCATAGTTTTCGCCGTTCTTGGCGGCTTCGCAACTGAGCATAGGCGTCAGGAAATTATCCGGATCGCCGTTGTCGCCCGCCCATCCGGCGGAGACCATGTCGTGCTCGCCGTTTTTCGCGCGCTTGAGCATTTCGCCCCATTCCATCACGCGGATATCGACCTTGATCCCGACTTTCGCCAGGTCGGCCTGCATCATCTGTGCGCCGAGCATCGGGTTGGGGTTGGTCGGACCGCCGCCGTTGCGGGTGAACAGGGTGAACACGGTGCCTTCCGGCACGCCGGCTTCCTTGAGCAACTGGCGCGCCTTGTCGAGGTCGCGGGCCGGGTTCTTCAGCTCGTGGTTGTAGCCCAGCAGGGTTGGCGGGTAGGGGTTGACCGCCACGGTGGCGTTGCCTTTGCCGAACAGCGCGTTGACGTAGGCTTCCTTGTCGAAGGCCAGGTCGATGGCTTTGCGCACCCGCACGTCGCTCATGTATTTGTGGCTGGTGTTCATGGCGGTGTAGGAGACGGTCATCGCATCCAGCTCGGTGACCTTCAGGTTCGGGTCCTTGTTGATGCTGGGGATGTCATCGGGTTTGGGGTACAGCGCGATCTGGCACTCGTTGGTCTTGAGCTTTTGCATGCGCACGTTGTTGTCGGTGGCGATGGCCAAGACCAGCGCATCGGCCGGTGGCTTGCCACGGAAGTAGTCCGGGTTGGCCTTGAAGCGAACCTGGGCGTCCTTGTTGTAGCGCTGGAAGACGAACGGGCCGGTGCCGATCGGCTTGCTGTTGAGGTCACCGGTTTTGTTGGCCTTGAGCAACTGGTCGGCGTATTCGGCCGGGTAGATCGAAGAGAAGGCCATGGCGATGTCGGCCAGGAATGGCGCTTCGCGGCGGGTCAGGGTGAATTTGACCGTGTGCTCGTCGACTTTCTCGACGTTTTTCAGCAGTTCCTTGAAGCCCATGCTTTCAAAGTACGGAAAACCCACGCTCGACAGTTTGTGCCACGGGTGATTCGGGTCCAGCTGGCGCTGGAAGCTCCAGACCACATCGTCGGCGTTCATGTCGCGGGTCGGCTTGAAGTATTCGGTGGTGTGGAACTTGACGCCTTTGCGCAGATGAAAGGTGTACGTCAGGCCGTCGTCGCTGATGTCCCAGGATTCGGCCAGGGCCGGAATCACTTCGGTGGTGCCGGGCTTGAAGTCGGCCAGGCGATTGAAAACGGTTTCTGCCGCGGCGTCGGCGGTGACTGCAGTCGTGTACTGGACAATGTCGAAGCCTTCCGGGCTGGCTTCTGTACAAACCACCAAGGGTTTGGCCGTGGCGCCAACGGCGACACTCAGCAGCGCGGCGGCGATGGCGGCGCGTAGGGGAATCATGTTCATCGTCAATCCTCTGCAATCGGTTGAACGGCAAAAAAACCGAGCGGTCGACCTTATGGGTCGACCGTCGGTGGCAGTTTAGAGAATGTTGAACGGAATGGTGGTGACCAGGCGGAATTCGTTGAGGCTACCGTCGGCCTGGTTTTCGCTGGCGCGGTGTGCGGTGTAGGTCGCACGGATCGCGGTGGCTTTCAGGGGGCCGCTCTGTACGGCATAGGACGCGCCGACGCCGTATTCGTAGTGGTGCTCACCGTCCATGGCCCGCACGTCGCTATAACCGGTGCTGTTGTAGTGCGTACCGTCGATGCCCCAGCCGCGTGCCTGGTAGATGTTGAACTTCAGGCCTGGCACGCCGTATTCAGCCATGTTCAGGCCATAGGCGATCTGGAAGGACTTCTCGTTCGGGCCGTTGAAGTCCGACAGCAGGGAGTTGGCCAGGTAGATGCCGTTGGTTTCGTGCAGGTAGTCGAAGTACTCGTTACCGTTCACTTCCTGGTACGAGAACGTCAGGCTATGGGCCTGGTGCGTCAGGCCGAACGACAGGGAGTAGGTGTCGTTGTCGATCTCGCCCAGCTTGCTTTTGCCCGAGTCCACGGTCTTGTAGTAGTTCAGGCCGGTGGTCAGGCTCAGCACCGAGCTGTCGCCCAGTTCATGGGTGGCACCGAAGTAGTACTGGTTCCACATGTCCTCGGCCTGGGTTGCCCAGAGGCTGGTCTTCAGGCTGGCCAGTGGCTGGTAAGTGATACCGGCGGTGTTGACGTGATCGGTCTCGACGCTGCTGTCACCGTATTCGGAGCGGAACTTGCGCTGGCTCTCTTCGGTACGCGGCGAGTTACGGTCGAAGGTGGCGATGTCCAAGCCCAGGTTTTCGAACTCTACACTGTGCAGGCTCACGCCCTGGAAGCTGGAAGGCAGGGCACGGTTGCCGATCACGTCGACCATCGGGCTGCTGAAGTTCTGGCGACCAGCGGTCAGGGTGGTGTTGGAAACCCGGGCCTTGAGGTTGGCCAGGCCCAGTTTGCTCCACTGGCCCACGGCGTCGCCGCCTTCGCGGGTCAGGGTACGGTTGTTGCCGGCGCCTGGACGGGTGGTCGGTGCACCGCCGTTGTTGGACGCCAGGTCCTTGCGATCCTGGTCCAGGGCGATGGCATTGTAAGCCGCCACTTCGGTGCTGAAGCCCACGGTGCCTTCGGTGAAGCCCGAGTTGTACTTGACGATGGTGCCTTGCACCCAGTTGATCCGGCGGTCGGTCTCGCGTGCTTCACCGTTCTTGCGATAGGTGAGTTTCGCGCCGCGCTTGAATTGCTCGTTGGCGTACCAGTTGCGCGTGCTGCCAGTGATGGACTGGCCATCGATGAAGCCCTTGGCTTCGCTTTGCTCACTGGTGGTCTTGAGGGTCACCGGGGTGACCGCCTGGCTTTGCGACTCTGCGTATGCCGTCGCGCTAATGCTGCTGATGGCCAAGGCCAGTATCGCGGTGCTGCTCAGTTTCATCGGTAACGCTCCTTTTTCTTTCTTTTTTATGCCGTTCTTTTTTGGTGATACGGCTATCGGTTTACAACTCATTCACAGCTTGCAAACGTTTGCTTGGCGCCTGATTGGCGAATTACGGCAAGACGTCGGCGTGGGGCTTCCAAAGGGAAGCCCGCGCTGTGTGGCTAGACGGTTATGGGTTCAGGCTGACGCCCGAGAAGACGTTGCGACCGAAGGGGCTGACCTTGAATCCTTCGACTTTGACACTCAGCGGCTGGTTGACCGTCGAGTGGGCAACAGGGGTGATCGGCACTTGCTGCTTGAGCAATTGCTGGGCCTGTTTGTAGAGCACGGTGCGCTGGTCGCGGTCGGTGACGACCTTGGCCTGCTTGATCAGCTTGTCGTAATCCTGATCGCACCACATGGAGTAGTTGTTGCCGCCAATGGCGTCACAGCTGTACAGCGTGCCCAGCCAGTTGTCCGGGTCGCCATTGTCGCCGGTCCAGCCGATCAGGCTGATGTCGTGCTCGCCGTTCTTGGTGCGCTTGATGTACTCGCCCCATTCGTAGCTGACGATCTTCACCTTCAAGCCGATCTTCGCCCAGTCGGCCTGGAGCATCTCGGCCATCAGCTTGGCGTTGGGGTTGTACGGGCGCTGTACCGGCATGGCCCAGAGGGTGATCTCGGTGCCTTCCTTGACGCCGGCGGCCTTGAGTAGCTCCTTGGCCTTTTCCGGGTTGTAGGGCGTGTCCTTGATGGTCTCATCGTAGGACCATTGGGTCGGTGGCATGGCGTTCTGTGCCAGTTGCCCCGCGCCCTGATACACGGCGTTGAGAATGCCTTGCTTGTTCACCGCCATGTCCAGCGCCCGGCGCACTTCGACCTGGTCGAACGGCTTGTGGCGGGTGTTATAGGCGATGTAGCCGAGGTTGAAGCCCGGCTTCTCGATCAATTGCAGCTTGGGGTCATTCTTCAAGGCCGGCACGTCGGCCGGGCGCGGATGCAGGGTGACCTGGCATTCGTTGGCCTTGAGTTTCTGCACCCGTACCGACGCATCGGTGTTGATGGAGAAAATCAGGTTTTTCAGCTTCACCCGCTCCGGTGCCCAGTATTTCTCGTTGGCGACATAGCGGATGTTGGAGTCTTTCTGATAGCTCTTGAATTCGAACGGCCCGGTGCCGATCGGCTTCTGATTGATGTCGCTCGGCTTGCCGACCTTGAGCAACTGATCCGCGTATTCGGCCGAGAGGATCGAGGCGAAGCTCATGGCGATGTTCTGGATGAACGCAGCGTCCACGCTGTTGAGTGTCATAACCACGGTCAACGGCCCGGTCGCTTCCACCTTGGCGATATTCTTGTTCAGGCTCATGCCGTTGAAGTATGGGAACTCGGTGGGGTAGGCCTTGCGGAACGGATGTTGCGGATCAAGCATGCGGTTGAAGGTGAACAGCACGTCGTCCGAGTTGAAATCCCGAGTCGGCGTGAAGTAATCGGTGGTATGAAATTTCACCCCTTCGCGCAGGTGGAAGGTGTACTTCAAGCCGTCTTCGGAAATGTCCCAGCTTGTCGCCAGGCCCGGAACGACATTGGTCGCGCCTTTTTCAAACTCGGCCAGGCGGTTGTACAGCGGTTCGGCGGCATCGTTATCGGTTGCCGTGGTGTATTGCGCGGTGTCAAAACCGGCGGGGCTGCCTTCGGAACAGAACACCAGGCTGCCACCGGCGGCTTGGGTGGCGGATGTCGCGGCCAGCAGGCCGGTGCCCAGCAATGCGGATAAAACCAAGGTATGGCGCATGACGCTCCCTCTCTCGTTCGGGGTGTTTGGCAGTGAACCGGCGTCCTTCCGGGGACAGGTCCGGGGCACTGGGGCTCATTCCATTGCGTAAACAGCGTTGCCGCAGGATTGGCAAACCGTCCAGCCCCGACGGTAAGAGTCGTGGACCAGGCGGTATATGCGTAATGCCTGAAAGACTTGTGGGAAAAGGCGACACGTCCTAAACCAGCTGCTGTGGTACGCAGTGCTTTTGGATGTAGGCAATTTCCTGGGTCTTGGTCTCGGCAGATAAAGCAACGGCGACGTTGAAAACGTCGCCGTTGCCCATCGTTACTTGCTGACGCTGACGCCGTAGAAGGAGTTCAAGCCAAAGGGGCTGATCTTGAAGTCCTGCACGTTGGCGCGCATGGGTTGGTACACCGTCGAGTGAGCGATAGGTGTCATTGGCACAGCATCCTTGAGGACGTGTTGCGCCTGTTTGTAGAGTTCGGTGCGCTTGGCCTGGTCGGTGGTGCGCTTGGCTTCCTTGACGAGGCCGTCGAATTTCTTGTCGCACCATTTGGAGAAGTTGTTGCCTGCCAGCGAGTCGCAGCCGAACAGCACGTTGAGCCAGTTGTCCGGGTCACCGTTGTCACCGCTCCAGCCAATGATCATGGCCTGGTTCTCGCCGCCCTTGGAGCGCTTGATGTACTCGCCCCATTCGTAGCTGGTGATCTTGACCTTCAGGCCGATCTTGGACCAGTCGTTCTGCAGCATTTCGGCCATCAGTTTGGCGTTCGGGTTGTACGGACGCTGGACCGGCATGGCCCACAGAACGATCTCTGTGCCTTCCTTGACGCCGGCTTCCTTGAGCAGCGCCTTGGCTTTTTCAGGGTCGTATTTGGCATCTTTGATGATGGTGTCGTAGGACCACTGGGTCGGTGGCATGGCGTTGACCGCCAGCTGGCCCGCACCTTGGTACACAGAGTCGATGATCTGTTGCTTGTTCACGGCCATGTCCAAGGCTTGACGAACGCGCAGGTCAGCCAGTGGGTTGGGCTTGTCGTCGCCTTTGACTTTGTCCATCACGTTGTAAGCCACATAACCCAGGTTGAAACCCGCCTGGTCAGGCATCTTCAGTGCTTTGTCGTCCTTGAGGGCCTTGAGGTCGGCCGGGCGTGGGAAAAGGGTGATCTGGCACTCGTTCTTCTTCAGCTTCTGGATACGCACCGACGGATCGGTGGTGATGGCGAAGATCAGGTTGTCGATCTTAACGTCGTCAGGCTTCCAGTAGTCCTTGTTCCCGGTGTAGCGGATGTTGGAGTCTTTCTGGTAGCTCTTGAAGACGAATGGGCCGGTGCCGACAGGCTTCTGGTTGATGTCAGGGGCCTTGCCATCCTTGAGCAGCTGGGCGGCGTATTCGGCGGACTGGATCGAAGCGAAGCTCATGGCCAGGTTCTGGATGAACGCGGCGTCTACATCTTTCAGGGTGAACTTGACGGTGTGGTCGTCGACTTTATCGATCTTGGTGATGTTGGTGTCCATCCCCATGTCGGTGAAGTACGGGAATTCGGTCGGGTACGCCTTACGGAAAGGGTCGTCCTTGTTGATCATGCGGTTGAAGGTGAACAGCACGTCGTCGGCGTTGAATTCGCGGGTCGGCTTGAAGTACGGGGTAGTGTGGAACTTGACGCCTTCACGCAGATGGAAGGTATAGGAGAGGCCGTCTTCGGAAATGTCCCACTTGGTGGCCAGGCCAGGAATTACGGCGGTGCCGCCGCGTTCGAACTGAGTCAGGCGGTTGAACATGGTTTCTGCAGAGGCGTCGAAGTCGGTTCCGGTGGTGTACTGACCAGGGTCAAAACCGGCCGGGCTGCCTTCGGAGCAGAACACCAGGTTAGTCGCGGCGGAAGCGAAAGGAGCGCTGGCTAGTAAGCTTGCGCCGACTAAAAACGGAATGACCGCTTGTTTAAGCATGTTGGCCTCATGATTTGTTGTCATTTTTGGATTTGAGGGCGACCTCGTGAGTCGTCCTGCGGATACTTATGCAGGCCCCATACCCAATGCAAGATCCAGAGCGGTTTCAAGCCTGAAACAGTGGCACGAACGTACCTTAATGTCGCATTTTTATAACTTTTGACGCATTTGACCGTTTGCGCCGGCTTTTTTGGGGCAAAAGGCGCTCCGTGCCGGTGCGTCGCGAGCGCGCGGTGCACCTGCCTGGGGCGGGTTTTACTTGTTCAAACCCACGCCGTAGAAGGGTGTAAGGCCGAATGGGCTGAGTTTGAGATCCGGCCCTTTTTGTTTATCGCTGTTGGGGTCGCCGTTATCTTCGGTCCAGGGTTCGATCGATGCACCGGCATTGCCCATGAGTCGAGGGTGGCGCCTGGCGCAACCTTTGGCTTTCGTGATTGGCGCCTGGGGGGCGTGCTTCGGGGTGAGGCGGCCTTTTAGCTATTGACGGGGTACATATCCGTTGCTGCGGTAACGGCTACTTAGGGTTCCGCCCTGACGGCGACTCACTTTTTTTCAAGCGCCAAAAAAAGTAAGCAAAAAAGGCTTGCCCCACCACTCGGCACCTCGCCTAGGCTCGGTGTGCCTGAACGCAGGCATTGCTCCGTGGGCCGCCGCGAAGGGCCATCCATGGCCCAGCGCGGCTAACCCGGCATCCATGCCGGATTGCCCACTGCGCAATACCTGCGTTCAGCCATCGTGGTTAACGGGGCCCCCAGATCAAAAGCCGGGCCGAGGCGGCCTAATAGCCGACCTGGCTCTCCCGCTCGTACACCCGTCAGCCCAGCGGGAGCAAGCTCCCTCGCCACGGGTTTTGTATCGAGCCGTCAGGCGGCTGCGTCCTTCGAAAGGGTAGGAACGTTCGGGCTTGGATAACGAAATATCCGACATGTTTTTAGGGTTGTCCCTCGGAAGTTGGCTCTCTAACCTTTGAATGTCGCTGCCAATTCAGCGGCCGGGCGTGAGAAACCCGAATAATAGGCATCCAGCCTCTGTACCTGCATAATTGCCGTCAGCTTATCCGCTGCCTGTAAATGCGTTATGGCGGCTGTGTGCGGGCAGGCTTCGGTCTGGCCGAGTACCTATTCTCGGATTTCTCACCCCTGCACATAGCTGCCACCACTTTGCCGAGTGAGAAACGGCAAGTGATGGTCCTCATCACTAAATAGGTACAAATAAATGGATAAGTCAGTCCCGGACCCACCCTTCAACAGAACAAACCCTCTAGCCGAATTCGACGCCATCGAAGATCTGCTAAAAGACCGAGCCGCCGCCGATCGGGCCCTCAATCATTACCTCAACCCAAAGCCTCCAGAGCCCAGCACCGATCCGCGCATCGACAGCCTGTTTTCCGTCACGGCCAAAGCCGACGCCGACACCTTACTGACCAGCACCTCCGAAACCCTGGCCTCGATAAAAGCCATGGCCGAAGACCTGGCCTTCGAAGTGGAGGGCACGCGGCGCAGCGTGGCGTTGGGGATTCATCAGTTGGTTGAGTTGTGCCAGCTGTTGGTGGACAAGGCGTTGGATCAGCTTGAAGCACCAGCCACCCCGGCACCTTAGTTATGATCGTTCCCACGCTCCGCGTGGGAATGCCTCTACGGACGCTCTGCGTTCGGCTTTGGAAGGGACGCAGAGCGTCCCGGGCTGCATACCCACGCGGAGCGTGGGAACGATCAGGACCACCGCCAACTTTACTGCATCAACACCTCAACCACCCCATCCGCGGTCATCGTCACTTTGCTGGTGCCCGCTTCCACTTCCGGCGTGACCGACTCCGCATCCATGGACGCCGCTTTCATCATCATTTGCGGGCGCATGTACGGTTGTGGGTAGCCGTTGGTGTTGAAGTTCAGGTTGACGATTTTATAACCCTTGCCACCCAAGGCTTCGGTGGCCAGTTGGGCGCGGGCCTTGAAGGCGTTGACGGCGTCCTTGAGCAGGGCGTCTTCGCTGGTCTGGCGGGTGGCGGTGGCGATGGCGAAGTCCATGCCGGCCATTTTCATGTCGGTGAGCAGTTCGCCGGTGAGTTTGGACAGGGCGGCGAAGTCGGCGCTTTCCAGGCGCAGCTCGGCGCGTTCGCGCCAGCCGGTGATTTTCCCACCCTTGTTGTCGTAGACCGGGTAGCTGTTGCGGCTGCCCTGGCGCAGGTTGATGTCCTTGACTTGCTTGGCCTGGCCGATGGCTTTGTTCAGCGTGGTGCTGACGGCGGCGGCGAGTTTGGCCGGGTCGGTGTTCTGTTCCTCGGTGTAGAGGGTAACGATCATCAGGTCGCGGGCCACTTCCTGGCTGGCTTCGGCGCGCAGGGAGATCTGGTTGTAGTGAAGCTCATCGGCGGCCAGGGCCGGCAGGCTGGCGACGGCGCCGAGGCTGAGGGCGAGCAGGGCGGCGGGGCGACTGAACGTGTGCATGAAAGCTCCTTGGGAAAAAATGCAGCTTCAAGCTACTAGCTTCAAGCTGCAAGTAAAAGCTTGTAACTGTAGCCTCTAGCTTGCAGCTTGCAGCTTGCAGCTTGCAGCTTGCAGCTTGCAGCTTGCAGCTGCTCCCTGTGTCGCTTTGCCGCATATCTGCCTCTGCCCGCCGCGCCTTGGTTATACTCCGTGCGATCCGCCTGGAGCGCTCATCAGGAGAGCTCATGCTCGCCCCTTTGCAAATGACTTCCGCCTCTCGCCAGAACCTTTGGCGCCTGACATTCATCCGCATCCTGGTCCTCGCGGCGCAGGCTGGTTCTGTGGGGCTCGCCTATTGGTTCGACCTGCTGCCGCTGCCGTGGCTGCAACTGGCGATCACCCTGGCGTGCTCCAGCGTGCTGTGCGCCTTGACGGCGATTCGCCTGCGCACGTCCTGGCCCGTGACCGAGCTTGAGTATGCCGTGCAACTGGCCTGCGACCTGTTTATCCACAGCGCGCTGCTGTATTTTTCCGGCGGCTCCACCAACCCCTTCGTTTCCTATTACCTGGTGCCGCTGACCATCGCCGCCGTGACGTTGCCGTGGCGCTTTTCGCTGATCCTGTCCGGTATCGCCCTGGCGCTGTACACGCTGCTGCTGGCGCGGTTCTATCCGCTGGAAACCTTCCCCATCGCTCGGGAAAACCTGCAGATCTACGGCATGTGGCTGAGTTTCGCCTTGGCCGCGGCGGTCATCACGTTTTTTGCCGCGCGCATGGCCGAGGAGCTACGCCGTCAGGAAGAGTTGCGGGCGATCCGCCGCGAAGAAGGCCTGCGCGACGAGCAATTGCTGGCCGTGGCGACCCAGGCCGCCGGCGCGGCCCATGAGTTGGGCACGCCGCTGGCGACCATGAGCGTGCTGCTCAAGGAAATGCGCCAGGACCATAAAGACCCTGCGTTGCAGGAAGACCTCAGCGTGCTGCAGGACCAGGTCAAGCTCTGCAAGGAGACCCTGCAATACCTGGTGCGCGCGGCCGAGGCCAATCGCCGGCTGGACATCGACATGCAGGCGGTCACTTTCTGGCTCGACGATGCCCTGAATCGCTGGCACCTGATGCGTCCGGAGGCCAGTTATCGCTTCCAGTGCCTGGGCAAGGGCACGGTGCCGCGCATGGCGCCGCCACCGGACCTGACTCAGGCGTTGCTGAACCTGCTGAACAATGCCGCCGATGCCTGCCCCGAGGGCCTGGAAGTGGTACTGGACTGGGACGCCTATGAGCTGACGATTTGCATCCGCGACCATGGCGCCGGTGTGCCGCTGGCGATTGCCGAGCAGATCGGCAAACCATTTTTCACCACCAAGGGCAAAGGTTTCGGCCTGGGCCTGTTTTTGAGCAAGGCCAGCGTGACACGCGCCGGCGGCTCGGTGAAACTCTACCCCCATGAGGAAGGCGGCACGCTCACCGAGCTGCGCCTGCCCCATGCCGACCGAGGAGACGAATATGAGTGACGAGATCCAAGTCGACGGCGAAGAACTGCCGCACCTGCTGCTGGTAGATGACGATGCCACCTTCACCCGCGTCATGGCCCGCGCCATGTCCCGGCGTGGTTTTCGCGTCAGCACCGCCGGTTCCGCCGAAGAAGGCCTGACCATCGCCCAGGCTGACTTGCCCGATTACGCTGCCCTCGACCTGAAGATGGACGGCGATTCGGGCCTGGTGCTGCTGCCCAAGCTACTGGAGCTGGACCCGGAAATGCGCGTGGTGATCCTCACCGGTTATTCGAGCATCGCCACGGCGGTCGAGGCCATCAAGCGCGGTGCCTGCAATTACCTGTGCAAACCGGCGGATGCCGACGACGTGCTGGCCGCGTTGCTGTCCGAGCACGCCGACCTCGACACCCTGGTGCCGGAAAACCCCATGTCGGTGGACCGCCTGCAGTGGGAACACATCCAGCGCGTGCTGACCGAGCACGAAGGCAACATCTCCGCCACCGCTCGCGCCTTGGGCATGCACCGGCGCACCCTGCAGCGCAAATTGCAGAAGCGTCCGGTACGTCGCTGAACCTGCGCTGAACGAATGCTGTCCACCCTCGCGACACTTCGGGCCGTTGCTTTATGATCGGCCCGAGTTTTCCCTTTATCGAGCCTTGAACCATGAATCAGAACGCTGAATATTCCGCGGTCAACGACGCGGTGCGCGGCCAGTTTTTCCGTCGTGTCTGGCAAATGACCACGCCGTACTGGCGCAGTGAGGAGAAGGGCAAGGCCTGGACGCTGTTGATCGCTGTCATCGCGCTGTCGTTGTTCAGCGTGGCGATCTCGGTGTGGATCAACAGTTGGTACAAGGATTTCTACAACGCCCTGCAAGAGAAGGACAGCGTGGCGTTCTGGCGGTTGATCCTGTATTTCTGCGGCATCGCGGCGGTGGCGATCCTCGGTGCGGTGTACCGCTTGTACCTCACGCAGATGCTCACGATCCGCTGGCGGGCCTGGCTCACCGAGCAGCACTTCGCTCGCTGGCTCAACGACAAGAATTATTACCGGCTGGAGCAGGGCGGCTATACCGATAACCCCGACCAGCGGATTTCCGAAGACCTCAACAGTTTCACTACCAATACCCTTGGCCTGGGACTTGGGCTGCTGCGCACGGTGGTCAGCCTGGTGTCGTTCTCTATCATCCTGTGGGGCGTGTCCGGCAGCATCGAAGTGTTCGGCTACACCATCCCCGGCTATATGTTCTGGGCTGCGCTGGTGTATGCGGCGGTGGGCAGTTGGCTGACGCACTTGATTGGTCGTCGTCTGATCGGCCTGAACAACAACCAGCAACGCTTCGAAGCCGACCTGCGTTTCTCCATGGTGCGGGTGCGTGAAAACGCCGAGAGCATTGCGCTGTACAACGGCGAACCGAACGAGAACCGTCGCCTGAGCGGGCGTTTTGGCCTGGTCTGGCATAACTTCTGGGACATCATGCGCGTCTCCAAGCGCCTGACGTTCTTCACCTCCGGCTATGGCCAGATCGCAATCATCTTCCCGTTCATCGTTGCTGCGCCACGCTACTTCGCCGGCAAGATCCAGCTGGGCGAGCTCATGCAGATCAACTCGGCGTTCGGCAACGTGCAGGAGAATTTCAGCTGGTTCATCAGCGCTTACTCTGACCTAGCCGCGTGGCGCGCCACTTGCGACCGCTTGCTGAGCTTCCGCCAGGCAATGAGCGACAACGAAGACCGCGTACCGGCGATCGATGTGCAGAACCAGGGCAACGAATTGAAGGTACGCGACCTTGGGCTGGACCTGGCCGACGGTCGCCATCTGCTGACCCACGCCGAACTGAATGTAGAGCCGGGCGAGCGAGTGATGCTCAGCGGTCGTTCCGGCAGCGGCAAGTCCACCTTGCTGCGGGCGATGGGGCATCTGTGGCCTGCCGGGCATGGCAGCATTCTGTTGCCTTCGGCGCGTTACCTGTTCTTGCCACAAAAGCCTTACCTGCCGATTGGCAGCTTGCGCGAAGTGTTGAGTTATCCACAGGCCGGTGATATCTACCCCAACGAACGTTATGCACAGGTGCTCGAAACCTGCCGCCTGCCGCACCTGGTTTCGCGGTTGGACGAAAGCAACCACTGGCAGCGCATGCTCTCGCCCGGCGAGCAACAACGCCTGGCTTTCGCCCGCGCATTGCTTTATGCACCGCTCTGGTTGTACATGGACGAAGCGACATCGGCGATGGATGAGGAGGACGAGGCGACGCTGTACCAGGCGTTGATCGACCAGTTGCCGGGCTTGAGCATCATCAGCGTCGGCCACCGAAGCAGTCTGAAACGTTTCCATGCACGACATGTACGTATTGAAAATGGCCAACTGGTGGAGCAGGCCGTTGTTGCCTGACTGCCATTAACGAACACTGTTGTGGCGGCAATGTTCCATAAGGCCGCCACGTACGGTGATCGTACAACCACGTTGCGCTATGATGGTGCCATTCAGCCGCTTGCCGAGACACATAAACCATGGAAAACCCGATCGACGTCCCACGTCTTCCTCGTAAGCGCCGCAGCCTGGCGCAGGAGCTGGTGACGGTGCTGTCCGAGCAGATTCGTGACGGCCTGCTCAAGCGCGGCGATAAACTGCCCACCGAGTCGGCGATCATGGAAGCCCATGGCGTCAGCCGCACGGTGGTGCGTGAGGCGATTTCGCGCTTGCAGGCGGCCGGCCAGGTGGAAACCCGCCATGGCATTGGCACCTTCGTGCTGGACACGCCCAGCCCGAGTGGCTTTCGCATCGACCCGGCGACGGTGGTCACGTTGCGCGATGTGCTGGCGATCCTGGAATTGCGTATCAGCCTGGAAGTGGAGTCGGCTGGCCTGGCAGCACAACGCCGCAGCGACGAGCAACTTGCCGCGATGCGCGCGGCACTCGACGCCTTGAACGAAAGCGCGGCCCACGCCAGTGATGCCGTGGCTTCGGACTTTGCCTTCCATTTGGAAATTGCGCTGTCGACCGGCAACCGCTACTTCACCGACATCATGACCCACCTGGGCACCAGCATTATCCCGCGCACCCGGCTGAACTCGGCGCGCCTGGCCCACGACGACCACCAGCACTACATGGATCGCCTGAGCCGCGAGCACGAGGAAATCTACGAAGCCATCGCCCGCCAGGACTCCGACGCGGCCCGAGCGGCCATGCGTTTGCATTTGACCAACAGCCGCGAACGGTTGCGCCAGGCTCATGAAGAGGCTCAGGCGCAGGGCTGAATCGCTCACTGCCGGGGTAGCGAGAATGCTGTTGTGGCGAGGGAGCTTGCTCCCGCTGGGCTGCGAAGCGGCCCCAGATTGATGGCGGTTGCTGCGCAACCGAGCGGGAGCAAGCTCCCTCGCCACAAAGGCGCTTTGTTTGACTTCGGATCCTTGTACCGATCTGACGTGCAGATATGCAGACAAGAGCTTACGGCTGGATCTTCAGCGTTAGCGGCTTGGAGTACCTGTATTCCTCTGACTCACCATATGTCTGATAGCGTAGTTGGACCTCTTTGCCTACGTACTTTTTCAAGGCCTCCTTGGGCAAAGTCATCAAAGTGTTCTCGGTTTTTTGCTGGGGATTTTCAGGGTCCTTCATGTCTACCAATGATCCACGTACCCCCGTCCACTCAGGTTTTTCCCCGTTGGGACCCAGTATCAAAAAGGCATCGTCGTATAGAGGTACTGTTTGCTTTCCCGCAATCACAACGGTGAGTCCACTTTCTTGCAGCGCTGACAGGCTGATTTTGACTGTCCCTGTGGATGTGTCTTTTGGGTGGTTCTGAACGGTTGGCTCCACATATGTTTCCATGATGTCACTCCCTGTGAGGCGGCCCTGATCGTCGCGTACGGGCGGCTCACAAAAAAAATTGAGAAACGAACTTCGGCCAGGCATGGCGCGGCCGTACGCGAGTTATGCCCCCATGCCGCAACGGCGCCTACTGGCAGAGTTGACAGTGACGACGAGCGGTCCTGATGCTTGTCCGGCAAGTTTCATCCGTCTTTCAATTTCCTTCAAAGCCCCAGTACGCAAGGCTGCAAGGCGATTTCCCCTGGGCCAGGACCCGACAAAAGACGAAATGCAGTTGACGTTCCTGTTTTAGGTTGTACGATGACTTACAACTTCTCAACGAAGCTGAACCGTTTCCTACAACACAACATTTGCGTCCAGGGTGTTCGAATAATGAATCCACAAGAACTGAAGTCCATCCTCTCGTCTGGCCTGCTGTCGTTCCCGGTCACCGATTTCACTGCCAATGGCGATTTCAATCGCGACAGCTACATCAAGCGCCTCGAGTGGCTGGCCCCGTATGGCGCCTCTGCATTGTTCGCAGCGGGCGGCACCGGTGAATTCTTCTCCCTGGCCGCCAGTGAGTATTCGCAAGTCATCAAGACCGCCGTCGATACCTGCGCCACCAGCGTGCCGATCCTTGCCGGTGTTGGCGGTGCGACCCGCCAGGCCATCGAATACGCTCAGGAGGCCGAGCGCCTGGGCGCCAAGGGCCTGTTGCTGCTGCCGCACTACCTGACCGAAGCCAGCCAGGACGGCGTAGCCGCCCACGTTGAAGCCGTGTGCAAATCGGTGAAAATCGGCGTCGTGGTATACAACCGCAACGTCTGCCGCCTGAACGCCACTCAGTTGGAACAACTGGCCGAGCGTTGCCCGAACCTGATCGGCTACAAGGACGGCCTGGGCGATATCGAATTGATGGTGTCGATCCGTCGTCGTCTCGGCGACCGTTTCAGCTACCTGGGCGGCCTGCCGACCGCCGAAGTCTACGCCGCGGCCTACAAGGCCCTGGGCGTTCCGGTCTACTCCTCGGCGGTGTTCAACTTCATCCCGAAAACCGCGATGGATTTCTACCACGCCATTGCCCGCGAAGATCACGAAACCGTTGGCAAGATCATCGATGATTTCTTCCTGCCATACCTGGACATCCGCAACCGCAAGGCCGGTTACGCGGTGAGCATCGTCAAGGCCGGTGCGAAAATCGTTGGCTACGACGCCGGTCCTGTGCGCACGCCGCTGACCGACCTGCTGCCAGAAGAATACGAAGCCCTGGCCGCGCTGATCGACAAGCAAGGCAAGCAGTAACAGACCCGACAAAGCCGCTGAGCAATCAGCGGCTTTTTGCGTACAGGGACGCCCAGCGTTCCTAGACAGGTTTTGTAATAGGAGTAGCTCCGTGGCAGATTCAAAGCGTTTCGATCACTACATCAACGGTCAATGGGTGGCCGGTGCTGACTATTGCGCCAACATCAACCCATCTGATTTGTCCGATGTCATCGGTGAATACGCCAAGGCTGACGCAGCCCAAGTCAACGCCGCCATCGACGCCGCCCGCGCCGCGTTCCCGGCCTGGTCGACTTCGGGCATCCAGGCCCGTCACGATGCGCTGGACAAAGTCGGCAGCGAAATCCTCGCTCGCCGTGAAGAACTCGGCCAACTGCTGGCCCGGGAAGAGGGCAAGACCCTGCCTGAAGCCATCGGCGAAGTGACCCGCGCCGGCAACATCTTCAAATTCTTCGCCGGTGAATGCCTGCGCCTGTCGGGCGATTACGTGCCGTCGGTGCGTCCGGGCGTCAACGTCGAGGTCACTCGCGAGGCCCTGGGTGTGATCGGCCTGATCACCCCGTGGAACTTCCCGATTGCCATTCCCGCGTGGAAAATCGCCCCGGCCCTGGCCTACGGCAACTGCGTGGTGATCAAGCCCGCCGAGCTGGTGCCCGGTTGCGCCTGGGCGTTGGCCGAAATCATCTCCCGTGCCGGTTTCCCGGCCGGTGTGTTCAACCTGGTGATGGGCAGCGGCCGTGTGGTCGGCGACGTGCTGGTCAACAGCCCGAAAGTCGACGGCATCAGCTTCACCGGTTCCGTGGGCGTAGGTCGGCAGATCGCGGTCAATTGCGTGTCGCGCCAGGCCAAGGTCCAGTTGGAGATGGGCGGCAAGAACCCGCAGATCATCCTCGACGACGCCGACCTCAAGCAGGCCGTCGAGTTGGCGGTGCAGAGCGCGTTCTACTCCACCGGCCAGCGTTGCACGGCGTCGAGCCGCCTGATCGTCACCGCTGGCATCCACGACAAGTTCGTCGCGGCCATGGCCGAGCGCATGCAGTCGATCAAGGTCGGTCATGCGTTGAAAGCCGGCACCGATATCG
The DNA here is from genome assembly GCF_014268645.1 of Pseudomonas sp. SWRI154. Lineage (NCBI taxonomy): Bacteria > Pseudomonadati > Pseudomonadota > Gammaproteobacteria > Pseudomonadales > Pseudomonadaceae > Pseudomonas > Pseudomonas sp. SWRI154. The sequence continues at coordinate 41,040 of NZ_JABWQW010000023.1, forward strand.
GCCCGGTGGTTTCCGAAGCCCAGCTGAACCAGGACTTGAAGTACATCGACATCGGCCAGAGCGAAGGTGCGCGGCTGGTGAGTGGTGGCGGCGTGGTGACCTGCGATACCGAAGGTTACTTCCTGGCGCCGACCCTGTTCGCCGACAGCGAAGCCTCGATGCGCATCAGCCGTGAAGAGATCTTCGGCCCGGTGGCCAACGTTGTGCGCGTGGCTGACTACGAGGCGGCGCTGGCGATGGCCAACGACACCGAGTTCGGTTTGTCGGCCGGTATCGCCACCACCTCGTTGAAATACGCCAACCACTTCAAGCGCCATTCCCAGGCAGGCATGGTGATGGTCAACCTGCCGACCGCTGGCGTGGATTACCACGTGCCGTTCGGCGGGCGCAAAGGTTCGTCTTACGGTTCGCGTGAGCAAGGTCGCTACGCGCAAGAGTTCTACACCGTGGTGAAGACCTCTTACATCGGTTCGTAAAAACGCAACACCGTTCGGCGCCGGACACCGGCGTCGAACGCATAAATTGATTCCCGTATAAAAATAAATAGTGGAAGTAATTACATGCAAGAGACCAAGCCGACCCGCGTCCGCTATTTGATCCTGCTCATGCTTTTTTTGGTGACGACGATCAACTATGCCGACCGCGCCACCATCGCAATTGCGGGCTCCAGCCTGCAAAAAGACCTCGGCATCGATGCCGTCACCCTCGGTTATATCTTCTCCGCTTTCGGCTGGGCCTACGTGGCCGGGCAGATTCCCGGCGGCTGGCTGCTCGACCGTTTCGGCTCGAAAAAAATCTATGCCTTGAGCATTTTCACCTGGTCGCTGTTCACCGTGCTGCAAGGCTATGTCGGTGAATTCGGCATGTCCACGGCCGTGGTTGCGCTGTTCATGCTGCGCTTTCTGGTCGGGCTGGCCGAAGCGCCGTCCTTCCCGGGCAACGCACGGATCGTCGCCGCGTGGTTTCCTACCGCGGAACGCGGCACCGCCTCGGCGATCTTCAACTCGGCGCAGTATTTCGCCACCGTGTTGTTCGCACCGCTGATGGGCTGGATCGTTTATCGCTTCGGCTGGCAGCACGTGTTCATCGTGATGGGCGTGATCGGCATCGTGTTCTCGCTGATCTGGTTGAAAGTGATCTACAGTCCGCGTCAGCACCCAATGATCAACGAAGCCGAGTTCAATCACATCGCCGCCAACGGCGCGATGGTCGATATGGACCAGGACAAGGGCAAGGATAAGAAAACCGACGGTCCGAAGTGGGATTACATCCGCCAATTGCTGACCAATCGCATGATGCTCGGCGTTTACTTGGGCCAATATTGCATCAACGGCATCACCTACTTCTTCCTGACCTGGTTCCCGGTGTATCTGGTGCAGGAACGTGGCATGACCATCCTCAAGGCCGGTTTCATCGCGTCCTTGCCGGCGATCTGCGGCTTCATCGGCGGCGTGCTGGGCGGGGTGATTTCCGACTACCTGCTGCGCAAGGGCCACTCGCTGACCTTCGCCCGCAAGGCGCCGATCATCGCCGGCTTGCTGGTATCCAGCAGCATCGTGGCGTGCAACTACGTCGACATCGAATGGATGGTGGTGGGCTTCATGGCCCTGGCGTTCTTCGGTAAAGGTGTCGGCGCACTCGGCTGGGCCGTGGTCTCCGATACGTCGCCAAAACAGATCGCCGGCTTGAGCGGTGGCCTGTTCAACACCTTTGGCAACCTGGCGTCGATTACCACGCCAATCGTTATCGGCTACATCATCAGTTCCACTGGCTCGTTCAAATGGGCGTTGGTGTTTGTCGGCTGCAACGCGCTGATGGCGGTGTTCAGTTATCTGGTTATCGTGGGCCCGATCAAGCGTGTGGTGCTCAAGGAACCTGCGGCCAAGGATGCCGGTCTCTCCAGCCTGTCTGAAGCCAAACCCTGAGGAGCGGTGTCGATGAATCTGATTGAACATGCCGATTCGCCCCGTTACATCCGCCTGCACGAGCGGGACAATGTGGTGATCGTCGTCAACGACCAAGGCGTACCGGCCGGGACTGAATTCCCGGACGGCCTGGTCACCGTGGACTTCGTGCCACAAAGCCACAAAGTCACCCTGGAGGACATTCCCGAGGGCGGCGAGGTGATTCGCTACGGCCAGGTCATTGGCTATGCGCTGCAACCGATCCCCCGTGGCAGCTGGGTCAAGGAAGACCAGCTGCGCATGCCCACCGCGCCGCCGTTGGACAGCTTGCCGCTGTCCACCGATGTGCCGGCGGCCGATGCGCCGCTGGAGGGCTACACCTTCGAGGGTTATCGCAACGCCGATGGCACCGTCGGCACGCGCAACATCCTCGGTATCACCACCACGGTGCAGTGCGTGACCGGGGTGCTGGACCATGCGGTCAAGCGCATCAAGGACGAGTTGCTGCCCAAGTACCCGAACGTCGATGACGTGGTGGCACTGACCCACAGCTATGGCTGCGGCGTGGCGATTACCGCCACCGACGCGTACATCCCGATCCGCACGGTGCGTAACCTGGCGCGCAACCCGAACCTGGGTGGCGAAGCGCTGGTGATCAGCCTGGGCTGCGAGAAATTGCAGGCCGGCCAGGTGATGCATGAGGGCGACAGCTCGGTGGACCTCAGCGAGCCCTGGCTGTATCGCTTGCAGGATTCCAGTCACGGTTTCACTGAAATGATTGAGCAGATCATGGAACTGGCCGAGACGCGCCTGAAGAAGCTCGACCAACGTCGTCGCGAAACCGTGCCCGCTTCGGAGCTGATCCTGGGCATGCAGTGCGGCGGCAGCGATGCGTTTTCCGGCATCACCGCTAACCCGGCCCTGGGCTATGCCTCGGACCTGTTGTTGCGGGCCGGTGCGACGGTGATGTTTTCCGAAGTCACCGAAGTACGTGATGCGATCTACCTGCTGACCTCCCGGGCGCAAACCCGCGAAGTCGCCGAGGAGCTAGTGCGCGAAATGGACTGGTACGACCGTTACCTGGCCAAAGGCGAAGCCGATCGCAGTGCCAACACCACGCCGGGCAACAAGAAGGGCGGGTTGTCGAACATCGTCGAGAAGTCCCTGGGCTCGATCGTCAAGTCTGGCAGCAGCGCGATCAACGGCGTGCTCGGCCCGGGCGAGCGGTTCAAGCAAAAGGGCCTGATCTTCTGTGCCACGCCGGCCAGCGATTTCGTCTGCGGCACGCTGCAACTGGCGGCGGGGATGAACCTGCATGTGTTCACCACCGGTCGCGGAACGCCGTATGGCCTGGCGATGGCGCCGGTGGTGAAGGTCTCGACCCGCACCGAACTGGCCCAGCGCTGGCCGGACTTGATCGACATCGATGCCGGCCGGATCGCCACTGGACGGGCGACCATCGAAGAGTTGGGCTGGGAGCTGTTCCACTACTACCTGGACGTGGCCAGCGGCAAGAAGCAAACCTGGGCCGAGCGGCACAAGCTGTACAACGACATCACGTTGTTCAACCCAGCGCCGATTACTTGATATAGCGTTGTCGTGGATCGTTCTCACGCAAAAGCGTGGGAACGATCAGTGGGAAAGTGGCTTATCATTAGCCACCTAACGACACCCTTTCAAGGTCCCCGGCATGCTGGCAATTTTCCTCGAAACCCTGAACATCACCGCGCCGGTGTTTGCCATGCTGTTCCTGGGGACGTTGCTCAAGCGCATCTACTGGATCAACGACAACTTCATCCACATCGCCTCGTCCCTGGTGTTCAACGTCACCATGCCGGCGTTGTTGTTCCTCGGCATCTTGCACGCCGACCTGCACGCAGCGCTGCAACCCGACCTGCTGATCTATTTCTCGATTGCTACCCTGGTGAGTTTCGCCATGGCGTGGGGCTGGGCGATCTGGCGTTGCCCGAGGGAAGATCGCGGCATCTACACCCAAGGTGCGTTTCGCGGCAACAACGGGGTCATCGGCCTGGCGCTGGCGGCGAGCATGTACGGTGACTACGGAATTTCCCTGGGCGCGATCCTCGCAGCGTTGGTGATCCTGTTCTACAACACGCTGTCGACCATTGTGCTGGCGGTCTACAGCCCGGTGATCAAGTCCGACCCGTGGAGCATCTGCAAAAGTGTGATCAGCAACCCGTTGATCATCAGCGTGATCGTCGCCGCGCCTTTCGCCTATTGGCAGATCGGTCTGCCAAACTGGTTCGAGACGTCGACCAAGTACCTGGCGCAAATGACCTTGCCGCTGGCGCTGATCTGCATCGGTGGCACGTTGTCGCTGGCGGCCTTGCGCAAGAGCGGCAAGATGGCCCTGAGTTCGAGCCTGGTGAAAATGGTCGGCCTGCCGCTGGTGACGACCTTGGGCGCCTGGCTCTGGGGCTTTCGTGGGGCGGAACTGGGAATTCTGTTCCTCTACTTCGGCAGCCCCACCGCCGCCGCCAGCTTCGTCATGGCCCGGGCGGCGAATGGCAACCATGAACTGGCGGCCGCGATCATTGTCATCACCACGCTGATGGCGGCGATTACCACCAACCTGGGGATTTTTGTGTTGCAGTGGGGTGGGTGGATCTAGCCTTCAATCGCCCGGTCACTCAGGCTTCTGATAACTATCGATCACTTCCTGCGCCGCCCGGAACGCATCGATCGCCGCCGGCACGCCCGCGTACACCGCGCAGTGCAGCAGCGCTTCGCGAATCTCCTCCACCGTGCAGCCATTGTTCAGCGCGCCACGCACGTGGCCTTTGAGTTCCTGCGGGCATTTGAGCGCGGTGAGGGCGGCGAGGGTAATCAGGCTGCGGGTTTTCAGCGGCAGGCCTTCGCGGCTCCAGACGCTGCCCCAGGCATGCTCGTTGACGAAGTCCTGCAGCGGCTGGGTGAATTCGGTGGCGTTGCCCAGGGCACGGTCGACGAAGGCGTCGCCCATGACTTGGCGACGCATGTCGAGGCCGGTCTTTGGCGTGTCGGTCATGGTAAATCCCTCTTGTGATGTTGGCGGCGCCAGGCGCGCGAGGACGTGAACAGCAGGAACGCGAACAGGGCGGGCAGTACGTAGAACAGCATCAGCCGTTCCAGTTGGCCGGCCAATGGCATGCCGGTGGTGAACGACACCACGTGCAGTCCGTAGGCGAGGTACAGCCCCAGGAACAGCAGGCCCTCGGCGCGGGTGACGCGATAGCCGGAATAGAACACCGGCAGGCACAACACCGCCACGCCGAGCATCACCGGCAAGTCGAAGTCCAGGGCATTGGGCGAGACCGAGAGCGGCGACGGGGCGGCGAGGGCGGTCACGCCCAGCACGCCGAGCAGGTTGAACAGGTTGCTGCCGATCACGTTGCCTACCGCGATGTCCCGCTGGCCGCGCAGGGCGGCGATCAGCGAGGTGGCGAGTTCCGGCAGCGAAGTGCTGACGGCGACAATGGTCAGGCCGATGATGCGCTCCGACAGTCCCAGGTCGCTCGCCATTTCCACCGCGGCGCCCAATAGCAGGTTCCCGGCGAAAACCAGCATCGTCAGACCCGACACGATCATCATCAAACTCTTGAGCCATGACATGCGGGCCACGTCCACGCCCACCGGATGCGGTCGCCCCGAATGCCGGGACTGGCGCAGCAGCAGGCCCAGGTACACCGCCAGGGCCATCAGCAGCAGTGCGCCGTCCAAGCGGTTCAGCTCTTCGTTCCAGGCCAGCACGTACACCAGCAGGCTGGCGCCGATCATCAGTGGAATATCCAGCCGCACCAACTGACGCGAGACGCGCAGCGGGATGATCAATGCCGACAGGCCGAGAGTTACCAGGATGTTGAAGATACCGCTGCCGATCACGCTGCCCACGGCGATGTCGGCGTTCTGGGCGAGGGTTGCCTGCAGGCTGACAGCCATCTGCGGCGCGCTGCTGCCGAAGGCGACGACGGTCAGGCCGATGATCAGCGGCCGCACCTGCAAGCGGGCCGCCAGGCCGACGGCGGCGCGTACGAGCAGCTCGGCGCCGGCGATCAGCAACAGCAGTGCGCCAAACAATTCGATCAGGCTGAGCAGCGGTAAAGCAGTGATCAGGGAAATGGCCGGGCTCCGTCTGTCAATCGTCGAGGGCTTGCACGCGCACCCGCGCGGTGCCGCTGCGCAGCATGCCCAATTGTTCGGCGGCGGCGCGTGAAACGTCGATCAAGCGACCGCGGGTATACGGCCCGCGATCGTTGATGCGCACCACGACGCTGTCGTTGTTTTTCAGGTTGGTGACTTTCACCCGCGTGCCGAACGGCAACTGGCGATGGGCGGCGGTCAGGCCGTGCTGGTCGAAACGCTCGCCGCTGGCGGTGCGCTTGCCATGGTGCCTGGCACCGTAATAAGAGGCGACGCCGGTCTGGTCGTAGCCGTGTGGATCAACCGTCCCGCTCTGGCTGGCGCAACCGGCCAGCAGGGACAGCAGGGCGCAGGCGCCAAAGAGACGCTTCATGTAAGGGATTCCACATCAGTGTGGTGGTGAGAATAATCGTGGCGAGGGAGCTTGCTCCCGCTGGGCTGCGCAGCAGCCCCCTGAATCTGGCAGCAGATTGTTGGGGCCCGCTTCGCGACCCAGCGGGAGCAAGCTCCCTCGCCACAGGGGTATGAGCCAGACCGCAAGACTGGCTCCATGGCCATCAGCCTTCGAGCTTGCTTTTGAGCAGTTCGTTGACTTGTTGCGGGTTGGCCTTGCCCTTGGAGGCTTTCATGGCCTGGCCGACGAAGAAGCCGAACATCTTGCCGCGCTTGGCTTCGTCTGCCGCGCGGTACTGTTCGACTTGCTCGGCGTTGGCCGCGAGCATTTCATCGAGCACGGCGGAAATCGCGCCGGTGTCGGTGACCTGCTTCAAGCCGCGCTTCTCGATGATCTCGTCGGCGCTGCCTTCACCATTGGCCATGGCTTCGAACACCATCTTGGCGATCTTGCCGGAGATGGTGTTGTCCTTGATCCGCAGCAGCATGCCGCCCAATTGCTCGGCGGAGACCGGCGACTCGTCGATTTCCAGGCCCTGCTTGTTCAACAGGCTGCCCAACTCGACCATCACCCAGTTGGCCGCCAGCTTGGCGTCGCCGCCGATGCTCACGACTTTCTCGAAGTAATCGGCCTGTTCGCGGCTGGTGGCCAGGACGTTGGCGTCATAGCTCGACAGCCCGAACTGTGCCTGGAAACGCTCGCGTTTCTGCGGCGGCAGTTCCGGCAGGGTGGCGCGTACGTCATTGAGGAACGAGTCCTCGATGACCACCGGCAGCAGGTCCGGGTCGGGGAAGTAACGGTAGTCGTTGGCTTCCTCCTTGCTGCGCATCGGACGGGTCTCGTCCTTGTTCGGGTCGTACAGGCGGGTCTGCTGGATGACCTTGCCACCGTCCTCGATCAGTTCGATCTGGCGCTGGATCTCGGTGTTGATCGCTTTCTCGATGAAACGGAACGAGTTGACGTTCTTGATCTCGCAGCGGGTGCCGAACTCGACCTGGCCCTTGGGCCGGATCGACACGTTGCAGTCGCAGCGCAGCGAGCCTTCGGCCATGTTGCCGTCGCAGATGCCCAAGTAGCGCACCAGTGCATGGATCGCCTTGACGTAGGCCACGGCTTCCTTGGCGCTGCGCATGTCCGGCTCGGAGACGATTTCCAGCAACGGCGTGCCGGCACGGTTCAGGTCGATGCCGGTGGCGCCGTTGAATTCTTCGTGCAGGCTCTTGCCGGCGTCTTCTTCCAGGTGCGCCCGGGTGATGCCGACGCGCTTGACCGTGCCGTCTTCCAGGGCGATGTCCAGGTGGCCCTTGCCGACGATCGGCAGTTCCATCTGGCTGATCTGGTAGCCCTTGGGCAGGTCCGGGTAGAAGTAGTTCTTGCGGGCGAACACGTTGTGCTGGCCGATCTCGGCATCAATCGCCAGGCCGAACATCACCGCCATGCGCACCGCTTCGGCGTTGAGCACCGGCAGTACGCCGGGCATGCCCAGGTCGACGAGGCTGGCCTGGGTGTTGGGCTCGGAACCGAATGTGGTCGAGCTACCGGAAAAGATTTTCGATCGGGTGGTGAGCTGGGTATGAATCTCCAGCCCGATCACGACTTCCCATTGCATGTGTTTCTCCTCAGAAGCCGGTGGGGGTGCGGGTGTGCCAATCAGTGTTCAGCTGGTACTGATGAGCGACATTGAGCAGGCGGCCTTCCTGGAAATACGGCGCGAGCAACTGCACGCCCACCGGCAGGCCGTCGACGAAGCCGGCCGGCATGGACAGGCCCGGCAAGCCGGCGAGGTTGGCGGTGATGGTGTAGACGTCTTCCAGGTACTCGGCTATCGGATCGCTGTTCTTGGCACCGAGCTTCCAGGCCGGGTTCGGGGTGGTCGGGCCGAGGATGATGTCGACCTCGTTGAAGGCGGCCATGAAGTCGTTCTTCACCAGGCGACGGATTTTCTGCGCCTTGAGGTAGTAGGCATCGTAGTAGCCGGCGGACAGCGCATAGGCGCCGACCATGATCCGGCGCTGCACTTCGGCGCCGAAGCCTTCGCCACGGGACCGTTTGTACAGGTCAATCAGGTTTTCCGGGTTCTCGCAGCGATGGCCGAAGCGTACGCCGTCGAAGCGTGACAGGTTCGAGGACGCTTCCGCCGGGGCGATCACGTAGTACGCGGGAATCGCGTGCTGCATGTTCGGCAGGCTGATTTCCTTGATGACCGCGCCGAGCTTCTCCAGGTCTTTGACACTGTTATGAACCAGCTCGGCGATGCGTGGGTCGAGGCCGGCGCCGAAGTATTCCTTCGGCACGCCGATGCGCAGGCCTTGCAGCGAACCATTGAGGCTGGCGCTGTAGTCCGGCACCGGCTCATCGATGCTGGTGGAGTCGTTCGGGTCGAAGCCGGCCATGCCTTGCAGCAGGATCGCGCAGTCTTGCGCGGTGCGCGCCAGCGGGCCGCCCTGGTCGAGGCTGGAGGCGTAGGCGATCATGCCCCAGCGCGAGACGCGACCGTAGGTCGGCTTGAGGCCGGTGAGGTTGGTGAACGCCGCCGGCTGGCGGATCGAGCCGCCGGTGTCGGTGGCGGTGGCAGCGGGCAACAGGCGCGCGGCCACGGCGGCGGCGGAACCGCCGGACGAACCGCCTGGGACATGTTCCAGGTTCCACGGGTTTTTCACCGCGCCGTAGTAGCTCGACTCGTTGGCAGAACCCATGGCGAATTCGTCCATGTTGGTCTTGCCCAGGGTCACGGTGCCGGCGGCGGCCAACTTGGCGACGACGGTGGCGTCGTACGGTGCCTTGAAGTTGTCGAGCATCTTCGAACCGCAACTGGTGCGGATGCCCTGGGTGCAGAACAGGTCTTTGTGGGCAATCGGCGCACCGAGCAGGGCGCCGCTCTCGCCGTTGGCGCGGCGGGCGTCGGCGGCCTTGGCCTGGCTCAGGGCCAGTTCTTCGGTGAGGCTGATGAAGCTGTTGAGCTGCGGGTCGAGCTGGGCGATGCGCGCCAGCAGGGTCTTGGTCAGCTCTTCGGAAGAAAACTTTTTATCGGCGAGTCCGCGGGCGATCTCGGCCAGGGTCATGTGATGCATGAGAGGCTCTTTCCCTTTAGTCGATGACTTTCGGAACCAAGTACAGGCCGTTTTCGACCGCAGGTGCGATGGACTGGTAGGCCTCGCGATTATTCGACTCGGTGACGACGTCGGCGCGCAGGCGCTGGCTGGCTTCCAGTGGGTGGGCCAGCGGCTCGATACCGTCGGTATCGACCGCTTGCATCTCGTCGACCAGCCCTAGAATGCTGTTCAGGGCAGCAGTAATGTGTGGAAGATCGGCTTCATTGAGGCCCAAGCAGGCCAGATGAGCGATTTTTTCCACGTCGGAGCGTTCAAGCGCCATGGGATTCTCCAGTGGAAAACAAAACGGACGCAGTCTGTCCGTGTGTTAGATTGTCGGAACACTACCGCATTTCTACGGGTCCATACCCGCGATTGTGGGGTTTGGTGCACAGAAAAGCGGCCAATTTAACATATTGGCGCCTTGCCCAAAATCCCTGTCGTTGTTAGAGTTTGCCGCACTTTTTTACCCACGCGTTGCCTAGGGTCCCTTTCCCATGTTCAAGAAACTGCGTGGCATGTTTTCCAGCGATCTTTCCATCGACCTGGGCACTGCCAACACCCTTATTTACGTGCGCGAGCGCGGTATCGTCCTGAATGAACCCTCGGTCGTGGCCATCCGCACCCACGGTAACCAGAAGAGTGTCGTGGCTGTCGGTACGGAAGCCAAGCGCATGCTGGGCCGTACGCCGGGCAACATTGCAGCCATTCGCCCTATGAAAGACGGCGTGATCGCCGACTTCAGCGTCTGCGAAAAGATGCTGCAGTACTTCATCAACAAGGTTCACGAAAACAGTTTCCTGCAGCCCAGCCCTCGTGTGCTGATCTGCGTGCCGTGCAAATCCACCCAGGTGGAGCGTCGCGCCATCCGTGAATCGGCCCTCGGTGCCGGTGCCCGCGAAGTGTTCCTGATCGAAGAGCCAATGGCCGCTGCCATCGGTGCCGGCCTGCCGGTGGAAGAGGCGCGCGGTTCGATGGTTGTCGACATCGGTGGCGGTACCACTGAAATCGCCTTGATCTCCCTCAACGGTGTGGTCTACGCCGAGTCCGTGCGTGTGGGCGGCGACCGTTTCGACGAAGCGATCATCACCTACGTGCGCCGCAACTACGGCAGCCTGATCGGCGAATCCACCGCCGAGCGCATCAAGCAGGAAATCGGCACGGCCTACCCGGGCGGTGAAGTGCGTGAAGTCGACGTACGCGGTCGCAACCTGGCCGAAGGCGTTCCACGGGCGTTCACGCTCAACTCCAACGAAGTCCTCGAAGCGCTGCAAGAGTCGCTGGCGACCATCGTCCAGGCCGTCAAGAGCGCCCTGGAGCAGTCGCCGCCGGAGTTGGCCTCGGACATCGCCGAGCGCGGCCTGGTGCTGACCGGTGGTGGCGCGCTGTTGCGTGACCTCGACAAGCTGCTGGCCCAGGAAACCGGCCTGCCGGTGATCGTTGCCGAAGACCCGTTGACCTGCGTTGCCCGCGGCGGTGGCCGTGCGCTGGAAATGATGGACAAGCACACCATGGACCTGCTCTCCAGCGAATAAGTCTGGCTGAGTGGTCTATGTTGTTTGCGCCCGGGTAGCACTTTGCAGTGCTGCCCGTTGGCGTTTATCTTCTGTCATTCGTATCCAGGCCGGTTTGATACCGTATGAATAAAGAAAACATTTGCCTGGGAGGAGCGGCCTATTAAACCGCTTTTCGCCAAAGGCCCCTCATTGGGCGTGCGCCTGCTGGTGCTGACCGTGCTGTCGGTCGCGTTGATGGTGGTCGATGCCCGCTTCACGCTGCTCAAGCCTGTACGCAGCCAGATGTCGCTGGTGTTGATGGAATCCTATTGGATCACCGACCTGCCGCAGCGCTTGTGGCAAGGTGTCGCCAGCCAGTTTGGCAGCCGGACCGAACTGGTCGCCGAAAACGAAAAACTCAAGACCGAAAACCTGCTGTTGCAGGGACGCATGCAGAAGCTGGCGGCCCTCACCGAGCAGAACGTGCGGCTGCGTGAGTTGCTCAATTCTTCGGCGCTGGTCAACGAGAAGGTCGAAGTGGCCGAGTTGATCGGCATGGATCCCAACCCCTTCACCCATCGCATCATCATCAACAAGGGTGAGCGCGACGGCGTGGTCCTCGGCCAGCCGGTGCTCGACGCCCGTGGCCTGATGGGCCAGGTGGTGGAGTTGATGCCCTATACGTCCCGTGTCCTGCTGCTGACCGATACCACCCACAGTATTCCCGTGCAGGTCAATCGCAACGGCTTGCGGGCGATTGCCAGCGGTACCGGCAACCCGGAACGCCTGGAGCTGCGCCACGTGGCGGACACCGCCGACATCAAGGAAGGCGACTTGCTGGTCAGTTCCGGCCTCGGCCAGCGGTTCCCGGCCGGTTATCCGGTGGCGACGGTCAAGGAAGTCATCCATGACTCCGGCCAGCCGTTCGCGATCGTGCGGGCAGTGCCGACGGCCGCGTTGAACCGCAGTCGCTATCTGCTGCTGGTTTTCAGCGACAATCGCACGCCTGAAGAGCGCGCCAACGATGCGGCGGTGGCCCAGGAAGTCCAAGACCGGCAGGGTGGCGAGTCGACCGCTCCGGCCGCGCCAGCACCTGTTCCTGTTCCGGCCACGGTGTCCAAGCCTCAAGCGGCGACGCCCGCTGCCACGCCCCCGGCCACGACGCCCTCGGCCGCGCCCGCCGCGACCCCCGCCCGTCCAGCCGCCCATCAGCCGGCGACCCAGCCTGCAAGACCTGCAGCCAAACCGCCGGCCTCGACGCCCGCCACTAGGGGAGCACGAGAAGAATGAGCAGTACTCGATCCGGTAACGGCTGGATAGTCTGGCTGACTTTCGCCATCGGCCTGCTGCTCAGCATTTCGCCGCTGCCGCAGTTCATGGAGATCCTCCGGCCACTGTGGCTGGCCCTGTTGCTGGCCTTCTGGGCGTTGGCCTTGCCGCACAAGGTCGGCATGGTCACCGCCTGGTGCCTTGGCTTGGCCGAAGACGTGCTTTACGGCACGTTGCTGGGGCAGAACGCATTGATCCTGACGCTGATCACTTTCCTGGTGCTGTCGCTGCAACAACGCCTGCGGATGTTCCCGATGTGGCAACAGTGCCTGGTGATCCTGGTGATCTTTGGCCTGGCGCAGCTGGTACAGCTATGGCTCAGCGCGTTGACCGGCAATCGTCAGCCGACCCTGGCGCTGGTGCTGCCGGCCTTGGTCAGTGCCTTGCTCTGGCCGTGGATAAGCTTCGGTTTGCGTGGCTTGCGCCTGCGTTTCAAAATCAACTGATTCGGTCAGGCATTGGCCCGCACCTTGGAAGGGAGATGTCTTGATGAAACCGCTTTACCTCGCCTCAGGTTCGCCGCGTCGGCGTGAGCTGCTTACGCAGATCGGCGTGCCTTTCACCGCCATCAGCGCGGACATCGACGAAACTCCCCTCGATCAGGAAACCCCATCGGCCTATGTCGAACGCCTGGCGCGTGGCAAGGCCGAGGCCGGGCGACACGCCTTGGCGTCTGGCGTCGAGGGCTGCGTGCTCGGGGCCGACACCGCAGTGGTGCTGCAGGGACGGATTCTCGGTAAGCCAGTGGATCAGGCTGACGCCCTGTCGATGCTCCTGAGCCTGTCCGGTCGCGACCATGAAGTGCTGACCGCCATTGCCGTTGTGGACGGCCAGCACTGCGAAACCCGGGTGGTTCGCAGCCGGGTGCGCTTTCGCCCCATCACCGAACAGGAAGCGCTCGCCTATTGGGCCAGCGGCGAACCCCGGGACAAGGCGGGCGGCTATGGTATCCAGGGCCTGGGCGCGGTGTTCGTCGCCGGGCTGGAAGGTAGTTATTCAGCCGTGGTCGGCCTGCCACTGTGCGAAACCTTCGAGCTGCTCGGCCATTTCGGCATACCCTGTTGGCAAACCTTGAGCGCGCGCTGAGCGCCGTCTGACTGATGCGGCCATAATCGTGAATACGCCTGAACGAGACCCTGCCATGAGTGAAGAGATCCTGATCAACATCACGCCGATGGAATCGCGCGTGGCGGTGGTTGAAAACGGCGTCCTGCAAGAAGTCCATGTCGAGCGCACGCAAAAGCGTGGCATTGTCGGCAACATCTACAAGGGCAAGGTGGTACGGGTGTTGCCGGGCATGCAGGCGGCGTTCGTCGACATCGGCCTGGACCGCGCAGCGTTCATCCATGCATCGGAAATCTCCATGCGCGAAGGGCCGGCGGTGGAAAGCATCAGCGCGCTGGTGCATGAAGGCCAGAGCCTGGTGGTGCAGGTCACCAAGGATCCTATTGGCTCCAAGGGCGCGCGGCTGACCACGCAGTTGTCCATTCCGTCGCGTTACCTGGTGTACATGCCACGCACTGCCCACGTCGGCATTTCCCTGAAGATCGAAGACGAAGGCGAGCGCGAGCGTCTGAAGAAGGTCGTCAGCGACTGCGTGGAAAAAGAAGGGATCAAGGAGGCCGGTGGTTTCATCCTGCGCACCGCCGCCGAGGGCGCCGGCGCCGACGAGATCCTGATGGATATCCGCTACTTGCGAAGGCTGTGGGACCAGATCGCCGTGCAGATCAAGACCATCGCCACGCCCAGCGTGATCTACGAAGACCTTGGCCTGGCGCTACGGACCCTGCGGGACCTGGTCAGCCCCAAGATCGAGAAAATCCGCATCGATTCCCGGGAAACGTTCCAGAAGACCACCCAGTTCGTCGCCGAGCTGATGCCCGAAATCGCCGACCGCCTCGAGCATTACCCTGGCGAACGGCCGATTTTCGACCTGTACGGCGTAGAAGACGAAATCCAGCGCGCCCTTGAACGCAAGGTGCCGCTCAAGTCTGGCGGTTACCTGGTGGTCGACCCGGCCGAGGCGATGAGCACCATTGACGTCAATACCGGGGCGTTTGTCGGCCATCGCAACCTCGAAGAAACTATCTTCAAGACCAATCTAGAGGCGGCCACGGCCATCGCCCGGCAACTGCGCCTGCGCAACCTGGGCGGAATCATCATCATTGATTTCATCGACATGGAAGATGAAGAGCATCAGCGCCAAGTGCTGCGTACCCTGGAAAAACAACTCGAGCGCGATCACGCCAAGACCAACATCATCGGCATCACTGAGCTGGGCCTGGTGCAGATGACTCGCAAGCGCACCCGCGAAAGCCTTGAACAGGTGCTTTGCGAACCCTGCAGCAGTTGCCAGGGGCGAGGCAAGCTGAAGACTCCGGAAACGGTGTGTTACGAAATCTTCCGGGAAATTCTCCGCGAGGCACGCGCCTACCAGGCGACGGGCTATAGAGTGTTGGCTAACCAGAAAGTGGTGGACCGCCTGCTCGATGAAGAGTCCGGCAACGTCGCGGAATTGGAAGCCTTTATCGGCCGCACGATTCGCTTCCAGGTGGAAACCATGTATTCCCAGGAACAATACGACGTGGTGTTGCTCTGAAGTCGCATGGATGGCAAGGCCGCGCAATTGAATGCCTTTGCCAGGGGGGACTGCTGACATGGAGCGTCTGACACGCCTTTTGGCGACGCTGACACGCTGGGGGCTGGGCCTGTGCGCGCTGCTGCTGGTGGTGCTCGCGTTATACGTCAGCCTCGGCCGGGAGCTGGTCCCGCTGGTGGCCGAATACCGCAGCGAAGTCGAGACTCGGGCCAGCGAAGCGTTGGGCATACCCGTGCATGTCGGTAGCCTTGAAGGCACTTGGAGTGCCCTGGCGCCGATACTGGCCGCGCGCGACGTGGTGGTTGGGGAGGGGCCGAATGCCTTGCACCTCGATCAGGTCAGGGCCGTGCCAAACCTCTGGGACAGCCTGCTGACGCGCCAGGTGCGCATCGCTCATCTGGAAATCAGTGGCCTGAAGATCAGCCTCAAGGAAGGCGCCGACGGCAAATGGGCGCTGGAAGGCCTGCCGGTGCGGGACGACCAGCCATTCGATCCACAGCAATTGCTGGATCGGATGCAGATGGTTTCGAAGCTGTCGGTGCTCGACAGCCAGGTCACTTTGCAGCCGGTGGATCATCCTCCGTTGAGCCTGACCTACGTCGGCCTGAGCTTGCGCACCGGCAGCGCCCGCCAGCGCCTGGACGCGCGCCTGACGTTGCCGGACGGCCAGCCCGTGGCGATCAATCTGCGTACCCGCATTCGCGCCAGCGACTGGAAGAATGGCGAGGCGGATGCCTACTTGAGCCTGCCGCAAAGCGACTGGTCCAAATGGCTGCCGAAGCGCCTGACCCGGCAATGGAATTTTTCCGAGATCAAGGCCGGTGGCGAGTTCTGGCTCAGTTGGGGCCAGGGCACGGTGCAAAGCGCGGCCATGCGCTTGAATGCGCCGCAGCTGCAGGGCGCCTATGCCGACCGCAAACCGGTGCGGATCCACAACCTGGCGCTCAACGCATATTTCCAGCGCAGCAGCCAGGGACTCACCGCGACCTTCGACACGCTGGCAATGAACCTGGGCGAGACCCGTTGGGAATCGCGTCTCCATTTGCAGCAGAGTGACGTCACCGACAAGGCACAGGAACGCTGGCATTTGCAGGCCGATCGCCTCGACCTGACACCGCTCACGCCGCTGCTCAATGCCCTGGCGCCGTTGCCCGAAGGCCTTGCCACGACAATCGACCGGCTCAAGGTAACCGGTGGCCTGCGCAACGTCCTGGTGGACTTTCGACCACAAAACACCGGTGACCAGAAAATCAGCTTTGCGACCAACCTGGACACCGTGGGCTTTGATGCCTATCGCGGTGCCCCAGCGGCGCGCAACGTGTCGGGCAGCCTCAGCGGCGACCTCGGCGGTGGCGAGCTGCGCATGGACAGCAAGGATTTCTCCCTGCACCTGGACCCGATCTTTGCCAAGCCTTGGCAATATCAGCAGGCCAACGCCCGGCTGACCTGGAAGCTCGACAAGCAGACGTTCACCCTGATCGCGCCGTATCTGAAGGTGCTGGGCGAGGAAGGCCGAATTGCTGGCGATTTCCTGATCCGCCTGCATCTGGACCACAGCCAGGAAGACTACATGGACCTGCGGGTCGGCCTGGTGGACGGTGACGGGCGCTACACCGCCAAGTACCTGCCGGCCGTCCTCAGCCCGGCGCTGGACGAATGGTTGCGCACGGCCATCGTCAAGGGTGCGGTGGACGAGGGTTTTTTCCAGTACCAAGGCTCGCTGAATAAAAGTGCCGGGGACGCGGACCGCAGCATCAGCCTGTTTTTCAAGGTGCATGACGCCGAGCTGGCGTTCCAGCCGGGCTGGCCTTCGGTCAGCAAGGTCAGCGGTGATGTGTTCGTCGAAGACAGCGGCGTACGCATCTTCGCCAGCGGAGGGCAACTGCTGAACACGCAGGTCAAGGACATCGCGGTGAACATCCCTCACGTACCCAGCGGGCAGAGTTCTCACCTGCTGTTGGACGGCGGTTTCGCCGGCGGGTTGGGTGATGGGCTGAAAATCCTCCAGACCGCGCCGATCGGCACCGCCGAGACGTTTGCTGGCTGGGAAGGCGAGGGCGACCTGCAAGGCAACGTGAAGCTCGATATCCCGCTGGTCAAGGGCGAGGAACCGAAGATCCTGGTGGACTTTTCCACCGACAAGGCCCGGCTCAAGCTCAGCGAACCAGCGCTGGAATTGACCCAGCTCAAAGGCGATTTCCGTTTCGACAGCAGCAAGGGGCTGAGTGGCAAGAACATCGCGGCCCGGGCGTTCGACCGCCCCGTGACCGCGCAGATTTTCGCCGAGGGCCGTGCCGGTGCGCTCAACACCCGGGTCGCCGCGTCCGGGCAGGTAGAAATCAAGAAACTCACCCATTGGTTGAATGTCACCCAGCCGTTGCCGGTATCCGGTGTCGTGCCCTACCAGTTGCAAGTGATCCTGGACGGTGCCGACAGCCAGTTGTCGGTCAGTTCCAGCCTCAAGGGCGTGGCCGTAGACCTGCCGGCACCTTTCGGCATGGCAGCGGATGTTGGTCGCGACACAGTGTTTCGCATGACTTTGCAAGGACCGGAGCGGCGGTATTGGGTCAATTACGGCGACTTGGCCAGTTTTACTTATGCGGCACCGAGTGGGAAATTCGCTGACGGTCGCGGCGAATTGTTGTTGGGCATGGGCGATGCGATCCTGCCTGGCGCCAAGGGGCTGCGATTGCGCGGCACACTGTCTGAACTGGACGTGAGTCCTTGGCAGGAACTGGTTGGCAAATACGCCGGTCAGGATCCGGGCGGTAGCGCCCGGCAAGTCCTCAGCAGCGCCGACCTGAAAGTCGGCAAGCTTACTGCCATGGGCACGACGCTGGACCAGGCGTCGGTGCAACTGGACCGCAAGCCGGACGCTTGGGCCATGCGGCTGGATAGCCAGCAGGCCAAGGGCAGCGTCAATTTGCCAGATGCGAAAGCCGCTCCGATCGGCATCAAGCTGGACTATGTTCGCCTGCCGGCCGCGGACCCAACGGTTCAGACCGACGAAAACGCCCCGGACCCGCTTGCGTCGGTTGATCCCAGCCAAATTCCGGCCATGGATATCGCTATCGACCAACTGTTCCAAGGGCCGGACCTGATCGGCGCCTGGTCGTTGAAAGTGCGTCCCACAGGCAAGGGAATCGCGCTGAATGATCTGGATATGGGTCTCAAGGGCATGGTCTTGAATGGCAATGGCTCCTGGGAAGGACCGCCCGGTTCCACCAGCAGTTGGTACAAGGGCCGTATCAAAGGCAAGAATCTGGCCGATGTGCTGAAAGGGTGGGGATACGCGCCGAGCGTGACCAGTCAGGAGTTCCGCCTGGATGTCGATGGCCGCTGGCCCGGCTCGCCCGCGTGGGCCGCCACTAAACGCTTTTCCGGCAGCCTCGATGCGTCGCTCAACAAGGGGCAATTCGTTGAGGTTGAGGGCAGTGCCCAGGCTTTGCGGGTGTTCGGCCTGCTGAATTTCAACTCGATTGGCCGGCGCTTGCGCCTGGATTTTTCCGATCTGTTTGGCAAGGGCTTGAGCTACGACCGGGTCAAGGGGGTGCTGGTGGCGAGCAACGGTGTCTACGTGACGCGCGAGCCCATCACCCTGACGGGCCCTTCGAGCAATCTTGAGCTCAACGGAACGCTGGATATGGTCGCCGACCGGGTCGACGCCAAGCTGCTGGTGACCTTGCCCGTGACCAACAACCTGCCGATTGCCGCGCTGATTGTTGGCGCACCGGCAGTGGGCGGGGCGTTGTTTCTGATCGACAAACTGATCGGCGACCGCGTGGCGCGTTTTGCCAGCGTAAGATATGACGTCAAGGGGCCGTGGAAAGAGCCGAAGATCACCTTCGACAAACCGTTCTGATCGATCGATGCCCTACCACACCGGACAAGCGAAATAGCGGGAGGAGTCATGCCAGTCGCCGTGATTCAAATGGTCAGCCAAAGTGATGTACTCGCTAACCTGGCCCGTGCCCGCGTGTTGCTGGAGCAGGCTGCCGCCGGTGGCGCAAGGCTCGCGGTGCTGCCTGAAAACTTCGCCGCCATGGGGCGGCGGGACGTCGCCGACATCGCGCGTGCCGAAGCCTTTGGTCAGGGACCGATCCTGCCCTGGTTGAAACAGGTCGCCCGCGACCTCAGGTTATGGATCGTGGCCGGGACGTTGCCGTTGCCGCCGGTAGACCAGCCTGAGGCCAAGGCCCACGCGTGCTCTTTGTTGGTGGATGACCAAGGCCAGGTCGTGGCGCGCTATGACAAGCTGCACCTGTTTGATGTGGACGTGGCGGACAATCGCGGGCGCTACCGCGAATCCGATGACTACGCTTACGGCGGCAACGTGGTGGTCGCCGATACACCGGTGGGCCGGGTTGGCTTGACGGTTTGCTACGACCTGCGTTTCCCGGAGCTCTACAGCGAGTTGCGGGCGGCCGGGGCCGAATTGATCACCGCGCCTTCGGCCTTTACCGCGGTGACCGGCGCCGCCCATTGGGACGTGCTGATTCGCGCCCGAGCCATAGAGACCCAGTGCTACATGCTGGCGGCCGCCCAAGGCGGGATGCATCCGGGGCCACGGGAAACCTTTGGCCATGCCGCGATTGTCGACCCGTGGGGCCGCGTGCTGGCACAACAGGATCAGGGTGAGGCCGTGCTGTTGGCCGAGCGCGACAGCAATGAACAAGCGTCCATCCGGGCGCGCATGCCGGTGGCGAGCCATCGGCGCTTTTTTTCGCAGGGCGCCCGACGGCGGCCTGTCCAAGACGACGAATTCAAGGCGTAAAACTTATGAGCGGGTTGTTGTCCTCAGTCAGTGAACATCTTCTAGCCCCCGGTGGCGTGACCCTCGAAAGCTTGCAGGGCGTGCTGGGCGACCTGGCCGGCCCGGGCATCGATGCGGCCGACCTGTATTTCCAGGGGCAGATTTCCGAGTCGTGGTCGCTGGAAGACGGCATCGTCAAGGAAGGCAGTTTCAACCTCGACCAAGGCGTGGGCGTGCGTGCCCAGTCCGGCGAAAAAACCGGGTTTGCCTACAGCAATGCCATCACCCTCGAAGCCCTCGGCGCTGCGGCCCGTGCTGCCCGTTCGATCTCCCGCGCCGGACAGAACGGCACGGTCCAGGCGTTCAGCAGCCAGGACGTGGCCCAACTGTATGCGCCGGATAATCCCTTGGAAGTCATGAGTCGCGCCGAAAAAGTCGAATTGCTCAAGCGCATCGACGTCGCCACCCGCGCGCTCGACCCGCGTATCCAGCAGGTATCGGTGAGCATGGCCGGGGTCTGGGAACGGATCCTGGTAGCGTCCACTGATGGCGGCCTGGCCGCCGACGTACGGCCGCTGGTGCGTTTCAACGTCAGCGTGATCGTCGAGCAGAACGGCCGCCGTGAGCGCGGCGGCCACGGCGGTGGCGGACGTACCGACTACCGTTATTTCCTCAGCGAAGACCGCGCCATGGGCTACGCCCGCGAAGCGCTGCGCCAGGCCCTGGTCAACCTGGAGGCCATCCCGGCCCCGGCTGGCACCTTGCCGGTGGTGCTCGGGTCGGGCTGGTCGGGCGTGCTGTTGCACGAAGCCGTCGGCCACGGCCTCGAAGGCGATTTCAACCGCAAGGGCAGCTCGGCCTACAGCGGACGCATGGGCGAAATGGTCGCCTCGAAACTTTGCACCATCGTCGACGATGGCACCCTCGCCGGACGTCGTGGCTCCCTGAGCGTCGACGACGAAGGTACGCCGACCGAGTGCACCACGTTGATCGAAAACGGCGTGCTCAAGGGCTACATGCAAGACAAGCTCAACGCTCGCCTGATGGGCGTGGCCCGCACTGGCAACGGTCGCCGCGAATCCTACGCGCACCTGCCGATGCCGCGCATGACCAATACTTACATGTTGGGCGGCCAGAGCGATCCGGCCGAAATCATCGCGTCGGTGAAGAAGGGCATTTACTGCGCCAATCTCGGCGGTGGCCAAGTGGACATCACCAGTGGCAAGTTCGTGTTTTCCACCAGCGAGGCCTACCTGATCGAAGACGGCAAGATCACCGCACCGGTCAAGGGCGCGACCCTGATCGGCAACGGGCCGGAGGCGATGAGCAAGGTGTCGATGGTCGGCAACGACCTGGCGCTGGACAGCGGTGTGGGGACGTGTGGCAAGGATGGGCAATCGGTGCCGGTGGGCGTCGGCCAGCCGACCCTCAAGATCGATGCGATTACCGTGGGTGGCACGGGCGCATGAAAACATCCAGGGGTTTGCGTGAGTCATTGTGGCGAGGGAGCTTGCTCCCGCTCGGTTGCGTAGCAACCGCATTGGGGCTACTGCGTAGCCCAGCGGGAGCAAGCTCCCTCGCCACGATAACTGCCGCCCCTGGCAGGGGCGGCAAGCTGTCTGCGATCAACGCAGGCCGCGTTGAGTCTCGTCCAGCTCACGGATGTATTTGAAGATTTTGCGGCTCGAGGCCGGCGGCTTGTTCTGCGCCAATTCGTGCTGGGCCTGACGGATCAGGGAGCGCAATTGTTGGCGGTCAGCCTCTGGATAGTCGATGACGAATTTTTCCAACACGCCGTCGTCGCCCGCGATCAAGCGATCGCGCCAGCGTTCCAGGCCGTGAAAGCGTTCGTTGTACTGCCGGGTGGAGGCATCGAGTTGATCGAGCAGAACCAGGATGGCGTCAGTGTCCTGATCGCGCATCAGTTTGCCGATGAATTGCAGGTGCCGTTTACGCGCGATATTCGCGGTGTGCTTGGGCGCATCGGCCAGGGCCCGGCGCAAGGCGTCGGTCAGTGGCAGTTTGGCCAGCAAGTCAGGCTTGAGTGTTGTCAGGCGCTCGCCGAGGTCAACCAGAGCATGCAGCTCGCGTTTGACCTGGGATTTGCTTTTTTCACCCTCGTAGAGGGAGTCGTCGTAAGAATCAACCATGGTGGCAGTCCGCAAAGAAACGCCGCCATGATAACCAGTCGGGGGCCGCTTGTCCGGCCCGGTCGCTCGATGGCGACCACCGAAAACAGAATTTGAGTGGAGAACACCATGAGTGCAGTCCAGAGCGTCGGCCCGCAAGCATTGCCGGCACTGCAAGAACAAGTCGAGCAGATCATCGCCGAGGCCAAGCGACAGGGCGCGAGCGCGTGCGAAGTGGCGGTATCCCTGGAGCAGGGGCTGTCGACGTCGGTGCGCCAGCGTGAGGTGGAGACCGTTGAGTTCAATCGCGACCAGGGTTTCGGCATTACCCTGTATGTGGGGCAGCGCAAGGGGTCGGCCAGCACCTCGGCCAGCGGTCCGGAGGCCATTCGCGAAACCGTCGCCGCTGCGCTGGCAATTGCCAGGCATACCTCTGAAGACGAAGCCTCGGGCCTGGCCGATGCCGCGCTGATGTGCAAGGAACTGAAAGATTTTGACCTGTTCCACGCCTGGGACATCACGCCGGAGCAGGCCATTGAACAGGCGCTGCGTTGCGAAGCGGCAGCATTCGATGCCGACAGTCGGATCAAGAATGCCGATGGCACGACGCTCAATACCCACCAAGGCTGCCGGGTCTACGGCAACAGCCACGGTTTTATCGGCGGTTATGCATCGACCCGGCACAGCCTCAGCTGCGTGATGATCGCCGAAGCCGACGGCCAGATGCAGCGTGACTACTGGTATGACGTGAGCCGCCAGGGAACCTTGCTGGCGGACCCGGTGAGCATCGGCCAGAAAGCCGCGCAACGTGCAGCCAGTCGCCTGGGCGCGCGGCCCGTACCAACTTGTGAAGTGCCGGTGCTGTTCTCTGCCGAACTGGCCGGTGGGCTGTTCGGCAGTTTCCTGTCGGCGGTATCCGGCGGCAACTTGTACCGTAAATCGTCGTTCCTCGAAGGCTCGCTGGGCCAGAAACTGTTTCCGCAATGGATGACCATCGACGAGCGCCCGCACCTGATGCAAGCCATGGGCAGCTCGGCGTTCGACGGTGACGGCCTGGCCACCTACGCCAAGCCGTTCGTGGAAAACGGCGAGCTGGTCTCCTATATCCTCGGCACCTACTCGGGTCGCAAGCTCGGCATGCCGAGTACCGCCAATGCCGGAGGCGTGCACAACCTGTTCGTGACCCACGGCGAAGAAGACCAGGCGGCCTTGCTGCGACGCATGGGCCGCGGCCTGCTGGTGACTGAACTGATGGGCCATGGCCTGAACATGGTCACCGGCGATTACTCCCGTGGCGCGGCGGGGTTCTGGGTCGAGAATGGCGAGATCCAGTTCCCGGTCCAGGAAGTGACCATCGCGGGCAATATGCGCGACATGTTCAAGCAGATCGTTGCCGTGGGGAATGACCTGGAGTTGCGCAGCAACATCCGCACCGGATCGGTGCTGATCGAGCGGATGATGGTGGCGGGTAGCTAACGCTCATCGGTAAAAAAAGGCGCGTCATCCGTAGTGGTGACGCGCCTTTTTTGTGCCCACAGAAACCCGCGGCAGAGAGCTTTTGTGGCGAGGGAGCTTGCTCCCGCTGGGCCGGGCTGGCGCTCCAGCGCGCAGCGGCCCCAGGATTTTGCGGTCGCTGCGCAACCGGGCGGGAGCAAGCTCCCTCGCCACGATGAATTTGTATCGTGTTGCGGTTGTGTTGCTTCTTATTATCATCTAATAATGAATCTCATTCGCCGAGTGAGCCCCGGTCATGAGTTCCGCCCTGCACGAACAGCCCTACCTTGAAAGCTGGCGCTGGATGAGCCGCCAGATCCGTTGCGCGATGAGCCCGGACGAGCCGCGGCTGATCGATCATTACCTGGCCGAAGGGCGCTATCTGGCGTGTTGCACGGCCACTTCCTCGTGGATGATTTCTGAAACCGCCTTCCGGCTATTGCTCGACACCGCCTCGGATGTCGCACTGCCCTGGCATTGGCGCAACCTCTGTCTCGATCAAGCCTGGCGCCCTTTGCGCGACCTGGAGCGGCAGTCGCTTTGTCGCTGTCGCCTCCAGCGCTGGCAGAGTCATGCCTGGGCACTGGCGACGTGCGCGCTGGCGCCGTCGATTTCCCTTATTGAACTGGAGCAAGGATTTCCCGATGAGTAATACCCGTATCGAACATGACAGCATGGGCGAGCTCCAAGTCCCGGCGGCTGCGCTCTACGGCGCACAGACCCAGCGCGCCGTGGACAATTTCCCCATCAGTGGCCAACGCATGCCGGCGCAATTCATTCGCGCCCTGATCCTGGCGAAAGCTGCCGCCGCCCGGGCTAATGTGGAGTTGGAGCAAATCAGTGCGGCCCAGGGCAAGGCCATCGTCGATGCGGCCCAAGGCCTGCTCGAAGGTGATTTCATGACGCATTTTCCGGTAGATATTTTCCAGACCGGGTCCGGCACCAGCTCCAACATGAACGCCAACGAAGTGATTGCCACCCTGGCCAGCCGTCTGCTGGGGGAGACGGTCAATCCGAATGACCATGTGAACTGCGGCCAGAGCAGCAACGACATCATTCCCACCAGTATTCACGTCAGTGCCTCCCTGGCATTGCACGAGCAGTTGCTGCCGGCGTTGGAGCATCTGGTGCAGGTGATCGAGCGCAAGGCCCGGCAGGTCCATCCGTTCATCAAGACCGGCCGCACCCACCTCATGGACGCGATGCCGGTGCGCCTGAGCCAAGTGCTCGACGGTTGGGCGCAGCAGCTCAAGGCCAATGTCGGCCATCTGCGAGATTTGCAGCCGAGCCTGCAATCGCTGGCCCAAGGTGGTACGGCGGTCGGTACCGGGGTCAATGCCCACCCGCGCTTTGCCGAGCTGTTCAGCCAGCAACTGACGCAACTGACCCAAGTGCAATTCACTCCGGGCGAGAACCTGTTCGGGTTGATCGGTTCCCAAGACACCGCCGTGGCGGTTTCCGGACAATTGAAGACTACGGCGGTGTCGTTGATGAAAATCGCCAATGACCTGCGCTGGATGAACTCCGGGCCGCTGGCAGGCTTGGGGGAAATCGAACTCGAGGGCTTGCAGCCGGGCTCCTCGATCATGCCTGGCAAGGTCAATCCGGTCATCCCCGAAGCCACCGCAATGGTCGCGGCCCAGGTGATCGGCAACGACACGGTGATCACCCTCGCCGGCCAATCAGGCAATTTCGAACTCAATGTGATGCTGCCGATCATTGCCCAGAATCTGCTAAGCAGCATGGCCCTGATGTCCACTGCCAGCCGCTTGCTGGCGGACAAGGCTATCGCCACGTTCAAGGTCAACGAAGCCAGGCTCAAGGAGGCGCTGTCGCGCAATCCGATCCTGGTCACGGCACTGAACCCGATCATCGGTTACCAGAAGGCCGCTGAAATCGCCAAGCAGGCGTATCAGCAAGGTCGTCCGGTCATCGATGTCGCGCTGGAACACACCGATCTGACTCGCAGCGAACTGGAAGTCCTGCTGGACCCGGAGAAGCTCACCGCCGGCGGCGTGTAACCCCGACACCTGTGTGGAGAACTCACCATGGAACACTGGAAACGTACGATCGGACGGGCCAATCGCTGTTTCATGCTGGGCGAGCTGGTAGACGCTCGCGAAGCCTACCTGCAAGCCCTGGCGCTGGCCCAAGTGTTGTTCGAGCGCTGGGCGGACGCCGACGAAGCCGTGGCCGCCTGCGTCGTCTCCCACCACAACTTGGCGGATCTGCACCTGCGCTTGAACCAGCCGGAGGAGAGCGCCGAGTACCTATGCGCCATCCACCAGCGCCTGCTGCAGACCATGCAAGACGAACGCATGGCGCCGGCGTTGCGTGAAGCGGCGATGCGCCAAAGCCACAAGACTTATGTCGAACTGCTGAATTTCATCAGCGAGCACGGCGAATACCCACGGACCCAGCGCCTGCTGCACTGCAATGCCGCCGCGCCTCGTCAGCGCAACGCCACTCTTCATCACGGAGTTCATTGAACATGGCTTTTACCTTGCCCGCTTTGCCTTACGCCTACGATGCCCTGGAACCGCACATCGATGCGCAAACCATGGAGATCCACTACACCAAGCACCACCAGACCTACATCAATAACCTCAACGCGGCGGTGGACGGCACCGAGTACGCCGATTGGCCTATCGAGAGACTGGTGGCCAGCGTTGAGCAGCTACCACAGGACCTGCGCGCCGCAGTGATCAATCAGGGCGGTGGCCATGCGAACCACTCGTTGTTCTGGGACGTGATGACGCCCCGCGGTGGCGGTCAGCCGAACGGGGCGCTCGCGAAGGCGATCGAGGCACAACTGGGCGGCATCGAGCGCTTCAAGGAGGCTTTTACCAAGGCTGCGCTGACCCGTTTCGGCAGCGGTTGGGCCTGGTTGAGCGTGACCCCGCAAAAGACCTTGGTGGTGGAAAGCAGTGGCAACCAGGACAGCCCATTGATGAGCGGGAATACGCCCATCCTTGGCCTGGATGTCTGGGAACATGCTTATTACCTGCTGTACCAGAACCGTCGTCCCGAATACATCAACGCCTTCTATAACGTGATCAATTGGCCGGAAGTCGCACGACGTTACGAGGCTGCGCTTGCTTGAGTCCTTCATGAAAACAATCCAAGGCTGACTATGGACACTGAAGCGCTGGCGGTAGGCGGCGGGCGGATGTTCCGCTACGCCTTGGGATCGCTGTTGGTGTTGGCCGGAATGGCATTATTGGCGGTCCAGGGATTGGCATGGCTGGACCTGGAACCCAAACTGCTGCGTGCATTGCAGGGCGGCGGGCTTTGCGCTCTGGGCACCGCGTTGGGCGCGGTGCCGGTGCTGATGATCCGGCGCATGCCCCAAGCTGTGAGCGATTCGCTGCTGGGTTTCGGCGCCGGGGTGATGCTCGCCGCCACAGCGTTTTCGTTGATCGTGCCCGGCATTGCCGCGGCCGAGCAACTGGGATTCACACCGTGGGCAGCCAGCGGTTTCATCAGTTTCGGCATTTTGCTCGGGGCGTTCGGGTTGTATCTGGTGGACCGCAAGGTATCTGCCAGCCCCGAAAAGCTGTTGGTAACGCCGGGCCATCCGATCATTGCGCCGCGGATCTGGCTGTTCGTATTCGCAATCATCGCCCATAACATTCCCGAAGGCATGGCCGTCGGTGTCTCGGCGGGCGGCGGCATGCCGGATGCCGACAGCCTGGCGATGGGCATCGCCTTGCAGGACGTGCCGGAAGGGCTGGTCATCGCGCTGGTACTGGCAGCCGCCGGGATGTCCCGTGCCAGGGCATTTTTGATCGGCGCCGCGTCAGGGCTGGTCGAGCCAGTGTTCGCGCTGCTGTGCGCCTGGCTGGTGAGCCTGGCCGAGGCGCTGCTGCCCCTGGGATTAGCGTTGGCCGCAGGCGCGATGTTGCTGGTTGTAACCCATGAAGTCATCCCCGAATCGCGCCGTAATGGTCACGAGAAGCTGGCGAGCCTGGGGCTGCTGGTTGGGTTTTGTTTGATGATGGTGATGGACACGGCGTTGGCGTGACGCTCCCCGTAAAGGTCGTGTTTGGGCAAGGGGCAGCTATTCGCCTTCATCAAAGTAGTTATTGATGAGTTCCACCAGTGCATCCATCGCTTCCTGAGCCTGTTCACCTTCGGTGCTCAGGTGGATCTTGGTGCCTTTGCCTGCTGCAAGCATCATCATCGCCATGATGCTCTTGCCGTCGACCGTCGATTCAGGCGTCCGCCCGACCCGGATCGTGGTATCAGGAAACTTGCCCGCCACACCCACGAATTTGGCCGAGGCACGGGCATGCAGGCCCAGCTTGTTGATGATTTCAATTTCCCGAGCAGGCATCGCGATGTGAATCCTTTAGCTGAGGTCGCGGTGGCGAACCTGGACGTTCTTCAGGGATTGTTGCAAGAGCTGACCCAGGCGCTCGGTCAGGTAGACGGAGCGGTGATGCCCGCCCGTACAGCCGATCGCGATCGTGACGTAGGCGCGGTTGCTGGCGGCAAAACGGGGCAGCCATTTCAGCAGGTAGCCAGAAATGTCCTGGTACATTTCCTCGACATCCGGCTGGGCCGCCAGGTAATCGATTACCGGCTGGTCGAGCCCGGACTGTTCGCGCAGTTCCGGCTTCCAGTAGGGATTGGGCAGGCACCGGACATCGAACACCAGGTCGGCGTCTACCGGCATGCCACGCTTGAAGCCGAACGACTCCACGAGGAAAGCCGTGCCCGGTTCCGGCTGGTTCAGCAGGCGCAACTTGATGGTGTCACGCAGCTGATACAGATTCAGGTTGGTAGTGTTGACCTTCAGGTCCGCCAAGTCGGCGATGGGGCCGAGCAGCTGGCTTTCGTCATGGATGGCTTCCGCGAGGGAGCGGCTGGCGTTGCTCAGCGGATGGCGCCGACGGGTTTCAGAGAAGCGTTTGAGCAGCGTCTCCTCATCGGCGTCCAGATACAGCACGTCGCATTGGATATGCCGGTTGCGCACTTCTTCGAGCAATTCGGGAAATCGCGACAAATGGCTGGGCAGGTTGCGGGCGTCGATGGACACGGCGACCAGCGGTTGCGCCAGCTCGGTATGGATCAGCGCACGCTCGGCCAATTCTGGAAGAAGGCCTGCTGGCAAATTGTCGATGCAATAGTAGCCGCTGTCCTCAAGCACGTTGAGGGCGGTGCTTTTACCGGAGCCGGAGCGGCCGCTGACGATGATCATGCGCATGTTTAATGGCCGTTCTGCTCGTCCAGGACTACCTGATACAAGGCTTCGTTGCTCGGGGCGCTGCGCAGTTTTTCGCGTACTTCCTTGCGGTCCAGCATGCTGGCAATCTGGCGCAGCAGCTCCAGGTGCGCATCGGTCGCCGCTTCCGGGACCAGCAATACGAACAGCAGGTCGACCGGGGCGCCGTCGATGGCGTCGAAATCGATAGGCGCTTCCAAGTGCAACAACGCGCTGATTGGCGCGGTGCAGCCTTTGAGGCGACAGTGAGGAATGGCGATGCCGTTGCCAAAACCGGTGGAGCCGAGTTTTTCACGGGCGACCAATGCCTCGAAGACATCTTGCATTTCCAGATCCGGTACCTCGCGGTGGATCAGGTTGGCAATTTGTTCGAGGGCTTTCTTTTTACTGCCGCCCGGCGCGTTCACTTGGGAACGGCCGGGGGTCAGGATGGTTTCTAGTCGGATCATGGATTGGGGGGGTTAACGACCGGTTGCGCCCTGGAGGAGGCTCTGGGTCTTTTCCTTATGCTTTTTGAGTTGGCGATCCAGCTTGTCGGTCAGCAGGTCAATCGCGGCATACATGTCTGAATGCTCTGCGTTGGCAACCACTTCTCCGCCGGGAATATGCAGCGTGGCTTCGATTTTCTGCAGCAGCTTCTCGACGTTCATCGTGACTTGCACGTTGGTAATCTTGTCGAAATGCCTTTCCAATCGGTCGAGTTTCTCGCCGATGTAGGTGCGCAGGGGTTCGGTCACTTCCAGTTGGTGTCCACTGATGTTGACTTGCATACAGCTTCTCCTTCGTTGCCAGTGCATAAAGCGGCAGGCAGAAATACCTGCCACTGGAACGCTGTGGCGTGGCCTGTTACATCAACCGCTTGCGTTCGCTCGAAGGCGCGATCCCGAGGGATTCACGGTATTTGGCGACGGTACGGCGGGCCACCTGAATGCCTTGTGCCTCCAGTAAACCAGCGATCTTGCTGTCACTCAACGGCTTTTTCTGATTTTCCGCCGCGACCAATTTTTTGATGATCGCGCGGATGGCCGTGGACGAGCATTCGCCGCCTTCGGAGGTGCTGACGTGGCTGGAGAAAAAGTATTTCAGTTCATAGATGCCCCGTGGGGTATGCATGAATTTCTGGGTAGTCACCCGGGAAATCGTCGACTCATGCATGCCCACCGCCTCGGCGATGTCGTGCAGGACCAACGGCTTCATCGCTTCATCGCCGTACTCCAGGAAGCCGCGCTGATGCTCGACGATCTGGGTGGCAACTTTCATCAGGGTTTCGTTGCGACTTTGCAGGCTCTTGATGAACCAGCGCGCTTCCTGCAACTGGTTGCGCATGAAGGTGTTGTCGGCGCTGGTGTCGGCGCGCTTCACGAAACCGGCGTATTGAGCGTTGACTCGCAGCTTGGGTACTGATTCCTGGTTCAGTTCCACCAGCCAGCGGTCGTTGTGCTTGCGCACGATCACGTCAGGTACCACGTATTCGGGTTCGGTGGACTCAATCTGCGAGCCGGGGCGCGGATTGAGGCTTTGTACCAGCTCGATGACCTGGCGCAGCTCATCTTCCTTGAGCTTCATGCGACGCATCAGTTGGCTATAGTCGCGCCCGCCCAGCAGGTCGATGAAATCCGTCACCAACCGTTTGGCTTCGGCCAGCCACGGCGTCCTGGCGGGCAGCTGGCGCAGTTGCAGCAACAGGCACTCACCCAGGTTGCGAGCACCGATGCCGGCGGGTTCGAACTGCTGGATGCGATGGAGGACGGCTTCGATCTCGTCCAGCTCGATGTCGAGCTCGGGGTCGAAGGCTTCCAGGATCTCTTCGAGGGTCTCGTCCAGGTAGCCCTGGTTGTTGATGCAATCGATCAACGTCACGGCGATCAGGCGATCGGTATCGGACATCGGCGCCAGGTTCAGTTGCCACAGCAGATGACTTTGCAGGCTCTCGCCGGCGGAGGTGCGGGTGGTGAAGTCCCACTCGTCGTCATCGCCGCTCGGCAGGCTGCTGGCGCTGGTCTGGTAGACGTCGTCCCAGGCCGTGTCCACGGGCAGCTCGTTGGGAATACGCTCGTTCCACTCACCGTCCTCGAGGTTGTCCACCGTCGGGGCGGCTTCCTGATAGGACGGTTCCGGGATTTCGGCGGGAGTTTTCTGCTCGACGTTATCGGCCAGCGGATCGGTATTGTCGAAGTCTTCGCCTTCTTCCTGGCGTTCGAGCATCGGATTGGACTCCAGCGCCTCCTGGATTTCCTGTTGCAGGTCCAGGGTCGACAATTGGAGCAGGCGGATGGCCTGTTGCAGCTGCGGTGTCATCGTCAGCTGCTGGCCCATTCTCAAGACTAGCGATGGTTTCATGGCAGGGGCTTAACACCTTATTCGCCGGCGCACATGCGCCATCCACTACAGGGCGCCGGAGCGCCAAACTTAAGCAAATTATATGCCTGAAACTGAAGTGTTTGCCTAGGGGGCGCTCTCAATTAATTGAACGCGTCCCCGCAACGTCGGCATTGAAGCGCCGGTGTCGCTCGGGCATTCGCCAGGCACATTGTGCTTAAAGGCGGAATTCATGGCCCAGATACACTTCCTTGACCAGTTCATTGGCCAGGATGGTGGCGGAGTCGCCTTCGGCAATCAACTGGCCGTCATTGACGATATAGGCGGTTTCGCAGATATCCAGGGTCTCGCGCACGTTGTGGTCGGTGATCAATACGCCGATCCCCTTGGCCTTGAGGTGGTGGATGATCTGCTTGATATCGCCCACGGAAATCGGGTCCACGCCAGCGAACGGTTCGTCGAGCAGGATGAATTTCGGCGCGGTGGCCAGGGCGCGGGCGATTTCCACACGGCGGCGCTCGCCACCGGACAGGCTCATGCCCAGGTTGTCGCGAATGTGACTGATGTGGAATTCTTGCAGCAGGCTTTCCAATTCCTGGCGACGGCCGGCCTTGTCGAGTTCCTTGCGGGTCTCGAGGATTGCCATGATATTGTCGGCCACCGACAGCTTGCGAAAGATCGACGCTTCCTGGGGCAGGTAGCCGATACCGGCTTTTGCCCGGCCATGCATCGGCTGGTGGCTGACGTCCAGGTCATCGATCAGAACGCGGCCCTGGTCGGCTTGCACCAGGCCCACGATCATGTAGAAGCAGGTCGTCTTGCCCGCGCCGTTGGGGCCGAGCAAGCCAACGATCTGGCCGCTGTCGATGGACAGGCTGACATCGCGCACGACCTGGCGGCTCTTGTAGCTCTTGGCCAAGTGCTGGGCTTTAAGAGTTGCCATTACTGGGCCTTCTGCTCGTCGGTTTTCTTTTTCGGCTGGATCACCATGTCGATGCGCGGACGCGATTCGGTGACCTTGCTGCCAGTGGCGCGACCGGCGCTGGCCAGTTTCTTGTTGGTGTCATAGACGATTTTCTCGCCTTGGGTCACGTTGTTGTCCTTGTCGACGACCTTGGCGCGGTCGATCAGCACGACGCGATCCTGGGATGCGTGGTACTGGATGGTTACCCCGTAGCCTTGCACCGGCTTGGTGTCGCCTGCGGTTTGCAGCTGTTCGAAGTAGGCCAGGTTACCCACCGAGGTCACCACGTCGATATCGCCGGACTGGGTGCGGGTGATGGTCACGGTATTGCCGGTCACCTTCATCGAGCCCTGGGTGATGATCACGTCACCTTTATAGGTGGCGACACCGTTCTTGTCGTCCAGTTGCGCGTCGTCGGCCTGGATGCGGATAGGCTGGTCGCGGTCGTTGGGGAGGGCCCAGGCGCTCGCGCTTCCCAGTGCTGCGCCCAGACTGAGCAAAATAGGGAGGGTTTTAGCGAGCTTCATACTGTCCTCTTACTTTCGATAGCAGGTGTATCCTGCTTTCCTTCAAATACGCCTTCATTCCTACGCCAGTCGACACGCCGCCGGCGCCGTCGATTCTAACGGGTTGCTCGGTCTGCGCATATTCTCGCTGCGGAAAGACCGTCATGCGGCTGCTGGTAATGATGGTCGTACGGTTCTTTTCATCGGTTCGGGCAATGCGTACCGAGTCGATCAGCTCGACTTCGGTGCCACCGGGATTGACCTCGGCGCGCTCGCTCTGGACGTGCCACGGAAATTCAGTGCCCCGGAACATGTTCAGGTCCGGTTTGGTGACCAGCGTGATATCGCTGGCCTTTACGTGATCGACCTTGTCGGAGGTCATTTCGTACTGCAGCTTGCCGTCGGGCAGGTATTGCAGCGTATGCGTATTGGTTGCGTACCAGTCGATATTTTCCTCGACCTTGGCCGCCGGCTGGTCAAGGAAGCGTTCCGGGCTGATGTTCCAGTAGCCGACCGCCGCGAAAATCGCTGCGATACAGCCGAACACCAGGATGGTGCGAATCTTCTTGCTTAGCATAAATGGCTCACAGGTATGCGGCGTGGGCCGCTTCGAGGTGGCCCTGGGCACGCAGGATCAGTTCACAGAATTCACGGGCCGCGCCTTCACCGCCCCTCGCCGTGGTAACCCCATGGGCGTGCTCGCGTACGAAGGCGGCCGCGTTGGCCACGGCCATGCCCAGGCCGACCCGGCGGATCACCGGCAGGTCCGGCAGGTCGTCACCAAGGTAGGCAACCTGTTCATAGCTTAGATTGAGTTGGCCAAGGAGTTCGTCCAGTACCACCAGTTTGTCTTCACGGCCCTGATAAAGATGCGGGATACCGAGGTTCTTCGCTCGCCGCTCGACCACCGGGGTCTTGCGACCACTGATGATAGCGGTCTGCACGCCAGTCGCCATCAGCATCTTGATGCCTTGGCCGTCGAGCGTATTGAAAGTCTTGAATTCGCTGCCGTCTTCAAGGAAGTACAGACGGCCATCGGTGAGCACGCCGTCAACGTCGAACACGGCGAGCTTGATATTCTTGCCTCGTAGCAGCAGGTCGGTCGTCATTACATTACTCCAGCACGCAGCAGGTCGGACAGATTGAAGGCGCCAACCGGGCGGTCCTCGTCGTCTACCACCACCAGTGCGTTGATCCTGTGGTCTTCCATGATTTTCAGGGCTTCGGCGGCGAGCATGTCGGCGCGAGCGGTCTTGCCGTGAAGGGTCATGACTTCGTCGATGGTCGCATTGCGGATATCGATGGCGCGATCGAGGGTGCGGCGCAGGTCGCCGTCCGTGAAGATCCCGGCGAGCTTGCCGTCGGCTTCGAGGATCACCGTCATGCCCAGCCCCTTGCGGGTCATCTCCATGAGCGCGTCCTTGAGCTGTGTTCCGCGTTGTACTTGCGGCAACTCCTCGCCGGCGTGCATCACGTTTTCGACTTTCAGCAACAGGCGACGGCCCAAAGCGCCACCAGGGTGGGAAAAGGCGAAGTCCTCGGCGGTGAAGCCCCTGGCTTCCAGCAGCGCCACGGCCAGGGCATCGCCCATGACCAGGGCGGCGGTAGTGGATGAGGTCGGGGCCAGGTTCAGCGGGCAGGCTTCGTGCTCGACATGAACGTTGAGGTTCACTTCGGCGGCCTTGGCCAGGGGAGAGTCCGGATTGCCTGTGATGCTGATCATCTGGATGCCCAGGCGCTTGATCAATGGCAGCAACGTGAGGATTTCATTGGTCGAGCCGGAGTTGGACAGGGCCAGGATGACGTCGTCGCGGGTGATCATGCCCATGTCGCCGTGACTGGCTTCGGCCGGGTGGACGAAAAATGCCGTGGTGCCGGTGCTGGCCAGGGTGGCAGCGATCTTGTTGCCGATATGCCCGGACTTGCCCATGCCGACCACGACCACGCGCCCCTTGCTGGCCAGAATCATCTCGCAGGCGCGTACGAAATCAGCGTCGATATGAGGCAGCAAGCCTTGCACGGCTTCGAGCTCGAGGCGGATGGTACGTTGTGCCGATTGAATCAGGTCGCTGGATTGGCTCATGTCAGAATCGTATAGCCCGATGAAAAGGCGGCGATTATAGCGACAATGAACGATTCCCTCACGTTAGTTCGTCATGCTTTATTCGAACGGTTGTAAGGTCGGACATAAAATGTGGCGTTTTATCTCTGGCCTGGCTTAACGGGCAAGGGGTTGGCCTTGGGCGCCTGGCGGTTGCAGTGATATAGTTCGCCGCCGGTTCGTGTGCCCGGTGGTACCGGCGTTTGTCGGCTGGCCGGGGCATCCGAATATGAGGCTGCATCGCAAGGAGTTTAGATGAGTGCCGACAACGCCTACGCGGTCGAGCTGAAGGGATTGTCCTTCAAGCGAGGGACGCGCAGCATTTTCAATGACATCGATATTCGTATCCCGCGCGGCAAGGTGACCGGCATCATGGGCCCTTCCGGCTGCGGAAAGACCACGCTGCTGCGGCTGATGGGCGCACAACTGCGCCCCAGCGCCGGCGAAGTCTGGGTCAACGGCCAGAACCTTCCACAGTTATCGCGCGGCGACCTGTTCGATGCGCGCAAGCATATGGGGGTGCTGTTCCAGAGTGGTGCCCTGTTCACTGACCTTGATGTATTCGAGAACGTGGCGTTTCCCCTGCGGGTCCATACGGAGCTGCCGGAAGAGATGATTCGCGACATCGTCCTGCTCAAACTGCAGGCCGTCGGGCTGAGGGGTGCCCTGGAGCTGATGCCGGACGAGCTGTCTGGCGGCATGAAGCGGCGGGTGGCCCTGGCGCGGGCGATCGCCCTCGATCCGAAAATCCTGATGTACGACGAACCCTTCGTTGGGCAGGACCCCATTGCCATGGGCGTGCTCGTGCGCCTGATCCGCCTGCTCAACGATGCGTTGGGCATCACCAGCATCGTGGTCTCCCATGACCTTGCCGAAACCGCGAGCATCGCCGACTACATCTATGTTGTAGGCGATGGCCAGGTGCTGGGGCAGGGTACGCCCCAGGAGTTGCTGGATTCGGACAACCCGCGCATTCGCCAATTCATGAAAGGTGATCCGGACGGGCCGGTGGCGTTCCATTTTCCGGCCACGGATTACCGTACCGATCTGCTGGGGAAGCGCTGATGCGCAAGAAATCATTAATAGAAAGAGTCCGCCTGTTCGGCCGCTCAGGTATCGACGTAGTGGCGGTGCTGGGGCGTTCCTCGCTGTTCCTCATGCACGCCTTGCTGGGGCGTAATGCGACCGGTGGTGGTTTTGGCCTGTTGGTCAAGCAGCTGCATTCGGTGGGAGTGATGTCCCTGGTGATCATCGTGGTCTCCGGGATCTTCATCGGCATGGTGCTGGCACTCCAGGGCTTCAGCATATTGTCCAGCTACGGGTCGGAGCAGGCGGTCGGGCAGATGGTCGCGCTGACATTGCTGCGTGAGCTCGGGCCGGTGGTGACGGCGTTGCTGTTCGCCGGGCGAGCCGGTTCGGCGCTGACTGCCGAAATCGGTAACATGAAGTCCACCGAGCAGTTGTCCAGCCTGGAAATGATTGGCGTCGACCCGCTCAAATACATTATTGCCCCGCGCCTGTGGGCCGGCTTCATTTCCCTGCCGGTGCTGGCGATGATCTTCAGCGTCGTGGGGATCTGGGGCGGCTCATGGGTGGCCGTCGATTGGCTGGGGGTCTATGAAGGCTCCTATTGGGCCAACATGCAGAACAGCGTCGATTTTCTCGACGATGTGCTCAACGGTGTGATCAAGAGTGCCGTATTCGCTTTCGTGGTGACCTGGATTGCCGTGTTTCAAGGTTATGACTGTGAGCCCACGTCAGAGGGGATCAGCCGTGCCACAACCAAGACCGTGGTCTACGCCTCGTTGGCCGTCCTGGGCCTTGACTTTATTCTGACCGCCTTGATGTTTGGAGATTTCTGATGCAAAACCGCACCCTGGAAATCGGTGTCGGCCTTTTCTTGCTGGCTGGCATCCTGGCTTTGCTGCTGCTGGCCCTGCGGGTCAGTGGACTGGCGCCGACCGCGAGCACCGATACGTATAAACTTTATGCTTATTTTGACAATATCGCCGGTTTGACGGTCAGAGCCAAGGTGACCATGGCCGGTGTGACCATCGGCAAGGTCACGGCAATCGATCTGGACCGCGACAGTTTCACTGGCCGGGTAACGCTGCAGTTGGAAAAACGCGTGGATAATCTGCCGACCGATTCCACTGCATCTATCCTCACGGCTGGGCTGCTGGGTGAGAAATACATCGGTATCAGCGTGGGCGGGGAAGACTCCCTGCTCAAGGACGGCGGGACAATCCACGATACGCAGTCGTCGCTGGTGCTCGAGGACCTGATCGGTAAATTCCTGCTCAATACCGTTAGCAAAGACGCCAAATGAGGAGCTTTTGAATGATCTCTATCCTGCGACGCAGCCTGCTGGTCCTGTTGGCGGCACTGCCGCTGATGGGCAATGCCGTGGCGGCGCCTTCGGCGCACGACATCATCAAGACGACGACTGACCAGCTGTTGGCGGATCTTTCGGCCAACAAGGAAAAGTACAAGCAGGACCCGAGCGCGTTCTATGAGTCCTTGAACCGGATTGTCGGGCCAGTTGTGGACGCTGACGGCATTTCCAAGAGCATCATGACCGTCAAGTACTCGCGCAAGGCTACGCCCGCGCAGATGACCCGCTTCCAGGAAAACTTCAAGCGCAGCCTGTTCCAGTTCTATGGCAACGCCTTGCTTGAGTACAACAATCAGGGCATCACCGTCGACCCGGCCAAGGATGAGTCAGGCGAACGCACCAGCGTCGGCATGACGGTCAAGGGCAACAACGGTGCCGTCTACCCCGTGTCGTACACACTCGAGAAGATCAATGGCGAGTGGAAGGTACGTAACGTGATCATTAATGGCATCAACATCGGCAAGCTGTTCCGCGATCAGTTCGCCGATGCGATGCAGCGCAATGGTAATGACCTGGAGAAGACCATCAATGGTTGGGCCGGTGAGGTCGCCAAGGCAAAAGAAGTTGCCGAAGATGCCCAAGAGAAGCAGCAACAATGAACGAGTCGGTGAGTGAGTCAGCCGTGCGCCTGGGCGAGTCCGGCGAGCTGCTGCTCAGCGGTGTGCTGGATTACCGCACCGGCCCGGGCTTGCGCAAGCAGGGCCAGGCGCTGATCAAGTCCGCGAGCACCGCTGAACTGGTAATCGACTGCTCGGGCGTGCAGAAGTCCAGCAGCGTCGGCTTGTCACTGCTGCTGTGCTTCATGCGTGACGCCAAGGCTGCCGGCAAGACCTGGAGCATCCGGGGAATGCCCGAGGACATGCGCGAAATAGCCCAGGTCAGTGAATTGACTGAGCTGTTGGTGCATTCCTGACCCATATCGCTGGTAAGCCCCTTGTCAGAGTCCTGCTTCGCGGGGTTCGCAGGCGAGGGCCTTTTTTGTATGATGTGCGACCCGTGCGCACAGGGCGCCGATTGAGGTTGAGCATGCAGGCTGTAGAAGTGAAGAGCTTCCTTGAAGGAAAGCTGCCTGATACGCAGGTGGAAGTTGAAGGCGAAGGCTGCAATTTCCAACTGAATGTGATCAGCGATGAACTGGCGGCGTTGAGCCCGGTGAAGCGTCAGCAGAGCATCTATGCCCATTTGAACCCATGGATCGCCGATGGCAGCATCCACGCGGTCACTATGAAATTTTTCAGCCGCGCGGCCTGGGCCGAGCGCACCTGAGCCCAAGGGCGTCGAGATTCTTATGGATAAATTGATTATTACCGGCGGCGTTCGCCTTGATGGCGAAATCCGTATTTCCGGGGCAAAGAACTCCGCGCTGCCGATCCTGGCCGCGACCCTGCTGTGCGATGGTCCGGTAACCGTGGCCAACCTGCCGCACTTGCACGACATCACCACGATGATCGAGCTGTTCGGCCGCATGGGCATCGAGCCGGTGATCGACGAGAAGCTCAGCGTCGAAA
This sequence comes from Pseudomonas sp. SWRI154, assembly GCF_014268645.1. Classification (NCBI taxonomy): domain Bacteria; kingdom Pseudomonadati; phylum Pseudomonadota; class Gammaproteobacteria; order Pseudomonadales; family Pseudomonadaceae; genus Pseudomonas; species Pseudomonas sp. SWRI154. The sequence goes on from NZ_JABWQW010000023.1 coordinate 79,390, forward strand.
TCGACCCACGTACCATCAAGACCCTGATCGCCCCGTACGAGCTGGTGAAGACCATGCGTGCGTCGATCCTGGTACTGGGCCCGATGGTCGCTCGTTTCGGTGAAGCCGAAGTCGCGTTGCCTGGCGGTTGCGCCATTGGCTCGCGTCCGGTGGACCTGCACATCCGTGGCCTGGAAGCCATGGGCGCGATCATCGACGTCGAGGGCGGCTACATCAAGGCCAAGGCCCCTGAAGGCGGCCTGCGCGGGGCGAACTTCTTCTTCGACACCGTCAGCGTGACCGGTACCGAAAACATCATGATGGCCGCCGCCCTTGCCAAGGGCCGCAGCGTGCTGCAAAACGCTGCCCGCGAGCCTGAAGTCGTCGACCTGGCGAACTTCCTGATCGCCATGGGTGCCAAGATCACCGGCGCCGGCACCGACACCATCACCATCGATGGCGTCGAGCGCCTGCACTCGGCCACCTATAAAGTGATGCCGGACCGGATCGAAACCGGCACCTACCTGGTAGCCGCCGCCGTCACCGGTGGCCGCGTCAAGGTCAAGGACACTGATCCAACCATCCTCGAAGCCGTCCTCGAAAAACTCAAGGAAGCGGGCGCCGAAGTCACTTGTGGCGAAGACTGGATCGAAGTGAACATGCACGGCAAGCGGCCTAAAGCCGTCAACGTGCGAACCGCTCCATATCCGGCGTTCCCGACCGACATGCAGGCGCAGTTCATCTCCCTCAACGCCATTGCCGAAGGCACCGGTGCGGTGATCGAGACGATCTTCGAAAACCGCTTCATGCACGTCTATGAGTTGCACCGCATGGGCGCCAAGATCCAAGTCGAAGGCAACACCGCCATCGTCACCGGGACCGAGAAGCTGAAGGGCGCGCCTGTGATGGCCACCGACCTGCGGGCCTCGGCCAGCCTGGTGATCTCGGCCCTGGTGGCCGAAGGCGATACCCTCATCGACCGCATCTACCACATCGACCGTGGCTACGAGTGCATCGAAGAAAAACTGCAGATGCTCGGCGCCAAGATCCGTCGCGTACCGGGCTAGTTCCCGCTGCATGGGCACAAGGAAGTGTCCGCTGATTAGTTCAAGTCGAGGGTGGTTTCACCCTCGATGTATGTCCGGCGCCCATTGCGACCAGGCATGAGTACCTTGATAAGGACTGACGCTTCCCATGTTGACCATCGCACTGTCCAAGGGCCGTATCCTCGACGACACCCTGCCGCTTCTGGCTGAAGCGGGCATCGTGCCGACCGAGAATCCGGACAAGAGCCGCAAGCTGATCATCCCCACGACCCAGGCCGATGTGCGCTTGCTGATCGTACGCGCCACCGATGTGCCAACCTACGTTGAACATGGCGCCGCTGATCTCGGGGTGGCCGGTAAAGACGTGCTGATGGAATACGGTGGCCAGGGCTTGTACGAGCCGCTGGACCTGCAGATCGCTCGCTGCAAGCTGATGACCGCCGGTAAAGTCGGCGCACCTGAGCCCAAGGGGCGCCTGCGGGTGGCGACCAAGTTCGTCAACATTGCCAAGCGTTACTACGCCGAGCAGGGCCGTCAGGTCGATATCATCAAGTTGTACGGTTCGATGGAGCTGGCGCCGCTGATCGGCCTGGCGGACAAGATCATCGACGTCGTCGACACCGGCAATACCTTGCGGGCCAATGGCCTGGAGCCCCAGGATTTCATCGCGGACGTCACCTCCCGGCTGATCGTCAACAAGGCTTCGATGAAAATGCAGCACGCCCGTATCCAGGCTTTGATCGATACCCTGCGCAAGGCAGTGGAATCGCGACACCGCGGCTGATTCACCTGCGCGACCTTAGCGTCGCGCCCGTCTATCCGCGTCATAGCCAATTTTCTCAGGTGCCCACGCGAATGGACTGGTAGCTTAGGGCGCCTGAGCATTTGCCATTAATGAGGCCCTCGCTATGACCGCTCCCACTTCGATTCGCCGACTCAACGCTGCCGACCCGGATTTCGCACATCATCTGGATCATCTGCTGAGCTGGGAGAGTGTGTCTGACGACTCGGTCAATGTGCGGGTGCTGGACATCATCAAGGCCGTTCGCGAGCGTGGCGATGCCGCGTTGGTGGAATTCACGCAGAAGTTCGACGGCTTGCAAGTCGCCTCGATGGCCGACCTGATCCTGCCGCGCGAGCGTCTGGAGCTGGCACTGACTCGGATTACCGTGCCTCAGCGCGAGGCCCTGGAAAAAGCCGCGTCCCGAGTGCGCAGCTATCACGAAAGGCAGAAACAGGACTCCTGGAGCTACACCGAAGCCGACGGCACGGTGCTCGGCCAGAAGGTCACTCCGCTGGACCGCGCGGGGCTTTACGTCCCGGGCGGCAAAGCCTCCTATCCGTCCTCGGTATTGATGAACGCCATCCCGGCCAAGGTTGCCGGAGTCACCGAAGTGGTCATGGTAGTACCGACCCCGCGCGGTGAAATCAATGAACTGGTGTTGGCTGCCGCCTGCATTGCCGGCGTCGACCGGGTGTTCACCATCGGCGGTGCCCAGGCCGTGGCTGCCTTGGCCTATGGCACCGAAAGCGTGCCGCGGGTCGACAAAGTGGTCGGGCCGGGCAATATCTATGTCGCCACCGCCAAGCGCCACGTGTTTGGCCAAGTGGGTATCGACATGATCGCCGGCCCTTCGGAAATCCTCGTGGTGTGCGACGGCCAGACCGATCCGGACTGGATTGCCATGGACCTGTTTTCCCAGGCGGAGCATGACGAAGACGCCCAGGCGATCCTGGTCAGCCCGGACGCCGAGTTCCTCGACAAGGTCGCTGCCAGCATCGACAAGCTGCTGCCGACCATGGACCGTGCCGAGATCATCAACACCTCGATCAATGGGCGTGGAGCGCTGATCAAGGTCGAGGACATGGAGCAGGCCATCGAAGTCGCCAACCGCATCGCGCCGGAGCACCTGGAATTGTCGGTCGCCGACCCGCAAGCCTGGCTGCCGAAGATCCGCCATGCCGGTGCGATCTTCATGGGCCGCCACACGTCCGAGGCGCTGGGCGATTATTGCGCCGGTCCCAACCACGTGCTGCCGACCTCTGGCACCGCACGCTTCTCGTCGCCGCTGGGGGTTTACGACTTCCAGAAGCGCTCATCGATCATTTTTTGCTCGGAGCAGGGCGCGTCCGAGCTGGGCAAGACCGCTTCCGTGCTGGCCCGCGGCGAATCCCTGAGCGCCCATGCCCGTAGCGCCGAGTACCGCATTCTTGACGAGCCATCCATTGAACGGCAGGGGAACTGAAATGAGTAAATTCTGGAGCCCGTTCGTCAAGAACCTGGTGCCCTACGTGCCGGGTGAACAGCCAAAGTTGACCCGCCTGGTCAAGCTCAACACCAACGAGAATCCGTACGGCCCATCGCCCAAGGCCCTGGCGGCGATGCAGACCGAGTTGAACGACAACCTGCGCCTGTACCCTGACCCTAACAGCGATCTCTTGAAGAATGCCGTGGCCCGCTATTACGGCGTGCAGACCAACCAGGTATTCCTGGGCAATGGCTCGGACGAGGTGTTGGCGCACATTTTCCACGGCCTGCTGCAACACGAGCGGCCGCTGCTGTTCCCGGACATCAGCTACAGTTTTTATCCGGTGTATTGCGGGCTCTACGGCATCAAGTTCGAGGCGGTGCCGCTGGACGAACAATTCCAGATCGACCCGGCGGACTACAGCAAACCCAATGGCGGCATCATTTTCCCCAACCCCAACGCGCCGACCGGCTGCCTGCTGGCGCTGGAAGCGATCGAGCAGATCCTCAAGGCCAACCCGGATTCGGTGGTGGTGGTCGACGAGGCCTACATCGACTTTGGCGGCGAGACGGCCATTAGCCTGGTGGATCGTTATCCGAACCTGTTGGTCACCCAGACGCTTTCCAAGTCTCGTTCGCTGGCGGGGCTGCGGGTGGGGCTGGCGGTGGGCCATCCGGAGCTGATCGAAGCGCTGGAGCGAATCAAGAACAGCTTCAACTCCTATCCCCTGGATCGCCTGGCAAATGTCGGCGGTGCGGCAGCGTTCGACGACCGTGAGTACTTCGACCAGACCTGTCGATTGGTCATCGAGCACCGTGAATGGGTGGTGGCGCAATTGGCAGCCAAGGGTTTTGAAGTGCTACCGTCGTCGGCGAACTTCATCTTCGCCCGTCATCCCCGGCACGACGCGGCGGGGCTGGCGGCGAAATTGCGCGAGCAAGGCGTGATTGTGCGGCACTTCAAGCAAGAGCGCATTGCGCAATTCCTGCGGATCAGCATCGGCACGCCGGAGCAGAACCAGGCCCTGATCGAAGCCTTGGGCGAACTCTAAAGACCTGCGGTCGCTGTGGGAGCGTATGTGCTCCCACAGCTCTTGGTGTCCTATTCGTGGTGCGGTTCGCCGAGGAATGTCAGCGAGGTGAACACGCCGCGCGTCGCCACGTCCTTGTTGTCCTTGAGTGGGATCTCCATGCTCGCGGCGATCACGTTCAAGGCTTCATTGCGCACCAGTACCTTGGCTCGGCCTTCGGCATCGGTTTGCGTCGATACGGTATTCGGCGCGCTGCGGTAGTCCCCCACCAGTTTCACCCCAGCCGCCGGTTTTCCATCGAGCAGCACCCGCACCGGCAGTGACTGGCCGGGGCCGACGGTCAACGGGTCGACTTCCGGCACGATCACGAACTTGATCGGATCCAGCTTCGGCAGTTTCGCCCCCGGCTCATAGATCGCCAGGCTGTATTTGAATGTCTGCGTCGACTCAATCGCGCCGGGCACTTTGCTGCGGCCTTCGTTGATCCACTTTTTGTCAGCCGTCTGCGACCACATGCCGTTATCCAGGGCGACCGCCAGCACGGCCGGTGGCTTGAGCGGTTGCAGGCGCGCATGGTCCGGCAGACGCTCCACCGTGACGGGGATCATCTTGCCGCCCAGGTCGTAGGCCCAGGCGCCGCTGATTTTCTTCGCCTTGAAGGCGTTGTCTTCGGCGCCGTGGCCGTAGATCACTTCAATGTTGCCGCGTCGTTGTTCGGTCCACAGGCCATGGGCCGAGGCATCGGTGGCCAGGAGCAGGCCGAACAGGGCGAAGGTCTTGGGGTATTTCATGCTGACTTCCTTTTACAGATCGAGGGTGAGGCTGACAGTGAAGTTGCGCGGATCACCGGGGGTGACCCAGTAATTGCTGTAGGAGCGTTCGTAGTATTTTTCGTCAAAGACGTTGTTCAAGTTCAGGCCCACGGTGACGTTGTCGCTGGCTTTGTAATGAGCCAGCAGATCCACGGTGTGATAAGCCGGTAACTCGAAGTCCTTGCCAGCTTCGCCCGAGCGATCGCCGACATAGGTGAACGCGGCGCCGACGTCCGAGCCTCGCAGATGGCCGTCCTGGAATTCATAGACACCCAGCAGGCTGCCGCTGCGCTTGGCGACACCGAGGATGCGGCTGCCCGAGGGAATGCCGTCGTCCCCTTTGGTCACTTCGGCGTCGATGTAGGCGAAGGCGCCGATCACCCGCACCGCGTCAGTCACCTGGCCGGTGACCTGAAGATCAATGCCCTGGCTGCGGGCCTCGCCCACGGCGCGACTGAAATCGGTTCCGGCAACCTGGGTCAGGACGTTTTCCTTCTCGATATGGAACGCCGCCAGGGTGGTGCTCAACCGGTCATCGAACAGCTCGCTCTTGACCCCGATTTCATAGCCGACACCTTCCTCGGGGTCGAAGGTCTTGTCGTTGGCGTCCAGGCCGTTGTTGGGCTTGAACGAGGTAGAGGCGTTGGCGAACAGCCCGACTTCAGGGGTCAGTTGATACAGCAACCCGGCGCGCTGGGTCAGGGCGTCGTGGCGCTGGCGGCTGGTCACGTCGTTGACGTGGTTGGCGACGCTTTGTTCGAAATGCTCATAGCGCACACCCAGCAGGCCGCGCAGTTTGTCGGTGAAGATGATCTGGTCCTGAAGGTTCAGGGCCCGGCTTTTGACATGCTCGAAGAAGTCCGTGCCGGAGCGCACGCCGTTGGGTTTTGGCTGCCCGTAGATCGGGTTGTAGATGTCGATGGGGTAAGCGCCAGCGATGGTGGTCACGCGCTCGTTCTTGCGGTAGTCCTCGTATTCCGTGCCGATCAGCAGCTCATGCTGCCAAGGCCCGAGGTCGAATCGGCCACGCAGTTCCAGCTGGGTAATGCTGTCGTGCCAGTTGTTGTCGCGCTCGCGGTAGCGGCGGTTCACGGTGTGGCCGTCGGCGTTCAGTGGGCGCGCTTCGGAGGCGAATCCCCAGAGTTCGCCCTGCTTGTAGTGGCTGGCGAGGCGCAGTTGCCAGTCATCGTTGAGCTGATGCTCAAGGGCGGCCTGAAGCATGTTGTTGTGGTTATCGATGTCGCCGTCGTTGGGTTCGCCCAGGAAGGTCGAACGGGAGACGCCGCTCCAGCGATTGTTTGGCGCGACGATGCCACGGTCGAAAGTCGAGCTGTGGCGCACGATTTCGCTTTCCAGCAGCAGTCGGGTGTCGGGGCTCAGTTGCCAACTGATCGAGGGCGCCACGAAGACGCGCTTGCTGTCGACGTGATCGCGGAAGCTGTGGTTGTCCTCCACCGCCAGGTTGACCCGCGACAGGAGGTTGCCTTCAGCGTCGAGTGGCGTGTTGACGTCCAACGCGGTGCGGTAGCGATCCCAACTGCCAGCGCTGGTCTGCAACGTGGTGAAGGCTTCGGGCTGGGGTTTCTTGGTGACAATGTTCACCGTGCCACCGGGATCGCCTCGCCCATAGAGGCTGGCCGCGGGTCCCTTGAGCACCTCGATGCGCTCGATATTGGCAGCGTCCGGCGTGCTGGGATAGCCGCGGTTGGCGCTGAAACCGTCCTTGTAGAATTCTGAAGTGGTGAAGCCGCGCACGCTGTATTCGTACAGCGTCAGCCCGCCGAAGCTGTTCTGTTTCGATATGCCGCCGGCATATTCCAGCGCTCGCTCGACGCTGGTGCTGCCCAAGTCCTTGAGAACGCTGGCGGGAATTACGCTGATGGATTGAGGGACGTCGCGCAGGGCCGTGTCGGTTTTGGTCGCGCTGGCGGAACGGGTGGCGCGGTAGCCCGAGACGGGGCCAGTGGGGGATTCGTAATTGGATGTGACGTTGATGGCGTCCAGCTCCAGGGGCTGGGTTTCTTCGGCAAAGACCGGATCGCCCAGCAGACCCAGAGCCAGGCTGGCGAGGGAAATCCGTTTTAAGGATGACATGTTATGTTGTTCCAATTCTTAGAATTGAAACAATATAACACCACTAATGAGAATTTATGCTATTTCTGACTTTCCTGATTCGCGGATTGTTTTCGTGGCGAGGGAGCAAGCTCCCTCGCCACGGGGGGGATAGTTATTCTTCTTCCTTGAGCACCACCGGTGCCGGCGGTGGACGCAGGCCGATTTCAGCCGTGAGCTTGAGCTCCTTGCCGTTGCGCATCACCTGGACAGTCACCTTGTCGGTGGGCTTGATCCGCGCCACTTGGTTCATCGAGCGGCGGCCATCGCCCGCCGGTTCGCCGTCGATGCTCAGGATCACATCGCCCAGCTGCAAGCCGGCCTTTTGCGCCGGGCCGTCGCGGAAGATCCCTGCCACAACGATCCCGGGGCGCCCGGACAAGCCGAAAGACTCCGCCAGTTCCTGGGTCAGCGGTTGCACTTCGATACCCAGCCAGCCACGAATCACCTGGCCGTGTTCAATGATCGACTTCATCACCTCCATCGCCAGTTTCACCGGGATGGCGAAGCCGATGCCCTGGCTGCCGCCGGACTTGGAAAAAATCGCGGTATTGATCCCGGTGAGGTTGCCGTTGGCATCCACCAATGCGCCGCCGGAGTTGCCGGGGTTGATCGCGGCGTCGGTCTGGATGAAGTCTTCGTAGTTGTTCAGGCCCAGCTGGTTGCGCCCGGTGGCGCTGATGATTCCCATGGTCACGGTCTGACCGACGCCGAACGGATTACCGATGGCCAGGGTCACGTCGCCGATGCGGATACTGTCGGAACGGCCGATGGTGATCGCCGGCAGGTTTTTCAGATCGATCTTGAGCACGGCGAGGTCGGTTTCCGGATCGCTGCCTATCACCCGGGCCAAGGTCTCACGGCCATCCTTGAGCGCCACGACGATCTGGTCGGCACCGCTGGTGACGTGGTTGTTGGTCAGGATATAGCCTTCCGGACTCATGATCACACCCGAACCCAGGCTCGACTCCATGCGTTTCTGCTTGGGCGAGTTGTCGCCGAAAAAACGCCGGAATTGCGGGTCTTCGAAGAGCGGGTGGTTGGGTTTGTTGATGACCTTGGTGGTGTAGAGGTTGACCACCGCCGGCGCGGCCAGGGTGACCGCGTCGGCATAGGACACCGGCCCCTGTTGCGGCGCCTTGGTTTGCGGTGCCTGTTGCAGGTTGACGTCAAGGCTTGGCAGCCCGACCCATTCCGGGTAGCGCTGGATAATCAATAGAGCGACAAGCACGCCGGCCAATAGCGGCCAGCCGGAAAAACGCAGCGCCTTGAGCATTAAGCACGTCCTAGGATGGTTGCAGGCGGGATGAGACCGCCCATAATGTCGCGCATTATACGAGGCCGCGCGCCTCTGAACGGGATATTTAGGAGTCTTTTTGATGGCCGTCGCCCTGAACACCCTGGTTGAAGAAGCGGACCGTTACCTGGCAAGCAGCCGAATTGCCGATTACTGCCCCAATGGATTGCAAGTCGAAGGCGCGCCCCAGGTAATGCGCATCGTCAGTGGCGTGACCGCCAGCCAGGCCTTGCTCGACGCCGCCGTGGAGGCCGATGCCGACCTGGTGCTGGTGCATCATGGTTATTTCTGGAAAGGCGAAAACCCTTGCATCACCGGCATGAAACAGCGGCGCCTGAAAACCTTGCTCAAGCACGACATCAGCCTGCTGGCCTATCACTTGCCACTGGATTTGCACCCCGAGGTCGGCAATAACGTGCAACTGGCCCGGCAGTTGGATATCACCGTCGAAGGGCCGCTGGACCCGGAGAACCCTAGAATTGTCGGCTTGGTCGGCTCCTTGTCCGAGCCGATGACGGCGCGGGATTTCGCCCGCAAGGTCCAAGAAGTCATGGGCCGCGAGCCGTTGTTGATCGAAAGCGAGCAAATGATCCGCCGCGTTGGCTGGTGCACTGGCGGGGGGCAGGGCTATATCGATCAGGCGGTGCTGGCCGGGGTTGATCTGTACCTCAGTGGCGAGGCGTCCGAGCAGACGTTTCACAGCGCCCGGGAAAACGGCATCAGCTTTATTGCCGCCGGTCACCATGCGACCGAACGCTACGGCGTCCAGGCACTGGGCGACTATCTGGCGCGACGTTTTGCACTGGAACACATCTTTATCGACTGCCCGAACCCCATTTGACACGCCTTCGGCGCCCGAACCCGCAGGCATATCCATATGCTGTTTCGATCTAGCCGGCGCCCTGATTAGAAGAGGTCGCTGTGCTAGGATTCCCCGCTCGAACACGGCCCGCTGGCCGTTCATAAGAATGTTTTCGTGAGTAGCCATGGTCGACAAACTGACGCATCTGAAACAGCTGGAGGCGGAAAGCATCCACATCATCCGCGAGGTGGCCGCCGAGTTCGACAACCCGGTGATGCTGTACTCCATCGGTAAAGACTCCGCCGTGATGCTGCACCTGGCACGCAAGGCGTTTTTCCCCGGCAAGCTGCCGTTTCCGGTGATGCACGTCGACACCCGCTGGAAGTTCCAGGAAATGTACAAGTTCCGCGACCGCATGGTTGAAGAGCTTGGCCTGGACTTGATCACCCATATCAACCCGGACGGCGTGGCGCAGAATATCAATCCGTTCACCCACGGCAGCGCCAAGCACACCGACATCATGAAGACCGAGGGCCTGAAACAGGCGCTCGACAAGCATGGTTTTGACGCGGCTTTCGGCGGCGCCCGTCGCGATGAAGAGAAGTCCCGCGCCAAGGAACGCGTCTACTCGTTCCGCGACAGCAAGCACCGCTGGGACCCGAAGAACCAGCGCCCGGAGCTGTGGAACGTCTACAACGGCAAGGTCAACAAGGGCGAATCCATTCGCGTGTTCCCGCTGTCGAACTGGACCGAACTGGACATCTGGCAGTACATCTACCTTGAAGGCATCCCCATCGTGCCGCTGTATTTCGCCGCCGAGCGCGACGTGATCGAGAAGAACGGCACACTGATCATGATCGACGACGAGCGCATCCTCGAGCACCTGTCCGATGAGGACAAAGCCCGCATCGTCAAGAAGAAAGTGCGTTTCCGTACCCTTGGCTGCTACCCGTTGACGGGCGCGGTGGAGTCCGAGGCCGAAAGCCTCACGGACATCATTCAGGAAATGCTCCTGACGCGAACTTCCGAGCGCCAGGGCCGGGTCATCGACCACGATGGCGCAGGCTCGATGGAAGATAAGAAACGTCAGGGGTACTTTTAAGCTTCGAGTTACAAGCGGCAAGCTGCAAGTTAAAGGCGGTATGCGTAATTTTGCAGCTTGGTGCTTGCAGCCGGTTGTTGCGAGCCGTCATCGGATGATCGCAATGGATTTCGAGAAGCTGATTGTTTGGCAACGAAGCAAATGTTTGGCGGTGGGAATTTATAGAGAGTTTGCGCGCTGTGGGGATTTCGGCTTCAAAGACCAAATTACCCGTTCCGCACTTTCGGTGCCTTCCAATATCGCAGAAGGCATGGAACGTTGCAGCGCCAAGGAAAAGGTACGTTTTCTTTGGATCGCGAAGGCTTCTTGTGGAGAGTTACGAACACAGATCCTCATAGGCAGCGACATTGCTTACATCGCCCAGCCGCTGGCAGATAACTGGATTGCAGAAACTCGCGAGCTCTCAAAAATGCTTCGCGGCTTGATCAACAAAATTTCTGACTAGCTGTACGCCGACAAGCTTGCCGCTTGAAGCTTACAGCTCGGAGCTTGAACACAATGAGCCACCAATCTGATTTGATCAGCGAGGACATCCTCGCCTACCTGGGCCAGCACGAGCGTAAAGAACTGCTGCGCTTCTTGACCTGCGGTAACGTCGATGACGGCAAGAGCACCCTGATCGGGCGCCTGCTGCACGACTCCAAGATGATCTACGAAGATCACCTTGAAGCCATCACCCGCGATTCGAAGAAAGTCGGCACCACCGGTGACGATATCGATCTGGCGTTGCTGGTCGACGGCCTGCAGGCCGAGCGTGAGCAAGGCATCACCATCGATGTCGCCTACCGCTATTTCTCCACCGCAAAGCGCAAATTCATCATCGCCGATACTCCCGGCCATGAGCAGTACACCCGCAACATGGCCACCGGTGCCTCTACCTGTGACCTGGCGATCATCCTGGTGGATGCTCGCTACGGCGTGCAGACCCAGACCCGTCGCCACAGCTTCATCGCCTCGTTGCTGGGCATCAAGCACATCGTTGTCGCCATCAACAAGATGGACCTCAAGGACTTCGACCAAGGCGTGTTCGAGTCGATCAAGGCCGACTACCTGAAGTTCGCCGAAGGCTTGAAATTGAAGCCCACCAGCATGCACTTCGTGCCGATGTCGGCCCTCAAGGGCGACAACGTGGTGAACAAGTCCGAGCGCTCGCCGTGGTACACCGGCCAGTCGCTGATGGAAATCCTCGAGACCGTGGAAGTGGCGGGCGACCGTAACTTCACCGACCTGCGTTTCCCGGTGCAGTATGTCAACCGTCCGAACCTGAACTTTCGCGGTTTCGCCGGCACCCTCGCCAGCGGCGTCGTGCACAAGGGCGACGAAGTGGTGGTGTTGCCGTCGGGCAAGAGCAGCCGGGTGAAATCCATCGTCACTTTCGAAGGCGAACTGGAGCACGCCGGTCCAGGTCAGGCCGTTACCCTGACCATGGAAGACGAGATTGACATCTCCCGTGGCGACTTGCTGGTGCACGCCGATAACGTGCCGCCGGTCACCGACAGCTTCGAAGCGATGCTCGTGTGGATGGCCGAGGAGCCAATGCTCCCCGGCAAGAAATACGACATCAAGCGCGCCACCAGTTATGTGCCGGGCTCGATTGCCAGCATCGTCAACAAGGTCGATGTGAACACGCTTGAGGAAGGCCCGGCCAGCGCGCTGCAACTCAACGAAATCGGCAAGGTGAAAATCGCCCTGGATGCTCCGATTGCCCTGGACGGCTACGAGAGCAACCGCACCACCGGCGCCTTCATCATTATCGATCGCCTGACCAACGGCACCGTTGGCGCGGGCATGATCGTCGCCCAGCCGCTGGCCCATGGCAGCAGCACGCATCACGGCAAACTGGCCCATGTGTCGGTGGAAGAGCGCGCCCAGCGCTTCGGCCAGCAACCGGCCACGGTGTTGTTCAGCGGCTTGTCCGGCGCGGGCAAAAGCACGCTGGCCTACGCCGTGGAGCGCAAGCTGTTCGACCTGGGCCGTGCGGTGTTCGTGCTCGATGGCCAGAACCTGCGTCATGACCTGAACAAAGGCCTGCCGCAAGATCGTACCGGGCGTACCGAGAACTGGCGTCGTGCGGCTCACGTCGCGCGTCAGTTCAACGAAGCCGGCCTGCTGACCCTCGCCGCGTTCGTTGCACCGAGTGCCGAAGGGCGTGAGCAGGCCAAGGACCTGATCGGCAGGGAGCGTCTGCTGACGGTCTACGTCCAGGCGTCGCCAGCGGTGTGCGCCCAACGCGATCCGCAAGGGCTGTACGCCGCTGCCGGCGATAACATCCCGGGCGAGTCCTTCCCGTACGACGTGCCGCTGGACGCCGACCTGGTGATCGACACCCAGTCGCTGACGTTGGAGGAAAGCGTCAAGCAGGTGCTGGAGCTGCTGCGCAAGCACGGGGTGATATAAGGGGAGCAGCTTCAAGTTGCAAGCTTCAAGCTTCAAGTAAAAGCCCGCCGATGAGTGATCATCGGCGGGCTTTTTTTTGTTTCTACAGAATCGTCAACGGGCATCAGTGACGGTCAGGATACTCGCGATGCATCTGCGCAAGCAGCGCATCCTTGTCCTGCCACAACTGGTTGATCCAGCCCTGGAATTCCAGGCGATAGGCGCCATCCTGGTCGTAGTTCTTGCCGATGAATTGCGCTGGGATCTTCAGCTCCTGGAAATGCACCACCACCTCATCGACCTTGCCGCAGAGCAAGTCCCAATAGCCGGGACGCCCGCCGGGATAATGAATCGTGACGTTGATGATCGATTCCAGTTGTTCGCCCATTGCGTCGAGCACAAACGCGATGCCGCCGGCCTTGGGCTTGAGCAGGTAGCGAAACGGCGATTGCTGCTGGACATGCTTGCCTTCGGTGAAGCGCGTGCCTTCGACGAAATTGAATATGCCGACCGGGTTGTTGCGAAATTTCGCGCAGGTCTTGCGCGTGGTCTCCAGGTCCTTGCCTTTCTTTTCCGGATGCTTTTCCAGGTACGCCTTGGAATAGCGCTTCATGAATGGAAAGCCCAACGCCCACCAGGCCAGGCCGATCACCGGTACCCAGATCAACTCTTGCTTGAGAAAAAACTTCAACGGTCGGATGCGCCGGTTCAGCACGTACTGCAACACCATGATGTCGACCCAGCTCTGGTGATTGCTGGTGATCAGGTATGAGTGCTGGTAGTCGAGGCCCTCGAGGCCGCTGAGGTGCCAGCGCGTGCGGCGCAGCAGATTCATCCAGGCTTTGTTGTTGCTGATCCAGGCTTCGTGGATGTGGCTCATCAGCCAGTCGGTGAAGCGCTGGGCGGCGGGAAAGGGCAGCAACAGTTTGAAAATCGCTACGATGAATAGCGGTGTGCAGCAGGCGATGGTGTTCAGCGCCAACAGCAATGAGGCGATGACGCCACGCAGGTGGGCAGGCAGGAAATCCAGCATTTAAATATCCAGGGGTCGGTTGGCGGCTTGGATCGCGGTGAGGGCGATGGTGTACACGATGTCGTCGACCTGGGCGCCGCGCGGCAAGTCGTTCACCGGTTTGCGCAAGCCTTGCAGCATCGGCCCGAGGCTGACGCAGTCGGCGCTGCGCTGTACGGCCTTGTGGGTGGTATTGCCGGTGTTCAGGTCCGGGAAGATAAACACCGTCGCCCGACCCGCAACTTGGCTGTTGGGCGCCAGTTGCCGCGCCACGGCTTCGTTGGCGGCGGCGTCGTATTGCAGCGGGCCGTCGATCAACAGGCCATGTTGCGCCTCGTGGGCCAGCAGGGTGGCCTCGCGGACCTTCTCCACTTCTTCGCCGCTGGCCGACTCGCCGCTGGAATAGCTGAGCATCGCCACCCGTGGCGTGATGCCGAACGCCGCGGCGGAATCAGCGCTTTGCAGGGCAATTTCCGCCAGTTCCGTCGCGCTCGGGTGTGGGTTCATCACGCAGTCGCCGTACACCAGGACTTCTTCCGGGAACAGCATGAAAAATACCGAGGACACCAGCGAGCACCCCGGTGCAGTCTTGATCAGTTGCAGCGCCGGGCGGATGGTGTTGGCGGTGGAGTGGATGACACCCGAGACAAGTCCGTCCACTTCGTCCAGCGCGAGCATCATGGTGCCGATCACCACGGTGTCTTCCAGCTGTTGCTCGGCCATCGGCGCGTTCAGGCTTTTGCTTTTGCGCAGTTGCACCATGGGCTCGACGTAACGCTCGCGAATCACGTCCGGGTCGAGGATCTCTAGCCCCGGCGGCAGTTCGATGCCCTGGGCGCGCGCCACCGCCTCGACGTCGGCCGGCTTGGCCAGCAGCACGCAACGGGCGATGCCCCGGGCCTGGCAAATGGCGGCTGCCTGGACTGTCAGCGGTTCGCTGCCTTCAGGCAACACGATGCGTTTGTTCGCCGCCTGAGCGCGTTGGATCAGTTGATAGCGGAACACCGCCGGCGACAGGCGCATTTCCCGAGGCGTGCCGCAGCGCTGGTGCAGCCATCTGGCGTCCAGGTGGCTGGCGACGAAATCGGTGATGATTTCCGCACGTTCGCGGTCGTCGATCGGGATTTCCTTGTTCAGGTTGTTGAGCAAGTTGGCGGTGTCGTAGGAGCCGGTGCTCACCGACAGCACCGGCAGCCCGGCCTGCAGCGCACCCCGGCATAAATCCATGATGCGTGGGTCGGGCAGGGTGTCGCTGGTCAGCAGCAGGCCGGCCAGCGGCACGCCGTTGATCGCCGCCAGGCTCACGGCGAGGATGATGTCGTCGCGGTCGCCAGGCGTGACGACCAAGACGCCTGGCTTGAGCAATTCCACGGTGTTGCGCATGGTGCGTGCGCAGATAATGATGTTGCTCATGCGTCGGGTTTCGTAATCGCCGGCGTTGAGCACCTGTGCGCCCATCAGGTCGGCCACGTCGCGGGTGCGCGGGGCGTTGAGTTCGGGGCGAAACGGGATGCAACCGAGCAGACGGAAGTCGCCGCTGCGCAGCAAGGGCGAGTGTTCCTTGAGGCGTGCGGAGAACGCTTCCATGCTTTCGTCGGTGCGGACTTTGTTAAGGATTACGCCAAGCACCTTCGGGTCTTTCGGCCCGCCGAACAATTGCGCCTGCAACTCGACGCGGCCGGACAGCTCGGTCAGCACTTCGTTTTCCGGGGCTGACACGAGGATGACCTCGGCGTCCAGGCTCTTGGCCAAGTGCAGGTTGACCCGGGCGGCGTAGCTGGCGCTGCGGGTCGGGACCATGCCTTCGACGACCAGCACGTCCTTGCCGATGGCGGCTTGCTGGTAGAGGGTGATGATTTCTTCCAGCAGTTCATCGAGTTGGCCGTCGCCCAGCATGCGCTCCACATGGGCCAGGCCCAAGGGTTGTGGCGGCTTGAGGCCGTGGGTACGGGCCACCAGTTCGGTGGAGCGTTCCGGCCCGGTATCGCCGGGGTGAGGCTGGGCGATGGGTTTGAAAAAGCCGACTTTCAGCCCGGCCCGTTCGAGGGTACGCACCAGCCCGAGGCTGATGGAGGTCAGACCCACACCAAAATCGGTGGGCGCGATAAAAAAAGTTTGCATGCGGATTCTCTAAGGGTGCATGACAAGTGTCCGGTCTCCCAGACGCTAGGGCGCGGCCTATGATTGGCCGTCTACCCACAATTCAGTCGCCAAGGTTATCGCTAACCGGGCTTTGAGCGCACCAGCCGCAATCAAAGGGCTGGCCTATTTTTTCAATACGTTGCGCTGGATCCAGCACCCAGGCCCGGGATTGCCAGGGTGGCTGGTGGCGCAGGTGCTGGGTATGGCCGCAAGACAGCTCGGCCACCCAGTGCCCGTTCTCATCCTGATGAAAACCTGTGACCGTTGGTCTGTTCGAGCTAGCCCGTTTGTCCGGGTTCCGTTCGCTTTCGGGCAAATCCTTGTTTAGACTTGTCCGTTCTTCATTCTTATGCAAAAGGTCTCGCCCCATGCTGATCGCCGCCAATAAGGCTGTCTCCATCGACTATACCCTGACCAACGACGCTGGTGAGGTCATCGACAGCTCTGCCGGCGGCGCTCCGCTGGTCTACCTGCATGGCGCAGGCAACATCATCCAGGGCTTGGAAAAAGCCCTGGAAGGCAAAACCACCGGTGACGAGTTGAATGTCTCCGTGGAGCCGGAAGACGCCTATGGCGAATATTCCGCCGAACTGGTCAGCACCCTCAGCCGCAGCATGTTCGAAGGCGTGGATGAGCTGGAAGTGGGCATGCAGTTCCACGCTTCGGCGCCGGACGGCCAGATGCAGATCGTGACCATCCGCGACCTGGAAGGCGACGACGTCACCGTTGACGGCAACCATCCACTGGCCGGCCAGCGCTTGAACTTCCAAGTCAAGATCGTCGACATCCGTGACGCCAGCCAGGAAGAAATCGCCCATGGTCACGTCCATGGCGAAGGCGGCCATCACCACTGATCTGCGCTACGCTCAGATTGACTGGAGAGGCGCCCTATGGCGCCTTTTTAGTCGCTTGCTGTTAGCATCGCCATGGCAGTTTCGAAAGATCCGCAAACCTGGAGTTCGTCATGAGTGCTTTCCACGACCTTAAACTGACAGCGCTGGATGGTCAGGAGCTTCCTCTGGCGCCCTTCAAAGGGCAAGTCGTGCTGGTGGTCAATGTTGCCTCCAAATGTGGCCTGACGCCTCAATACGCGGCGTTGGAAAATCTCTATCAGCAGTACAGGGGCCAGGGCTTCAGCGTGCTGGGTCTACCCTGCAACCAGTTCGCCGGGCAAGAGCCTGGGACCGAACAGGAAATCCAGGACTTCTGCCGCCTCAACTATGGCGTGACGTTTCCATTGTCCAGCAAGCTGGAAGTGAACGGCCACGACCGTCATCAGCTTTACCGCCTGCTGGCGGGCGAAGGCGCGGAATTCCCGGGGGACATCACCTGGAATTTCGAAAAATTCCTGCTCGGCAAGGACGGCCGCGTACTGGCGCGTTTTTCCCCGCGCACCGCGCCGGATAATCATTTGATAATCCAGGCGATTGAAAAAGCATTGGCCTAGCACGGAGCCTTTGTGGCGAGGGAGCTTGAACCCACAACCTCACCGTCCCCTTTTGAACCTTAATCACTCCAATCAATAGTGCTACCCAGCGCTTTGCATGCTCCATATTATCGTCGTCATATCCGACCTGTGACCTCGTTCCGTGGAGTGCCTCATGCCAGCAAAAGCCCTGTTCAAACCCTTCCATCTCGGCGCGCTCGAATTGCCGACCCGGGTGGTGATGGCGCCGATGACCCGTTCGTTTTCACCGGGCGGCGTGCCGAACTCCAAGGTAATCGAATACTACCGTCGCCGTGCGGCGGCCGGGGTCGGCCTGATCATCACCGAGGGCACCACGGTCGGCCACAAGGCGTCCAACGGCTATCCGAACGTACCGCACTTCTACGGCGATGCCGCGCTGGCCGGCTGGAAAAAAGTAGTCGATGCGGTGCACGCCGAGGGCGGCAAGATCGTTCCGCAGTTGTGGCATGTGGGTAACGTGCGCCGCCTCGGTACCGAGCCGGATGGCGCTGTGCCGGGCTATGGTCCAACTGAAAAACTCAAGGATGGCCAGGTCGTGATTCATGGCATGACCCAGGCGGACATCGATGAAGTCATCGCCGCCTTTGCCCAAGCGGCAAAAGACGCCCAGAGCATCGGTATGGACGGCGTGGAGATCCACGGTGCCCACGGCTATCTGGTGGACCAGTTCTTCTGGGAAGGCAGCAACCAGCGCACTGACGGCTATGGCGGCAGCCTGGCCAACCGTTCGCGCTTCGCGATCGAGTTGATTCGTGCGGTGCGCGCGGCGGTGGGCGAGGGCTTCCCGATCATTTTCCGCTTCTCCCAATGGAAACAGCAGGATTACGCAGCGCGTCTGGTACTAACGCCCGAAGCGCTGGGAGAATTCCTCAAGCCATTGGCTGACGCAGGCGTGGATATTTTCCACTGCTCGACACGCCGGTTCTGGGAGCCGGAGTTCGAAGGCTCGGAGCTGAACCTGGCCGGCTGGACCCGCAAGCTCACCGGCAAACCGACCATCACCGTCGGCAGCGTCGGCCTGGATGGCGAGTTCCTCCAGTTCATGGTCAACACCGATAAAGTTGCCCAGCCGGCCAGCCTGGAAAACCTGCTGGAGCGTTTGAACAATGAAGAGTTCGACCTCGTGGCAGTGGGACGCGCATTGCTGGTGGATCCGGACTGGGCGCAAAAAGTCCGGGAAGGGCGCGAGCAAGAGATCCTGCCGTTCAGCCGCGAGGCGTTGATGACGCTGGTTTGAGTGGCGCCTGAACCGACCTCATCGATTCTTAGCGCACCGTCGGCGCAGCTGGCAGGCCCTGCTCGCCGACACAGACGCCGCGCAACAGCGTCTCGAACTGCTCGATGATCGAGGCCCAACCCTGGCGACTGGCATGCTGGCGCGCATTGAGCCTCACGCAACGCAAGGCTTCGCGTTCTTCCAGCAGCCAGCGGGCCGCGTCGCAAAATGCATCTTCATCCCCCGGCATCGCCAGCACCCCGTTATAACCGTGACGGATGTGTTGCGCCGCCGCGGCCTGATCGTAGGCCACCACGCCCAGGCCGGATGCCAGCGCCTCCAGCACGACGTTACCGAAGGTTTCGGTCAGGCTCGGAAAAACGAATACATCCCCGGACGCGTAATGGGCGGCCAACGCTTCGCCACGCTGGGCCCCACAGAAAATCGCCCCGGGCAATTGCTGTTCGAGGGCAGGCCGCTGCGGGCCGTCACCAATGATCACCAGTTTGATTCGCTGTGTCGGAAAAGCGTTACACAGGGTGCCGAAACTGCGCTTGAGCAGCCCCAGGTTTTTCTCCGGCGCCAGGCGTCCGACATGAATCACTGCGATATCACCTTCGTCCAGGCCCCAGGCTGCGCGCAGGGCGGCCGAGCGTTTGGCCGGATGAAACAGTTGGCTGTCCACGCCGCGGGACAACAAGGCCACGCGCTCAAAATGCCGGCGTTCCAGCTCCAGGCGCTGGCTGACGCTGGGCACCAGGGTCAGGCTCGAGCGGTTGTGAAACCAGCGAAGGTAATGGGTCAACAGCCGACTCAACAAGCCGAGGCCATATTGCTGGGTGTATTGCTGGAAGTTGGTGTGGAAGCCGCTGACCACCGAGATACCCAGGCGCCGCGCTGCCCGCAACGCCGACAAGCCCAAGGGGCCTTCGGTGGCAATATACAAGACGTCCGGGCGATGACGTTTCCAGCGTCTGAGCAGCTTGTGCATCGAAGCCTGTCCCCACTGCAAACCTGGATATCCCGGCAACGGCCAGCCTCGGCACAGCAGCAGTTGATCGTCGCTGGCCTGGCCTTGGTCCCCGGCCTGGCGGGGGCGGATCAGCTCCACGCGGTGCCCACGGGCTCGCAAGCCGTCGTAAAGGCGCCCCAGGGTATTGGCGACGCCATTGATTTCCGGCGCAAAGGTTTCAGTGACGAGGGTGACATGCAGGAGTGTGGTCATGGCCCCAGTGTCGACCGAGGCCATTTCGTCGTTGTGACGCCACGATGACGGATTTGTGACGGATTCAGCCCTGCCGGGCCAACGCCGTCTCGGCACCTTGCTCGCGCACCCAGAACAACGTCGCCCCGGCGACCGCCGCCGGCATCATCAGGACGTTGACCACCGGGATCAGCAGCACCAGGTACACGCTGCCGCCAAAGCCCAGGCTCTGCCAGCGTTTCTCCCGCAGCCAGGCGAGCATTTCGTTCCAGCCCAGCTTGTGGTTGTCCGCCGGGTAGTCGATGTATTTAAGAGTGAGCATACATTGACCGAAAGCCACGCCGATCACTGCCCTTTCCCAAGGGAGTGAGTGAAAAATGTATCAGTGATATGAGACCTGCCGAAAGGTACAGATTGGCCTAGCGGTTTTTTGAAGGCCTCTAGATTGACGGGGAAAGGGTGATGGATGCCAAGAGGGTGAAAATTTCTGACCTCAAAATTGCATTGCTTTCAGGCTCGTGGTTTTATTAGCCATCACTGTTTTTTTAAACAGTATTTTGGCTAAAATTTCTCAGAGAGCATTTGATGCAGACAATCTTGGATTTGATCGAAAACGCGACGATGCAGGCGTGGATTTGGGGGCCTCTGATGGGGGTGGTTTTTGGTGCATTGTTCGCGGGGATAACCAATTCGCCGACAGTGAACGCACCCGTCACCGTGTCTCAGGCCAGCGCGACCTTGTGCCCGAAGGCTCGGCTATCGCCAAAGCTCTGGATTACAGCCTCAAGCGCTGGGGCGCACTGGTTCGATATATCGAGGACGGCGCTGTGCCCATCGATAATAACGCGGTCGAAAATCAGATAAGGCCATGGGCGCTTGGACGCTCGAACTGGTTGTTCGCCGGATCGCTACGCAGCGGCAAACGGGCGGCAGCAATCATGAGCTTGATCCAGTCTGCGCGCATGAATAGGCATGATCCGTATGCGTACCTGAAGGACGTTCTTACTCGCCTGCCAACGCAGCGGGCGAGTGAGATCGCTCGACTGCTGCCGCATCAATGGGGCACTGTTAATTTATCGGAGATGGCAAACTCGTTTTAGAGTGGCTGAAAGCGAAATGACAAAAGAGACGGCACGTTACATCTTGATCACAGGCGCGGCAGGTACCGGCACCACGACCTTAGCGGATGCTTTAGCAAAGGAACTGAGCACAACTCACCTGGAAGCAGATGATTTTTTGTGGCTGCCGAGTAACCCGCCATATCAGCATCTGGCAGACAAAACGCAGCGAGGAGAGCGCTTGCTACAAGAAATGCGCTCTCATGGCCGCGCCGTGGTTGCCGGATCAGTAATGGGCTGGGGTCAACCGCTTGAGAATGAATTTGATCTTGTGGTGTTCCTTTATCTTCCTGTTGAACTCAGGTTAGAGAGACTAAATGTCAACACCGGTTGAAAACTGACCCACCCTACCGAAGTAAAACTGACCCACCCCGGCGGTAGTTAAAGTCTGTTTATAGCTTCGGCGAAG